>NZ_JBSGYY010000048.1:0-73044 GCF_053610705.1 Streptomyces sp. NPDC054872 | reverse complement strand
GTCTCCGGCGCGTACAGCTCCGCGATCCGCTCGGTGGTGTCGTGCTGCGGGGTTGGTCAGCCGGTGAAGGTGCCGGACTTGACCGGCTTCCAGCCCTTGGTCGGGTCCTCGGTGGACTTGACCTCGTACACGGTGAGTTGCTTGTTGGTCGCGTCGCCGTATTCGTCGAAGGAGACCTTGCCGGTCACGCCGTCGAAGGAGACGTCCTGCATCGCCTCGACGATCTTGGCGCGGGCGTCGTCGGGCAGTTTGCCGTCGTTGTCCTCGACGACCTTCTTGACTGCTTCGATGACGGCCCAGGCCGAGTCGTAGGAGTAGCCGCCGTAGGCCTCGTAGGCCTCCTTGTAGCCGGCCTTCTTGTAGTTGGCGATGAACTCCTTGGCGGAGGGCAGTTCCTCGACGGGCTGGCCGATGGAGGTGGCCATGTCGCCCTTGCCCTCCTTGCCGGCGAGCTTGACGAAGTCGGCGCTGTAGATGCCGTCGCCGCCGACGAGCGGGATGTTGGCTCCGGCCTTCTTCATCTGCTTGCTGAGGGGGCCGGCCGCGGGGTATTCGCCGCCGTAGTAGACGACGTCCGCGTCGGAGTTCTTGATCTTTGTGGCGACGGCGCCGAAGTCCTTGGTGTCCGGGTTCACGTGCTCGGTGCCGGCGACCTTGCCGCCGAGCTTGGTGAACTCGTCCTTGAAGGTGGCGGCGAGGCCGGCGCCGTAGGTCTTCTTGTCGTCGACCACGAAGACCTTCTTCTTCTTCGCGTCGTTGTACAGGTACTGCGCTGCGAAGGGTCCCTGGACGGCGTCCGTGGTGGCGGTACGGAAGTAGGCCTTGTACGGGCGGACCTTCTTGCCGCCGTTCCAGTCCTGGCCCTGGGTCATGGCCGGGTTGGTGTTGGCGGGGGAGACCTGGACGAGCTTCGCGTCGTCGAAGACTTTCTGCATCGACTCGCCGACGGAGGAGTTCAGGGGGCCGACGGCGCCGAGGATTTCCTTGTTCGCGACGAACTTGGTCGCGTTGGTCTGGCCTGAGGCGGGCTGTCCCTGGTCGTCGGCGGACTCCACCTTGAAGGTGATGCCTTCGACGTACTTCTTCGCGTTGGCTTGCTTGGCGGCGAGATCCACGGAGTTGCGGATGCCGAGGCCCAGCGCGGACAAGTCGCCGGTCAGCGGCGCGTCGACGCCGATGACCACGGTGGTTCCGCCGCCCCCGGCGTCATCCTTGTCCTTGTCGTCGCGTGAGCCACAGGCGGTGAGGGTGAGTGCCCCCGCGGTGAGTGCAGCGGTGATGGCTATGAGCGAACGTTGACGCACGATCAGTCCTTTCCCCTGGCACGGCCGTCCCCTGTTGGGTGGCCGAGTCGAGCGCGGAACCGAACTGACAGGAATCCGGTGGGCGCGGTGACTGGCCGTGACTCTAAGGGCCGCTTTGTTCCAGGTGGAGTGGTCAGGCCAAAGGTGTGACGCTCTTGTTATGCCACGGAGTATTCCGCGCTGGAACTCAGGGGGTGGTTGGGGCGGAATAGGCCGTCTTCGGCGCATCCCGCATGCTGAGAACTTGCAGGACTGTCAGGGTGTTTTACTCATGACATCAGTGTTCGGGGGGCATGCGGCTGTCAGGGCCCGGGAAAGATCTTTTGCGTACCTCTCGCCGAGGATGAAGGCCTGTTCCTGTATTGCGCGCGCATTACGCAGTGTTACCGCCAGGAAAGGGAGTCCGGCATTCCGCTGCACATTTCCACATTCGCGAATGTGCATCGTGATACGTGCCGTCCGAGGGGTTCCCGTTTTCACGGTGAATGGGGTATGGGGCGCGACGGTGACCGACAGCGCCGCCGACGGCTGCGCGATCCGTCTGACGGACACCGGAGGCCCCGAGTCCTGGCGCAGGGCGACGGTGAAGCGGAACGTGCGGCCGCCGGCCCGTGGGTGCGTCATGTCGCCCCGGTAGGTCACGGACACGGTCTGCGACGGGTGGAGCGGTGGCGGGGGCGCGGGGGGCCGGGGGCGGGTCAGGTGGAGGCTGAGACCGGCGGCTGCGACGGTCGCGGCCGCGGCGAGGGCCAGGGTGATGCGGCGGCGCCGGGTGAGGAGCGGGCGGGGCCGGGCGGGGGCGGTGGCCGGATCCGGGACGGTGGCGCGGGCGTCGTAGGTGTTCTCGCCGGGCTCGATGGGGCCGATGGCGTTCACACCCACGGCCCGCCGCTCGGCTTCCCGTGGCGGTAGCGCTCCGCGCAGCGCTCGCGGGCCTGACGGGTGATCAACTCGCGTCCGGCGTCGGCTCCTTGGCGCTCGCGCTCGGCACGGGCCTGGTCGAGGGTGTCCCGCAGGATCATGTACTGGCCGTTGGAGAGGCCCATCGACTGGTAGTCGCCGTAGGTCTCCTTGCCCGAGTCGTAGATCTGCCGCGCCCACTTGGTGATCAGGGCCGTGCAGAGGTCCTCGGGAGAAGTGGTGGCGGGGGAGGGCGCGGGGGTTTCGGCGGTCGGAGAGCCGCCGTCGCATCCCTGGGTGAGGGGGGTGGCGAGGAGAGTGGTGAGAGCGAGCGCACAGAGCTGTTTCCGGTGCCTCATGCACCGACGCTAGACCGGGGCCGCACGTCCCGACAATGCGTGGGGCGCGCCTGGGTGGACCTGCCCCCGCGAGGCGCGCCCGCTCCCAACCGCCTTACGCCGCGGCGCCGTTGGCCTGCGTGTCGCGCAGCAGGCAGGTCAGCCGCGCGGTGCACACCCGCTTGTCCTGCTCGTCGGTGATCACGATCTCGTACGTCGCCGTGGAGCGGCCCCGGTGCACGGGCGTCGCCACACCGGTGACCAGGCCCGAACGCGCGCCGCGGTGGTGTGTGCAGTTGAGGTCGACGCCGACGGCGAGCTTGGTGCTCCCGCCGTGCAGCATCGAGCCGACCGAGCCGAGGGTCTCGGCGAGGACGGCGGACGCGCCGCCGTGCAGCAGGCCGTACGGCTGGGTGTTGCCCTCGACCGGCATGGTGCCCACGACGCGGTCGGCGGAGGCCTCGAGGATCTCGACGCCCATCCTGGTGCCCAGGTCGCCCGCGGAGAACAGGGCGGGCAGGTCGACGCCGAGCGCGGCGTACTCGTCGATGACCTCTTGCGGGAACTTCACGCTGTGCTGCTCGCCCATGGGGCCCGGCTCCGTTCGTCGTCCTCACCGTCACTGAGCGAACGCTCAGTCGGTCCCCGATTGTTCCAGGCGTACGACGACGGACTTGCTGGCGGGGGTGTTGCTGGTGTCGGCGGTCGCGTCCAGCGGGATCAGGACGTTCGTCTCCGGGTAGTACGCCGCCGCGCAGCCCCGGGCCGTCGGATAGTGCACGATCCGGAAGCCCGGCGCGCGCCGCTCGACGCCGTCCCGCCACTCGCTCACGAGGTCCGCGTACGACCCGTCGGCCAGGCTCAGCTCACGGGCGTCATCGGGGTTCACCAGGACGACACGACGGCCGTTCTTGATGCCCCTGTAGCGGTCGTCGAGGCCGTAGATCGTGGTGTTGTACTGGTCGTGCGAGCGCAGCGTCTGCAGCAGGAGGCGGCCCTTGGGCAGGGCGGGGAACTCCACCGGCGCCGCGGTGAAGTTGGCCTTGCCGGTGGCCGTGGGGAAGCGGCGCTCGTCGCGCGGGGCGTGCGGCAGGGCGAAGCCCGCGGGGTCCGCCACCTTGGCGTTGAAGTCCTCGAAGCCGGGGATCACGCGCGCGATGCGGTCGCGCACCGTGGCGTAGTCCTTCTCGAACTCCTCCCAGGGGGTGGCCGATTCGGGCCCCAGGACCCGGCGGGCCAGGCGGCACACGATGGCCGGCTCGGAGAGCAGGTGCGGGCTGGCGGGCTCCAGGCGGCCGCGGGACGCGTGCACCATGCCCATGGAGTCCTCGACGGTGACGAACTGCTCTGTGCCTTTCCCTTCCGGGCCGCCCTGGAGGTCCCGCTCGGTGCGCCCGAGGGTCGGCAGGATCAGGGCGCGCGCGCCCGTGACGGCGTGCGAGCGGTTCAGCTTCGTCGACACGTGGACGGTCAGGCGGGCCTTGCGCATCGCCGCCTCCGTCACCTCCGTGTCGGGCGAGGCCGCCACGAAGTTGCCGCCCATCGCGAAGAACACCTTCGCCTTGCCGTCCCGCAGTGCCTCGATGGCGCGGACGACGTCCAGGCCGTGCTCGCGCGGCGGCGCGAAACCGAACTCCTTCTCCAAGGCGTCGAGGAAGGCAGGCGCGGGCCGCTCGAAGATGCCCATCGTGCGGTCGCCCTGCACGTTCGAGTGCCCGCGCACCGGACACACGCCCGCGCCGGGGCGGCCGATGTTGCCCCGCAGCAGAAGGAAGTTGACGACCTCGCGGATGGTCGGCACGGCGTGCTTGTGCTGGGTCAGGCCCATCGCCCAGCACACGACGGTGCGCTTCGACGCGAGGACCATGGCGAGGGCCTCCCCGATGTCCTCGCGGGTGAGGCCGGTCGCGGCGAGGGTCTCGTCCCAGTCGGCGGCGCGCGCGGCCTCGGTGAACTCCTCGTACCCATGGGTGTGTTCGCGGACGAACTCCTCGTCCACGGCGCCCTCCGTCTCCACGATGAGCTTGTTGAGGAGGCGGAACAGGGCCTGGTCGCCGCCGAGGCGGATCTGCAGGAAGAGGTCGGTGAGGGCGGTGCCCTTGAGCATGCCCTGCGGGGTCTGCGGGTTCTTGAAGCGCTCCAGGCCGGCCTCGGGCAGCGGATTGACCGTGATGATCTTCGCGCCGTTGTGCTTCGCCTTCTCCAGGGCGGAGAGCATGCGCGGATGGTTCGTGCCGGGGTTCTGCCCGGCGACGATGATCAGATCCGACTTGTAGAGGTCCTCCAGGAGGACGCTGCCCTTGCCGACGCCGATCGTCTCGGTGAGCGCGGAGCCCGACGACTCATGGCACATGTTCGAGCAGTCGGGCAGATTGTTCGTGCCCAGCTCACGGGCGAACAGTTGGTACAGGAACGCCGCTTCGTTGCTGGTGCGGCCCGAGGTGTAATAGACGGACTCGTCCGGGCTGTCAAGGGCGGCCAGTTCCTCGCCGATGATGTCGAAGGCCCGCTCCCAGGGGACGGGTTCGTAGCGCTCGGCGCCCTCGGCCAGATACATCGGGTGGGTGAGGCGGCCTTGCTGGCCCAGCCAGTACCCACTGCGCGTCGCCAGGTCGGCCACGGGGTGCGCGGCGAAGAAGTCGGGGGTGACGCGGCGCAGCGTGGCCTCCTCGGCGACCGCCTTCGCGCCGTTCTCGCAGAACTCCGCCGCGTGCCGGTGCTCGGGCTCGGGCCAGGCGCAGCCGGGGCAGTCGAAGCCGTCCTTCTGATTGACCCGGAGCAGCGTCAGCGCCGTGCGGCGCACCCCCATCTGCTGCTGGGCCATGCGCAGCGAGTGCCCGATGGCGGGAAGGCCCGCCGCGGCGTGCTGGACCTCCGCGACCTGCGGCGCGTCCTGGACCGGATCACCCTTGGGCGACTTCCTTGCCATGGTCGGCTCCCCTTCGAGCACGTGCGTGAGCTATGTCTCCGATCCTCCCACGCGCCGCTGACGGAGCGGCCGCGGGTGAGGGTTGGGGCTGAGTGTCAGTGGGGCGTGGCAGGATCGGGGACGTGGCAGAAAAAGCAGCGAAGAAGAAGTCCGAGACCGCGACGAAGCCGAGTGGCGAGCAGCGTCCGCGCCTGCTCCTCATGGACGGGCACTCCCTGGCCTACCGGGCGTTCTTCGCGCTGCCCGCGGAGAACTTCACGACCGCGACGGGCCAGCCGACGAACGCGATTTACGGCTTCGCGTCGATGCTGGCGAACACCCTGCGCGACGAGGCGCCCACGCACTTCGCGGTCGCCTTCGACGTCTCGCGCAAGACGTGGCGCTCCACGGAGTTCCCCGAGTACAAGGCGAACCGCTCCAAGACCCCGGACGAGTTCAAGGGGCAGGTCGAGCTGATCGGCGAGGTGCTCGACGCGATGAACGCCGTGCGGTTCGCGGTGGACGGCTTCGAGGCGGACGACGTCATCGCCACCCTCGCCACCCAGGCCGAGGCGGCCGGCTTCGACGTCCTGATCGTCACCGGCGACCGCGACTCCTTCCAGCTGATCACCGACCACGTGACCGTGCTGTACCCGACCAAGGGCGTATCGGAGCTGACGCGCTTCACCCCGGAGAAGGTCGAGGAGAAGTACGGCCTCACGCCCAGCCAGTATCCGGACTTCGCGGCCCTGCGCGGCGACCCGTCCGACAACCTCCCCGGCATCCCGGGAGTGGGTGAGAAGACCGCCGCGAAGTGGATCAACCAGTTCGGTTCCTTCGCGGACCTCGTCGAGCGCGCCGAGGAGGTCAAGGGCAAGGCCGGGCAGAACTTCCGCGACCACCTGGACGCGGTGAAGCTGAACCGCCGCCTCACGGAGATGGTCCGCGACGTCGAGCTCCCCAAGCAGGTCACCGATCTGGAGCGCGCTCCGTACGACCGCACGGCCCTCGCCATGGTCCTCGACACCCTGGAGATCCGTAACCCCTCGCTGCGCGAGCGGCTCCTGGCCGTCGACCCCGGCGCCGAGGAGGCCGACCAGACACCGGCCGAGCCCGGCGTGGAGCTGGACGGCACGGTGATCGGCGCGGGTGAGCTCGCCCCGTGGCTCACCGAGCACGGCAACGCCGTCCTCGGCATGGCCACGGTCGACACCTGGGCCCTCGGCACGGGCTCGGTGACCGAGGTCGCCCTCGCCGCGGCCGGGGGAGCGGCGGCCTGGTTCGACCCCTCCCGCCTCGACGAGGCCGACGAGAAGGCCTTCGCCGCCTGGATCGCCGACCCGAAGAAGCCCAAGGTCCTGCACAACGCCAAGGCCACGATGCGGGTCTTCCCCGAGCAGGGCTGGACGGTGGACGGCGTCAGCATGGACACGGCGCTCGCCGCGTACCTGGTCAAGCCCGGCCGCCGCTCCTTCGCCCTGGACGCCCTGTCCCTCGAATATCTGGGCCGGGAGCTGGCACCCGCCTCGGCGGCCGAGGGGCAGCTCGCCTTCGGTACGGAGGAGGACGACCAGGCCGAGGCCGACGCGCTGATGTCGCAGGCCCGCACGATCCTCGACCTGGGCGCGGCCTTCGGCGAGAAGCTGCCGGAGGTCGGCGCGGGCAATCTCCTGACGGACATCGAACTGCCCACGTCCATCCTCCTCGCCCGCCTGGAGCGGCACGGCATCGCGGCCGACCGCACCCATCTGGAGGCGATGGAGCAGCAGTTCGCGGGCGCGGTGCAGCAGGCGGTGAAGGAGGCGCACGCGGCGGCAGGCCACGAGTTCAACCTCGGCTCGCCCAAGCAGCTCCAGGAAGTCCTCTTCGGCGAGCTGAACCTCCCCAAGACGAAGAAGACCAAGACCGGTTACACCACGGACGCCGACGCCCTGGCCTGGCTCGCGGCCCAGACCGAGAACGAACTGCCGGTCATCATGCTGCGCCACCGCGAGCAGGCGAAGCTCCGCGTCACGGTCGAGGGCCTGATCAAGTCGATCGCCGCGGACACCCGCATCCACACGACGTTCAACCAGACCGTCGCGGCGACGGGCCGCCTGTCCTCCACCGACCCGAACCTCCAGAACATCCCCGTCCGCACCGACGAGGGCCGCGCGATCCGCCGTGGCTTCGTGGTCGGCGAGGGCTTCGAGTCCCTGATGACCGCGGACTACAGCCAGATCGAGCTGCGCGTGATGGCTCACCTCTCCGAGGACGAGGGCCTCCTGGAGGCGTTCGGGTCGGGCGAGGACCTGCACACCACGGTCGCCTCGCAGGTCTTCTCCGTCGAGGGTTCCGCCGTCGACGCCGAGATGCGCCGCAAGATCAAGGCCATGTCGTACGGCCTGGCGTACGGCCTCTCCGCGTTCGGTCTCTCGCAGCAGCTGAACATCGAGGCGGGCGAGGCCCGTGCCCTGATGGACACGTACTTCGAGCGGTTCGGCGGGGTCCGCGACTATCTGCGCCGTGCCGTCGACGAGGCCCGGGCGACGGGGTACACGGAGACGATGCTGGGCCGCCGCCGGTATCTCCCCGACCTCAACAGCGACAACCGCCAGCGCCGCGAGATGGCCGAGCGGATGGCGCTGAACGCCCCGATCCAGGGCACGGCCGCGGACATCGTCAAGATCGCCATGCTGAACGTGCACCGCGCACTGACGGAGGCCGAGCTCGACTCCCGCATGCTGCTCCAGGTCCACGACGAAATCGTCCTGGAGATCGCTCCGGGCGAGCGCACCGAGGTGGAGGAGCTCGTCCGCCGCGAGATGGCGGGCGCGGTGTCGCTGCGGGCACCGCTGGACGTATCGGTGGGCGTGGGACCGGACTGGGAATCCGCCGCGCACTAGCGGTTGCTCCGTCCGCCCCCTCCGGCGGCGGCGGACACCGGGCGGGGCGGAGCCAGAAGCGGGGGCGGGGCAGTACTCCTCGGCCCGGTCGCCACGCTTTTCACGCCTCTCCCGGTGGCTGCCGCCGGGGCAAGCGCGGCGCTACGTGTCCGAGCTAAGCCACGGCCCCCGCCTTCGCCCTGGCTCTGCCCGGGTCGCCACGCTCCTCACGCCTCTCCTGCGGCTGCTGCCAGGGCGAGCCCGGCGCAATGTGCCCGGCCTATGCCACCGACCCCCGCCTCCGGCTGCCTCCGCCCGGGGCGCCACGCTTTTCACGTCCTCTCCCGGCGGCTGCCGCCAGGGCAAGCACGCCGCTACGTGTCCGAGCTAAGCCACGGCCCCCGCCTCCGCCCTGGCTCGGCCTCGCCCCCGCCCGGTGACCGCCCCCGCCCCGCCGGAGGCCCTCACTCGCGTGGCCCCCGCCCCCGAGCCCCGGCAAGATGCCACCGCCACGATGACCGCATGGCCCTTCACCTGCGAAAGCGCCGAATAGCGAGCGCCACGGCACTGGTCACCACGCTCCTCGCGCCCCTCCCCGTGGCCGCCGCCAGGGCGAGCACGGCGCAACGTGCCGCCTGTGGCACCGCCCCCGCCGACCCCTCTCTCGCCGCCCAGCTCTCCCGCGACCTCCGCGTCCTGCTGGCCGCCCGGCACGGCGTCGTCTCCGTGGTTCATCACGACGTGGCCCTTCACGACCCCGCCGAGGGGGTCGGCTGCGCCCTCGGCAGCAGCCACCGTGACGACACCGCGAGCATCACCAAGGTCATGATCATGGCGGCCGCTCTGCGCCGTGCACAGGACTGGGGACGCGGGCTCACCGCCTGGGAGCACCGCACGATCCGCCCCCTGATCACCCGCTCGGACAACACCGCGGCCGGCCGCCTCCGGGGCGACCTCGGCCAGTCCTGCGTCGCCCGTTTCCTCGGTCGCGCACAGACCGCCGCCACTACGCTCATCCCCTACGCCCGCTGGGACCTCCGCCGCCTCGGCGTCCTCACCGGAGCCAGGGCCCGCGCGTACGGCCTGGAGCAGCTGAACGCGCTGCGGCGCGACCAGCGCTGAGGTAGGCCGCGAAGCGACGGGCGTGCCTCGGGAACAGCCGGCTGCCCCGGTCCGCGTATGGCCGGCATATGCACACCGTGGGCGCGTTCACGCGAGCCAGGGCCGGAGTCGGCCGCTCCCGCACGTACCGCGTCGTCGCGTACGTACCGCATCATCTGCCTCCCGCAGTACAACCCCACGGCGCGGTAAGGAGTCCGTACCATCGAACGCGTTGCTCAGGCCGTGCACCGCGCCGTCGGGGGAGGGCAGGAGCCCCGCCCGAACAGGGCGCGGCCAACCGGTGAAAATCGGGCACGAACGGGTGTCTGGGCGCCGGAAGTTGTCGTAGTGTCGCCTGAGTCGGCCCGCTGGGGAGCAACACGGGGAACACAGCAGAGCGGGCAGCGACAGGCACAGTCGTCAAGGGGAGGGGCTCACGGTCATGGCGGCGGTATTCGGCAGGCGGTTGCGCAGGGGAGCGGTGACCACCGCGGTGGCCGCGGCGGCGGTGGCCGCGCTCGCGGCCTCCCAGGCCCCGGGCGTGACGGACATCCCTCGCGACGAGCGGGCGGGGGCATCCGGCGCCACGCCACCGGCCGAGGACTCCGCGACCGGCAACTCCCCCTATTACACCGATCTGCCGGAGCTGAAAAGCCCGGTCCCGCCGACCGGAGCGCCCGACGGCGGTACCGGCGACGGCGAAACCGATTCGGAGATCCCGGCCACCGTCCTCGACGCGTACAAGAAGGCCGAGGCCTCCCTGGCCACGTCCAAGCCGGGCTGCAACGTCCCCTGGGAACTGCTCGCCGCGATAGGCAAGGTCGAGTCGGGACAGGCGCGTGGCGGCCGCGTGGACGCGAACGGCACCACGCTCGGCGAGATCCTCGGCCCGCCTCTCAACGGCAACGGCTTCGCGAAGATCACCGACACCGACAACGGCGCGTACGACGGCGACAAGACGCACGACCGCGCGGTCGGCCCCATGCAGTTCATCCCCTCGACGTGGGAGACCTGGGGGCAGGACGGCAACGCGGACGGCAAGTCGGACCCGAACAACATCTACGACGCCGCGCTCGCCGCCGGAAAGTACCTCTGCGCGAACGACCGCGATCTGTCCGTCGACGCCGATCTGCGCAAGGCGATCCTCAGTTACAACCACTCGACGGACTATCTGAACACGGTCCTGAGGTGGCTGGAGCACTACCGCGACGGCATCCGCGAGATCCCCGACGGCACGGGCGACCTGCCGGGCGACCGCAGCGACAGCAACGGACCGAGCACGAGCCCCACGCCCACGCCCCCCGCACCCGGTTCGCCCTCGCCGAAGCCGCCCAAGTCCGGCGACGACAAGCCCGGCGACAAGGAGCCCGGCAACGGCGGCGGCAGCGGCGGCTCGACCACGCCACCGCCGTCGAACGGCGGCGGCTCCGAGACCCCCGCTCCCACCCCGCCGCCCGCCGACCGGGTCGCACGCCTGGAGGACGCCGGCACCGGCAAGCTCGCGGCGACAGCGGGCGACGCCTTCGCCGAGCGGGTCGAGGTACGCACGGAGGCCGCTTCGGGCTCCGGCGTGGCCAAGGCCAAGGTGCGGTTCGTGATCGTCGGTGACACCGACGCGCGCTTCTCCGGCGGTGCCACCAGCGCGACCGTCACCACGAGCGCCACGGGCAAGGCCACCGCTCCGGTGCTCAAGTCGGGCGAGAAGACAGGTGAGTTCACGGTCCGGGCCACCGTGGTCGGCCGGTCGCTGCCCGGCCTCAGCTACACGGCGACGGTCACCGCGCGCCAGGCCGACGCCCTGACCAGGACCGGCGACAAGGCGCTGACCTGCGAGCCGGGCAAGGAGTTCGCCGAGCAGCTCGAGGTCAAGGCGACGTACAAGGGAGAGGCCGCCGACCGTGTGGCGGCCACCGCCACCATGATCAAGTCGGCGGCGGACGCCACGGCCAACGACAAGGGCCCGTACTTCAAGGACGCGGACGGCAAGCCGGTCCGCACCCTCAAGGCCCTGAAGACGGACGCGAACGGCGTGCTCAAGCTCCCCAGGATGTACGCCGACGACGCGGCGGGCACGTATCTGCTGCGCGTGACCACCGCGGGCGGCGCGACGCTCACGGTCGAACTGAAGGTGGCGGCACCCGCGGCCTAGCCTCGGACGCTCCCCGCACGCTCCGGCACACCACGCCCCCGCGCCTTCCCGGCGCGGGGGCGTTCGTGTGTGTGCAACGTGTTCTCATCTGGCCGCCGCGTTGCTACGGTGCCCCAGCCCTGACGCCCTGTCAGTTCATGGTCCGTGCCGTTCCCGCCTCGGGAGGATCCGCATGCGCGCTCTCATCGCCGCCGCGACCGGTCTTGCCGTCGCCCTCGCCCTGGTCCTGACGATCACGGCGATCGGGTCCCCGCCCGGCGAGACCTCGCCCGAGCCGCTGCTCACCACCGTCCCCGAGCACCCGTGACCGCCGACCGGTCCATGGCCGTCGACCGGTCCATGACCGTCAACCGCCCGTCTCCGTAGGGAGGGCCGCCGCGATGCGCCGCAAGGCCAGCCTGATCCTGCTCGCCTTCGCCGTGTTCTTCACGGCGATGTCCCCGCTCATGCGCTGGTACGCCTTCCCGCGCCTCGCCAAGATCCCGCCGGGTCAGTACCAGGAGGCGGTGCTCGAGGCGAAGAACCCGACCCTGGTCGACTACGGCACCATGACGGCCAAGAAGGTCTCCAAGGTCACCGTCGTGCAGACGCTCAAGGGCAATGTCGAGGCCTCGGAGAAGATCGAGAAGAGCGCGGACCGCGACGTCGTCGTCTGGGACGCCCTCTCCTACGTCCAGGGCCCCGACGGCAAGATGGTCTCCAAGGTCCCCGAGCGCTACATCTTCGACGCGCACAGCCAGGAACCGGTGCACGCCACGGGCGAGATGGTCGACGGCGACGCGGTCAAGCGCGAGGGCATCGAGTTCAAGTGGCCCTTCCTCACCGAGAAGCGGGACTACGAGTACTTCGACGCCCAGGCCCGCGTCACCAAGCCCATCCACTACAAGGGCACGCAGACCTTCCGGGGCGTCGACGTCTACTACTTCGAGCAGACCATCCCCTGGACCAAGGTCCCCATGCCCAAGACGATGCCGGTCAAGGGCATCACCCCGGAATCACTCGACAAGACGGGCACCACACGCTGGTACACGACCGTCCGCAAGTTCTGGGTCGAGCCGACCACCGGCGCGCCCGTCTACGGCGAGGAGATCCAGAAGAACGAGCTGCGCGGCGGCACGCTCCTCGGCGACCGCGACAAGGTCACCGTCTTCGCGGGCCACGTGAAGATGCGCGAGGACTACATCAGGGACACGGTCGACCTGGTCAAGTCCCAGCGCGTCCTCGTCCTCCTCATGATGTCCTATCTCCCCTGGGGCTTCCTGGGCCTCGGCCTGCTCCTGCTCGCCCTCTCCCTCTGGCTGGAGGCCCGCAGCCGCAGGCCCGGTGACCCGGAGGCCACGGCGGCGCCCGAGCCGGAACCGGTCAACGCCTGAGCCGGGCGTTGGTGAACCGCGTCGCCTCGGCGGCCGCCGGGTCCTCCGGCCACGGATGCTTCGGATACCGCCCGCGCAGCTCCGCCCGCACCGCCCGGTAGCCGTCCCGCCAGAACGAGGCAAGATCGGCGGTGACGGCGGCGGGGCGCCCCGCGGGGGACAGCAGATGAACGAGGAGGGGCACGCCGCCGTCCGCGATCCGCGGGGTCTCGGCGAGCCCGAACATCTCCTGCAACTTCACCGCGAGCACAGGCTGTTCGGGGTCGGAGTAGTCGATCCGGATCCTGGACCCACTGGGCACCGCCACCCGCTCCGGGGCGAGCGCGTCAAGGCGGGTGGCCTCGCCGGTCGCCCACGGCAGCAGCCGGTTCAGCGCCTGCCCCGCGTCGATGCGCCGCAGGTCGGCCCGGCGCCGCGCCTTCGACAGCTCGGGCTCGAGCCACTCGTCCACGCGCGCGTGCAGGGCGCTCTCGGACACGTCGGGCCAGGGCGCGCCGAGGTGCCGGTGCAGGAACGCGAGCCGCTCCCGCAGCTCCCGCGCGCCCTGCGACCAGTTCAGCAGCGCGGTCCCCTCTTCCCCGAGCCCCGCGAGCAGCCCTTCCCGTACGAGTCCGGGGGCGGGCTTCTTGAGCGGCCGCACCGTCAGCTCCACGGCGCCGAGCCGCTCCACGTGCCGCGCGACGAGATCCCCGTCGTCCCAGGCGACCTCGTCCCCCTCGGAGCAGAGCGAGGCGGCCGCGCCGCGTGCGACGTCCTCGTCGATGTGCCCGCCGAGCAGCACGCGCGCGTGCCCGGCGCCCACCGGCCGGTCGGCCGCGGCCACGGCGATCCACTCCGCACCGGTCAGCGCGGACCCCGCCCGCACCTCGGCCCGGGTCCCGTTCACCATGAGGTACGTCCCGTCTCCGCGCCCCTGGGCGACACGCTCGGGGAAGGCGAGAGCGGCAACGAGCCCGGCGACGTGCTCGTCAGTGTCCGCTCCGGGGTGCCGGTTGGGCGGGTGGGAAAGGTCTTGCGCCGAAGCTGCCGGGTCCGGCGTACCAGCTCCCGGCGGCAACGTCCCCGCAGCGGTCAGCCGCCGTACTTCCGTGCGCCACCGCGCCGCGTACCCGTCCCCGCCACGCCGGGCAGCGCGCCAGGCCGCCGCGAGGTCGTCCCCGTACTCACGCGGCGGCTCCTCGCTCAGGAGGGCCACCACCTCGGCCGCGCGGCGCGCCCCCACGAGGGGAGCCGCGTCCAGGAGGGCCCGCGCCAGGCGGGGGTGCAGACCGACCCGCGCCATCCGCGCACCCCGCTCCGTGACCCGCCCCGACTCCGGGGACACGGCCCCCACCGCCGTCAGGACGGAACGCGCCGCCGCCATCGCGCCGGCCGGCGGCGGATCGAGCAGGGCCAGACCGGAGGCGTCCGGGTCCCCCCAGCAGGCCGTCTGCAGGGCGAACGCGGAAAGATCGGCCAGCTTGATCTCCGGCGCCGGAAAACGCGCCAGACGGGCGTCCTCCGCCTCCGCCCAGCACCGGTACACGGCCCCCGGCGCCTCACGCCCCGCACGGCCCGCCCGCTGCCGGCCGGCGGCCTGCGAAGCCCGTACGGTCGTCAGCGCGCTCAGCCCGCGCGCGTGGTCGACGCGCGGCTCACGCGCCAGCCCCGAGTCGACCACGACCCGCACCCCGGGCACCGTGAGCGAGGACTCGGCCACCGAGGTCGCGAGGACCACCCGCCGGGTGCCGTCCGAGCCCGCGAGCACCGCGTCCTGCACCGCCGCGGGCGCCCGCCCGTGCACCTGAAGGACCTCCGCGGGCACGCCCCCCAGCTGCCCCGCGACCCGCGCGATCTCACCGACCCCGGGCAGGAAGCACAGCACGTCCCCGTCCCGCTCGGCGAGCGCCCGCCGCACCACCGACGCCACATGCGTGAGCAGCGCGGGATCCACCCGCATCCCGTGCGGCGGACGCACCGGACGGGCCGGCGGCGCCCAGAGGACCTCGACCGGATGCGAGACGCCCCGAGCCTCCACCACGGGCGCGTCTCCCAGGATCCGCGCCCACCCCTCCGCGTCCGTCGTCGCGGACGCGGCCACGAGGCTCAGCTCGGGCCGCAGCGCCGCCCGCACGTCGACCAGGAACGCCGCCACGGTGTCCGCGTCCAGATGCCGCTCGTGGCACTCGTCGATGATCACGACGTCGACACCGGTCAACTCCTGGTCCCGCTGCAGCCGCTGCAACAGGACACCCGTGGTGACGACCTCCACGCGCCCGCGCCGCCCCACCACGCGCTCACCGCGCACCGTGTACCCGACGCTCTCGCCGACCTTCTCGCCGAGCAGCCACGCCATCCGTCGCGCGGCGGCCCGGGCGGCGATGCGCCGGGGCTCGGCGACCACCACACGCCGTTCGGGCGCGTCCCCGAGCAGCCCCGCGAGGGCCAGCGGCACCAGCGTCGTCTTGCCCGTACCGGGAGGCGCGCACAGCACGGCGCCGCCCGACCCCTCCAGAGCGGAACGCAGCGCGGGCAGCGCGCCGCTCACGGGCAGGTCAAGGGCTTCGTTGCGCAGACGGGTCACGCACTCAGTCTCGTACGCACACGAAGATCGCCGACCCCGGGATCAGATTCCCGCGCAACGGGGACCAGCCGCCCCACTCCTGGGTGTTCCACGCGGGCCACTCCGGCTCCACGAGATCGACGAGGCGGAAACCACCGGCCACGATGTCCCGCACCCGGTCGCCGATCGTCCGGTGGTGCTCCACGTAGACGGCGTTCCCGTTCTCGTCCTGCTCCACATAAGGAGTGCGGTCGAAGTACGAGGCCGCCACGGACAGGCCCTCGGGGCCCGGTTCGTCGGGGAAGGCCCAGCGCATCGGGTGCGTCGCGGAGAACACGAAGCGGCCGCCCGGCCGCAGCACGCGGTGCACGTTTTTGAGGACCCGCACCGGATCGGCGACGAACGGCATCGCTCCGTAGGCCGAGCACACGAGGTCGAAGCTGCCGTCAGCGAAGGGCAGCGCCCCCGCGTCCGCCTCCACCAGCGGCACCCCGCCGCCGATCCGCAGCGCGTGCTGCAGCTGGCGGTGGGAGAGGTCGAGGGCGACCGGACGCGCGCCCTGCGCGGCCAGCCAGCGCGAGCACTGCGCCGCCCCCGCGCCGATCTCCAGGATGTCCTTGCCCTTCAGCTCCTCCGGCGGACCGAGGAGTTCGGCCTCCACCTCGTCGAGACCTTCGGGACCCCACACGAACCGGTCGTCACCCAGGAAGGTGCCGTGCTCGATCTGGTAGTCGTCCGCGTTCCTGTCCCACCAGCCACGATTCGCGCGGCTGCTCTCCGTGACATCAGCGTCACGTCGGGTGGCCTCGGGCTCGGGCGTCTCGGGCAGCTCGGACTCTTGGATGATCGGCTCCATCGTCGTACTCTTCCGTCTGGCTTCGTCGAGGCTCGTCGCGGTGAGGCGGTCGCGGGGCGCCGTGAAGGCGTCGCGACAGGGCGCTGTGCGGCCCATGTGGCCTCACGCGACAGCATTTGTGCCGGGTTTGCGGCGTTCCGCCCCGGGTGTGCGCCTTCGCGCATTGACCCTGTCCGGCCGCCCCCGTATGCTACAAGTTGCGCTGCGAGCCTGCTGTCCTCAGACCTAGCAGGATGCGCTCGCGTCTGTTGTATGTCCCCTCGGTTGTCGAGGCGCCTTCCGTTTCTTCGGAAACTCAGGAATCGGCGCTTCCCAGGCTGTCCGGCTTCTTCAGAGCGAAATCGGCTCCGGCGCTAGCAGTACCTACGACTTCTGTCCGTACCGGAGCCCTTTCCCACATGACGAGCAGCACCGAGACCACCGCCACCACTCCGCAGGTAGCGGTCAACGACATCGGTAACGAGGAAGCTTTCCTCGCCGCGATCGACGAGACGATCAAGTACTTCAACGACGGCGACATCGTCGACGGCGTCATCGTGAAGGTCGACCGGGACGAGGTCCTGCTCGACATCGGTTACAAGACCGAAGGCGTCATCCCGAGCCGCGAGCTCTCCATCAAGCACGACGTCGACCCGAACGAGGTCGTCGCGGTTGGTGACGAGATCGAGGCCCTGGTTCTCCAGAAGGAGGACAAGGAAGGCCGTCTGATCCTGTCCAAGAAGCGCGCTCAGTACGAGCGTGCCTGGGGCACGATCGAGAAGATCAAGGAAGAAGACGGCATCGTCACCGGTACCGTCATCGAGGTCGTCAAGGGTGGTCTCATCCTCGACATCGGCCTCCGTGGCTTCCTGCCGGCCTCCCTCGTCGAGATGCGCCGCGTCCGCGACCTCCAGCCTTACGTGGGCAAGGAGCTCGAGGCCAAGATCATCGAGCTGGACAAGAACCGCAACAACGTGGTCCTGTCCCGCCGTGCCTGGCTCGAGCAGACCCAGAGCGAGGTCCGCCAGACCTTCCTCACGACCCTGCAGAAGGGTCAGGTCCGCTCCGGCGTCGTTTCCTCGATCGTCAACTTCGGTGCGTTCGTGGACCTCGGCGGCGTCGACGGCCTCGTGCACGTCTCCGAGCTTTCCTGGAAGCACATCGACCACCCCTCCGAGGTTGTCGAGGTCGGCCAGGAAGTCACCGTCGAGGTTCTCGACGTGGACATGGACCGCGAGCGCGTGTCCCTGTCGCTCAAGGCGACGCAGGAAGACCCGTGGCAGCAGTTCGCCCGCACGCACCAGATCGGGCAGGTTGTTCCCGGTAAGGTCACCAAGCTCGTTCCGTTCGGTGCGTTCGTGCGCGTCGACGAGGGCATCGAGGGCCTGGTCCACATCTCCGAGCTGGCCGAGCGCCACGTGGAGATCCCGGAGCAGGTCGTCCAGGTCAACGACGAGATCTTCGTCAAGGTCATCGACATCGACCTCGAGCGTCGCCGGATCTCGCTGTCGCTGAAGCAGGCCAACGAGTCCTTCGGCGCCGACCCGTCGGCCGTCGAGTTCGACCCGACCCTGTACGGCATGGCCGCGTCCTACGACGACCAGGGCAACTACATCTACCCCGAGGGCTTCGACCCCGAGACGAACGACTGGCTCGAGGGCTTCGAGACCCAGCGTGAGGCTTGGGAGGGTCAGTACGCCGAGGCGCAGACGCGCTTCGAGCAGCACCAGGCCCAGGTCATCAAGTCCCGCGAGGCGGACGCCCAGGCCGAGGCCGAGGGTGCTGCGGCTCCCGCGTCCTCGACCGGTGCCCCGGCTGCCGGTGGCAGCGGTGGCGGCGGCGGTTCGTACTCCTCGGAGTCGGACGACAACTCCGGCGCCCTGGCGTCGGACGAGGCGCTCGCCGCTCTGCGCGAGAAGCTCGCCGGCGGCCAGAGCTGAAGCTCTCCGCCAGGCGGTAACAGCTGAAACCGCGGGCCCGTACCTCTTCGGAGGTGCGGGCCCGCGGTGCGTTCGCTCGCCGCCGTCGTGAACTCGACTGTCCCCCGCGGGGATTCGCCGTGCCGCAAGAAGCCGCCGTGAAGAGGCGGCGGAGGGAATGCGCGCGTCGCCGCGGGCGTTCTGTTGTACGAGTCACGACGAAGAGGGCGAGGAGCGGTCACAGTGCTTGATCCGCAGGATTTGTACGCATGGGAGCCGAAGGGCCTTGCCGTCGTCGACATGGCGCTCGCCCAGGAATCGGCCGGCCTTGTCATGCTCTACCACTTCGACGGCTACATCGACGCGGGCGAGACCGGCGACCAGATCGTCGAGCGGCTCACGGACAGCCTGCCCGGACAGGTGGTCGCACGCTTCGACCACGACCGTCTCGTCGACTACCGCGCGCGGCGCCCGCTGCTCACGTTCCGACGCGACCGCTGGACGGACTACGAGGTGCCCGCGCTCGAGGTGCGGCTGCTCCAGGACGCCACGGGAGCGCCTTTCCTGCTGCTCTCCGGGCCCGAGCCCGACATCGAGTGGGAGCGTTTCGCGGCGGCGATCGAGCAGATCGTGGAGCGCCTCGGCGTGCGCCTCGCGGTGAACTTCCACGGCATCCCCATGGGCGTGCCGCACACCCGCCCCGTGGGCCTCACGCCGCACGGCAACCGCACCGACCTGGTGCCGGGGCACCGCAGCCCCTTCGACGAGGCGCAGGTGCCGGGCAGTGCCGCCTCGCTCGTCGAGTACCGCCTCCTGGAGGCGGGCCACGACGTGCTCGGTGTCGCCGCGCACGTCCCGCACTACATCGCGCGCTCCGCGTACCCGGACGCCGCCCTCACGGTCCTGGAGGCGATCACCGCGGCGACGGGCCTCGTGCTGCCGAGCGTCGCGCACGGCCTGCGTACGGAGGCGCACCGCACCCAGACCGAGATCGACCGGCAGATCCAGGAGGGCGACGAGGAACTGGTCGCCCTCGTCCAGGGGCTCGAGCACCAGTACGACGCGGCGGCGGGCGGCGACGCGCGCGGGAACATGCTCGCGGAGCCCATGGACATTCCGTCGGCCGACGAGATCGGTCAGGAATTCGAGCGCTTCCTCGCCGAGCGGGAGGGCGACGCGTAGCGGAGGGGCATTCCGCGGCCGGGAAGGCGGAGCGTGATGCCACCCCCTAAGCTGCCGGTCATGCTGAAGGTGGGCCTGACCGGCGGTATCGGCGCCGGCAAGAGTGAAGTATCGCGTCTCCTCGTCGCCTCGGGAGCCGTGCTGATCGACGCCGACAAGATCGCGCGGGAAGTCGTGGAGCCCGGAACTCCCGGCCTGGCCAAGGTCGTTGAGACCTTCGGTCAGGAGATTCTCGCTCCGGGCGGCACCCTCGACCGGCCGAAGCTCGGCTCGGTCGTCTTCGCCGACCCCGCGAAGCTGGCCGCGCTGAACGCGATCGTGCATCCCCTGGTCGGCGCCCGCTCGGCCGAGCTGGAGGAGGCCGCTCCCGAGGACGCGGTGGTCATCCATGACGTGCCGCTGCTCGCGGAGAACGGCCTGGCACCCCTGTACGACCTGGTGGTCGTCGTCGACGCGAGCCCCGAGACTCAGCTGGACCGCCTCGTGCGGCTGCGCGGCATGAGCGAGGAGGACGCCCGCGCGCGGATGGCCGCCCAGGCCACGCGCGAGAAGCGTCTGGAGATCGCCGACCTCGTGATCGACAACGACGGCCCGCTGGAAGGCCTGGAGCAGCGGGTCGGCGATGTCTGGGCGGATCTCGCGCGGCGGGCGCGGGCGGCCTAGCGGGGGCGGGAAGCGGCGGGGAGTGGAATAGAGGGCGCCGTGAGGGGCGTTGACACAGTGCAGTGAGGGAAGGAGTCACGCGTGCCCGAAATAACCCCGGAGACTCATGTCATCGACTTCCGTGCGGCGGAGCAGCTCCTTGCCGCCCGGGACCCCAGAGGCGCCGTGAAGTTGCTGGACAAGGTCATCGCGGCCCATCCCGAGAACACCGCGGCACGGCTGCTGCGTGCCCGCGCCTTCTTCGCCGCCGCTCAACTCCGCGCTGCCGAGCTGGAGTTCAACGTCGTCCTGGACCGTGAGCCGGACAACGCGTTCGCCCACTTCGCACTCGCCCGCACCTACGAACGCGGGGCGCGGCCCGACCAGGCGCGGCGCCACTTCCGGCTGGCCGCGGCGCTCGACCCGCAGCCGGAGTACCTGGCGGCGGCGCGCTTCGACGACGACGGCTAACCGGCTCCCGGAGGTTCGTACGGCGGGATGTCGCGGCCCGGCTGGTAGTGCGGGCCCTGGCGGATGTGGCGCAGGACCATCACCAGGTCCGCGGTGACGATCAGCCAGAGCGCGCCGCACACCGCTGCCCACCCGGGACGGCCCGTCACGGCGAAGGCGACGGTGCCGAACGTGGCCCAGATCAGACCCCACACGCTGAGCCAGAAACGCATGCGCAGCGGACTGCGCGCGGTCACCGGTTCACTGCCTGTGCGCATCATGAGAGGCCATCTCCTCCCTGTCCGCCCTGTCCTCCCTGTTCACCCCTGTTCCCGGGACGTCTCCACCTTCCAGGATCCACCCGGGGGCGGTGGACCGGAAGGGCCCGAGGCCCCAAGATCGTAGATGCGACGATCGGGGGTATGGCTGTGCTGGACGTACTGAGGAACCGGGCGAGGACGGACGAGCGGCTCGCCGCGTGGCTGACGGATCT
The DNA here is from genome assembly GCF_053610705.1 of Streptomyces sp. NPDC054872. Taxonomy (NCBI): domain Bacteria; kingdom Bacillati; phylum Actinomycetota; class Actinomycetes; order Kitasatosporales; family Streptomycetaceae; genus Streptomyces; species Streptomyces sp. NPDC054872. The sequence goes on along the minus strand of NZ_JBSGYY010000048.1, from coordinate 52,044 downwards.
CGAGGGGGTGCGGGAGCCCCGGGCCGAGGCGGTGCTGCCCGCTGCCGACGAGCTGCCGGACGTACTGCTGGACCTGGCCGTGCCGCACGAGGACATCAACGACCTGGTGGCCCTGCGCGGCCGGATGGCGCGGGACCCGGAAGCGCGTTGGCTGCTGGACCGGGTCGTCGACCGGACGGTGCGGGACCTGGGAAAGCCCGGGGCCGGCCCCATGTACCCGCCCCTGCCACCGGAGTTGGGCGCACTCGGCACCTTCTTCTACGTGTATGTGTTCGTGGCGGCGCTTCCGTACGTGCGCGCGTATCACCGGAGCCGAGGCATCCCTGACGACACCTCCCGGCGTACGCTCGCGGATCTCGGGCGGCACATGGCGGTGCACCGCAGGGCGCGTGGCGGCCCCGGCCTTCTGCACCCGAGCTGGAACTCCCTGCACTTCCGGGGCGAGCTCTACCAGCTGGGCCGGCTGCAGTTCCAGCGCGCGGTTCTCGGGAAGCGGATGGGCGGCGCGGCTACCGCGGCGGGGCACCGCGCGGGACCCGGCGACCCCTACCTGAACCTTCACATCACCGACTTCCGTGGCCCGCTGTCACCGGAGTCCTGCGACCGGTCGATCGCGCTGGCCCGGGAGTTCTTCGCGCGGCACTTCCCCGAGGAACGATATGAGACAGCCGCGTGCCACTCCTGGCTGCTCGATCCGCAGCTGAGGCAGTACCTTCCGGCGGACTCGAACATCGTCCGCTTCCAGGAGCGCTTCCGCCAGGCCTCCGGCTATGAGCCGGAGGCGGACGACGCGGCACCCGTCGCCTTCGTCTTCGGCGACGGCGACCTCCCCGTGGCCGAACTGCCCAGGCGCACACGGGTGGAGCGGGCCGTGGGCGACCACCTGCGGGCGGGCGGGCACTGGTACGGGGGGCGTGGCTGGTTCCCGCTGTAGACCGCGAGGGTTCGGGGCGTGGTGGGAACGGGCCCCCGGGGCGCTTCGTTGAGGTGGCATGACTGTTGAGATGCGTGAGGGATACGCGGGGACGGGGCCCGGAGCGATCACGCCGGACGGCTGCGCGGTCGAGCTCTACACGCGCCTGTCCGTCGGGGAGGAGCCCGACGTCATCGCCGCGGCGGTGCCGGCCGGGGCGCACATCCTGGAGCTGGGCTGCGGCGCGGGACGGGTGACGCGTCCCCTGCTGGAGCGGGGGTTCCGGGTCACGGCGGTGGACGAGTCCGCCGAGATGCTGGAGAAGGTCTCCGCGCTCGACGGGCGGGTGCGTACGGTCCGGAGCCCGATCGAGGCCCTCGACCTGGGGGAGCGGTTCGAGGTGGTGATGCTCGCGTCGTTCCTCGTGCACGACGGCGACACGGCGGTCCGGCGCGGGATGCTGCGGGCCTGCCGCAGCCATGTGACGGACGACGGCTGTGTGCTGATCCAGCGGGAGGGCGCGGACTATCACACGAACCTGCCGAGGGAGCGGGTCGACCCGGCGGGCTACACGGTGCGGATCTTGTCGGCGCAGCCCCTCGGCGACGGCGTGAACGAGGTGCGCGCGGAGTACGTCTTCCCGGACGCCGTATGGACCCAGACGTTCCGCGCCCGGCCGCTGACGCAGGAGGAGTTCGAGCAGGCGCTGGAGGAGGCAGGGCTGAGGGTCGACAAATACCTGACGGAGGACGGGGTCTGGGTCCGGGCGCTGCCGATCCGCTGATTCGTACAGAGATGGTGTGCTGCGGCCGATGAGTTCTGTGGGGCGGCCCGGTCTATCCAGGTGACAGCACAACACCCCCTGCTCACCGAGGAGATCACCATGACCACGGCCGCCACTTCCGTCGCTTCTGACACTGCCGCTTCCACCGCCTCCACCCGCACCACCACCGTCGGGGGCCGCCGCTCCGTGCGGATCACCCTGCGCACGGTCCAGGTGGTGCTCGGCCTGTTCTTCGCTCTCGCCAGCGGCGCACCGAAGCTGATCGCGCACCCCACAGCCGTCGAGGCCTTCGAGAGGCTCGGATGGGGCGATCCGGGGATGTACACGATCGGCGCGCTCGAGGTGCTCGGCGGGATCGCGCTGCTGATTCCGGTGCTCAGTTCCGTCGGTGCGACGGCCCTGGTCGGGCTGATGATCGGCGCGTTCGTCGTGAGCGTGTCCGCGCTCGGCGGGGAGAACGCCGCCACGCCGCCCATCCTGATCCTGCCGCTCGCGTGGATCGCGTGGGCGCGGCGCGAACAGACGCCGAAGCTGGTCCGTCTCCTCGCGCGGCGCGGGGAGTGAAACCCGGGCACCGGGGTGGAGTTCCGCCCCTGCTCAAGCCCCTGTCCCGGTGTTGAGGGCTCGGCCGCACCGCGGGTGAGCCCCCAACACCGGGACAGGGGCGTCGTCAGCCCTCGATGCCGCGCAGTCGTTCCAGCTCGCGGCGGTCGCGCTTGGTGGGGCGGCCCGTTCCCCGGTCCCGTACGCCGGCGGGGGCCACGGCCTCGCGGGGCGGCGGGGGAGGGCTGTTGTCGACGTAGCACTCGACGGCCACCGGGGCGCCGACGCGCTTGCGGATGAGGCGCTTGACGACGACGACGTGTTCGCGGCCGCCCGCGTGGCGCAGGCGCACCTCGTCACCGACGTGGAGGCCGTAAGCGGGCTTCACGCGCTCGCCGTTGACGCGCACATGGCCGCCCTTGCAGGCCGCCGCGCCCATGGAGCGGGTCTTCACCAGGCGTACGGACCAGATCCAGGCGTCGACGCGCACCGAGCCCCCGCCAGTACCCGCGCCACCGCTGCCCGTGGCCGTGCCCGCCGGTGCACCACCGGACCCGTTACCGCCGCCACCGCCTGCATTCTGCGAAGCCATGCTCCGACTTTAGTGCCTGCCCGGTGGTTCAGGGCCGGGGTGCGGGCTGTGCGGCAGCAGTGCGGCATCCCCGCCCGCCCGGCGAGCCGCACGGGAACCGCTCCCCTCGAAGTCCGATAATTCGGCCTATTCGCCGCAAAGCGGGACGTAGACCGAGGGGTGCCGCCCATGAAGCTCGAAGCCACTGTCGATGGCCTGATGGACACGTTGCGGGCCGACCTCGTACGCCTCGCCTCGATCCCGTCGATCGCCTTCCCCGGCTTCCCGTCCGCACCGGTGCGAGAGGCGCACGACCTGGTGGTCGAGCTGTTGCGGGACGCGGGGGTGCCCCATGTCGAACAGCTCGACCTGCCGGACACCGCGCCCGTGATCTACGGGGAGATCCCGCCGCCGACCCCCGAGGCACCCACGGTCCTGCTCTACGGGCACTACGACGTCCAGCCGCCCGGCGACGAGAGCCTGTGGAAGTCGCCGCCCTTCGAGCCGACTCCCATCGACGAGGGAGGGGGCGGCCTGCGCGCCCGCGGCATCGCGGACGACAAGTCCAACGTCATCGCGCATCTGGGAATGCTGCGGGCCTACGGCGGCCGCCCGCCGGTCGGAATCAAGATCGTCATCGAGGGCCAGGAGGAGTACGGCAGCTCCTTCGACGCATACCCGCCCACCGACCCGGAGCGCTTCGCCTGCGATGCCATGGTCGTCGCCGACCTCGGCAACCTCCGGCCGGGCACCCCCACCCTCACCACCGCCCTGCGCGGCGCGGCCGAGGTCGTGGTGGAGGTGCGCACCCTCGACGAGCCGCGCCACAGCGGGGAGTTCGGCGGCGCGGCGCCCGACGCGCTGCTCGTGCTGCTCAAGGCCCTCGCCACTCTGCACGACGTACACGGAGACGTGGCCGTGGAGGGGCTGCGGCGCGAGGAGTGGAGCGGCACGGGCTACACCGACGAGGAGTTCCGCGAGCTCGCCGGGGTGGTGGACGGAGTGCCGCTCGTGGGCAGCGGCAGCCTCGGTGAACGGCTGTGGAGCGGCCCCGCGATCACCGTCATCGGCCTGGACGCGCCGAGCGTCGAGCACGCGGCGTCGGCCGTCGTGCCGTACGCGCGCGCCAAGTTGAACCTCCGCTTCCATCCCCGTCAGGGTGCGCGGGAGGCCCAGGCGAAGCTGGTCGAGCACCTGCGTTCGCTCACTCCCTTCGGCGTCCCCCTCACCGTCACGCCCGGTGACACCGGCCCCGGTTACGAGGCGGCCACCGGCGGACCCGCCTACCGCGCCGCCCGCGCCGCACTCAAGGAGGCCTGGGGCGAAGAGGCCTCGTCCGTGGCGACCGGCGGCTCCATCCCGCTGGTCAACGGTCTCGCCGAGGCGGCACCCGGCGCCGAGGTCCTGCTCTTCGGCGCCCAGGACGGCATGTGCAACCTGCACGCGCCGAACGAACGCGTCCTCTTCTCCGAGCTGCGCAACACGGTCGTCGCCATGACGGCCTTCGTGCGTGAGTACGCCGCCGGCTTCGGCGCCACCCCCGGCGACGAAGAGGGCGGCGCATGAGCACCACCGCGACCGACCCCGGAACGGAAGAACCGGGGCGCAAAAGGAAGTTCACCTTCCCCAGCGCCCTGACCATCCTCGCGATCGTCACCGTCGCCGTCTGGCTGCTCGCCTTCCTCATCCCGTCCGGCGCCTACGACCGCGACGACAAGGGCGCCCCCGTCCAGGGCAGCTACCACCGCGTCGACTCCGGCCAGACCTTCGTCGACCGGCTCAATGACCTCTTCCTCGCCCCGGTCAACGGCCTGTACGGCATCCAGGACGAGAAGTCGGGCGTGGTCGGGCCCGACATGGCCGGTGAGCTGTACGGCAGCGCGGGCGTCTTCCTGTTCGTGCTCGCCATCGGCGCGTTCATCACCGTCGTCTTCGCCACCGGCGCCCTCGACCGCGGCATCGGCCGCCTCGCGCACCGGCTGCGCGAGCGCGGCGCGATGCTGATCGCGGGAGTGATGCTCGTCTTCTCCGTCCTCGGCACGGTCGAGGGCTTCGCGGAGGAGACGCTCGGCTTCTACGGCCTCATCGTGCCGCTGATGCTCGCTCTCGGCTACGACCGCATGGTCGCGGTCGGCGCGATCATCCTGGGCGCCGGCATCGGCGTGCTCTGCTCGACGGTCAACCCGTTCGCGACCGGCGTCGCCTCGTCCGCCGCCGACATCTCGCTCGGCGACGGCATCATTCTGCGGTTCGCGATGTGGATCGTCCTGACCGCGGTCACCATCGCCTACGTCATCCGCTACGCGAGGCGCGTACAGCGGAACCCGGCGCGCTCCCTCTCCGGCTTCCTGCCCGGTGACCGGGAGCAGACCGCCGCCGACGCGGGCGAGGTGCCCGAACTGACCCGCCTGCACAAGGCCGTGCTCGTCCTGGTCGCGCTCGTCTTCGCGTTCATGATCTTCTCGGTGGTGCCCTGGTCGAGCGCGCTGACGGGCAACGCGGACGCGAAGCCGTACGGCTTCGAACTCGACTGGTCCTTCCCGCAGCTCGCGGCGCTCTTCCTCGTCGCGGCCGTACTCGTCGGGTGTGTGGCACGGATGGGCGAGCAGCGACTCAGCTCGACGATCATCCAGGGCGCCGCCGACTTCATCTCGCCCGCGCTGGTCATCGTGCTCGCCCGCGGCGTCACGGTGATCATGAACAACTCGAAGGTCACGGACACCGTCCTGCACTCCATCGAGGGTGTGGTCAAGGGCACGTCCTCCGGCCTCTTCGCGATCATCGTCTTCGTCGTGAACCTGCCGCTCGCCTTCCTCATCCCGTCCACCTCGGGCCACGCGACCCTCGCCATGCCGATCCTCGCCCCGCTCGCCGACTTCGCCGGGGTCTCGCGCTCCGTCGTCGTCACGGCCTGGCAGGCGGCGAGCGGCTGGATGAACCTCTGGGTCCCGACCACGGCCGTGACCATCGGCGGCGTCGCACTCGCGAAGGTCGGTTACGACAAGTACCTGCGCTTCGTGTGGCCGCTGCTCGCCATCCTGTTCGTCCTGATCTGCGCCTTCGTGGCGCTTGGAGCGGCTCTCACATGACAACGAACGCACCAGCTACAGCTACGCCCGCCGCGGCCCGTCCGTCGGCCGCCGCCTACCGCAATCTCGTCGTGGCCACCGTCGGGTTCACCCTCACCTTCTGGGCGTGGGACCTGATCGCACCGCTCGGCAGCGACTTCGGGGAGCGGCTCGGGCTCTCCTCGTTCGCGCAGTCCCTGCTGGTCGCCGTGCCGGTCATCGTCGGCTCACTCGGCCGCGTCCCGGTCGGGGCGCTCACCGACCGCTACGGCGCCAAGCTGATGTTCCCGCTGGTCTCGGCGCTCACCATCGTGCCGGTGCTGCTGATCATCCCGGCCAGGGACAACTACGTCGCGATGCTCGCGGTCGGTTTCCTGCTCGGCCTCGGCGGGACGACGTTCGCGATCGGCATCCCGCTGGTCAACTCCTGGTTCCCGCCGGCCCACCGCGGCTTCGCGCTCGGTGTCTTCGGGATGGGCATGGGCGGTGTGGCGCTCTCCGGCTACTTCACGCCCCGGATCGCCAAGCACGGCGACAACCTCCCCTTCCTGGTCGTGGCGATCGCGCTGGCGGCCTACGCGGTGCTCGCGGCGCTGCTCATCTCCGACCGCCCCGACCGTCCGGTGCCGACGAGTCCGCTCACCACGCGCCTCGGTGAGGCGGGGCGGCTGCGGGTGACGTGGGAGCTGTCCGCGCTGTACGCGATCGGCTTCGGCGGCATCGTCGCCTTCGGGGTCTATCTGCCCACGTACCTGAAGACCTGGTACGACCTCTCGCCCACCGACGCGGGCACCAAGGCGGCCGGGTTCGCGCTGGTCACGGTCATCTTCCGGCCCATCGGCGGCTGGCTCTCCGACCGGATCCACCCGGCGACGGTCACCTCGTGGGCCCTCGCGGTCGTCGCCGTCTTCGCCATCGCCCAGGCCTTCGAACCGTCACTGAACCCGGGCGGCACGATCTGCTTCCTGGTCATGGCGGCCGGGCTCGGCACGGCGAGCGGCAGCGTCTTCGCCCTCGTCTCCCAGGTGACGCCGCAGGCACAGGTCGGCTCCGTGACCGGGATCGTGGGCGCGATGGGCGGCCTCGGAGGCTTCGTCCCGCCCCTCGTCATGGGCGCGATCTACAGCGCCAAGGACTCGTACTCGATCGGCTTCATGCTGCTCTCGGACCTGGCGCTCGCGGGCTGTGTGTACGCGTACGGGCGGATGCGGGGGCTGCGGGCCCAGTAGCCCGGCGTTCCGCGAACCCGCCGGGCCGGATGCCTCATCCGGCCCGGCCGGCGCTCTCCCGGTCTGTTTCTTCGCCTGATTCGCCCGATTCGCCTTCTACGGCTCCTTCGGCTTCTTCGCCGAACAGATGCCGGACCGTGGAGCGGTAGTTGGTCTGCACGTGGGCCAGCGCCACGTCACGCGCACGCTCCGCGTCCCCGGACGCCACCGCCTCGTACAACTCCCGGTGCTCCGCGAGCAGATGCGTCCACTCCTCATTGCGCCGCGTCATCCACCGAAGACGCCCGTCCACCGGCTCCATGACCGAGGTCAGCAGGCCGTTCCCCGCCATCGACAGGAGGCGGTCGTGGAAGCGCGTGTTGATGTCCGTGATCGCCTCCGCGTCCGCCGTGCGCGTCGCCTCGGCCGCGCGGTCGAGCAGCTCGGCGAGCTCGGCGAGTCCCTCCTTCGTGGCCCGCTCCGCCGCGCGCCCCGTCGCGAAGACCTCCAACGCCTCGCGCAGCTCGAAGAGTTCGGCCACGTCGGTACGGGTCAGACGGCGGACCACGGTTCTGCGCGGGGTCTCGAAGGTGACGAAGCCCTCGGCCACCAGGGCACGGATCGCCTCGCGGACCGGAACCCTGGACACCCCCAGGCGCTCCGCGAGCTCCCGTTCGACCAGGCGGTCACCCGGCCCCAGGCGCCCGGCGATGATCTCCTGCCGCAGCTCGGCGAGCACTCGTTCGCGTACGGCGGCCAGCGGCTGCTCCACGGTCGTCATGGGGTCCATCATTGCCGAACCTCGCATCGATTTACCGATTCGTAACCGTACGGACATTGCCGGGCGCTCCTGAGGGCGGGAGCATGACGGAATCTTTGGTATACCAAACTTTGGTATACCAAAGAACGCCACATCCTTGTCCCCCCGCGACGCACCCCCGTCCCCCCGCACGCCGCACCTCCGTCCCCCTTCGCAGGAGGCCCCGTGTCCCTCACCCCCGTGACTCCCGCCCGACGCGCCGACTCCCCGGGCGCCGAGACCGACTTCGTGCCCGACCCCCGCCTCACCAACGAAGACCTCGCCCCCTCCGTCGAACGCAAGTGGAAGGTCTTCGACCTCTTCGCCCTGTGGATGTCGGACGTCCACAACCTGGGCAACTACACTTTCGCGGCAGGCCTGTTGGTCCTCGGCCTGAACGTCTGGCAGATCTTCACCTCCCTGCTCGTGGGCTTCGTGCTCATCTACGCCGGGATGAACATGATGGGACGCATCGGCCAGCGCCACGGCGTGCCGTTCCCCGTCGTCAGCCGCATCAGCTTCGGCGTCTGGGGCGCCAACATCCCCGCCCTGATCCGGGCCGTGATCGCCATCATGTGGTACGGAATCCAGACCTACCTGGCATCCATCGCCGTCAACGTCATGCTGATCGCCGCCTTCCCGGGCCTGGACGCGTGGACCGAGCACTCCTTCCTCGGCCTGCACGCCCTCGGCTGGTGTTCGTTCGTCGCCCTCTGGCTCGTCCAGGGGCTGATCATGACCCAAGGCATGGAATCCGTACGGAAGTTCCAGGACTTCTGCGGGCCCGCCATCTGGGTCGTGATGATCGCCCTGGCGGTGTGGATCCTCTGGAAGGCCGGCTGGACCATCTCGCTCACCAGCACCCCGAACCCGGTCTCCACCGGTGAGCAGGTGCGGCAGTGGTTCGGCGCCATCGGGCTCATCCTCGCCACGTACGGCACGCTGATGCTCAACTTCTGCGACTTCTCGCGCTTCGCCCCCGACTACCGCACCGTCAAGCGCGGCAACTTCTGGGGCCTTCCCATCAACTCCACGGCCTTCGTGATCCTCTCCGTCATCGTCACCGCGGGCAGCCTGGAGGTCTTCGGCAAGGCGATCACCGACCCCGCCGAACTGGTCGCCGAGATCGGCAACACCTGGGTGCTGATCTTCGGGGCGCTCACCTTCGCGGTCGCCACGATGGGCGTGAACATCGTGGCCAACTTCGTCTCGCCCGCGTACGACCTCGCCAACGTCTGGCCGCAGAAGATCACCTTCAAGATCGGCGGACTCATCTCCACGGTCGCGGCCCTGCTCGTCACCCCGTGGAACCTGTACTCCAATCCGACCGTCGTGAACTACTTCCTCGGCGGGCTCGGCGCCTTCCTCGGACCGCTGTTCGGGATCATCGCGGTCGACTACTTCTGGGTGAAGCGCGGGCGCATCGACGCCGAGGCGCTCTTCAAGGCCGAGCCCGGATCGGCGTACTACTACAAGAGGGGAGTCAACCCGAAGGCGCTGGGGGCGTTCGTGCCGACCGCCGGTGTCGCCGCGGTGTGCGCGCTCGTGCCGTTCTTCGACTACGTCGCGCCGTACTCCTGGTTCATCGGGACGGCCACGGCCGCGCTGCTGTACGCGGCGCTGTGCCGCGCCGAGCGGACCGCGGCGCTCACGGAAGCGGCGGAGGTGGAGGCCTAGTGCGCATCGTCGTCACCAACTGCAACACCACGCGGGCGATGACCGAGGAGATCGTGCGGGGTGCCAGGGGCGCGGCCGCTCCCGGCACCACGATCACCGGGCTCACCCCCGCCTGGGGGCCTCAGTCCGCCGAGGGATGGCTCGACAGCTACCTCTCGGCGGCCGCCGTCCTCGACACCCTGCGCGGATACGAGGAGTCGTACGACGCCGTGGTCATGGCCGGGTTCGGCGAGCACGGACGCGAGGGCGCCCGGGAACTCCTGGACGTGCCCGTCGTCGACATCACCGAGGCCGCCGCGCATCTCGCCTGTCTGCTCGGGCGGCGGTACGGCGTCGTCACCACCCTCGACCGGGCGCGCGGCCAGATCGAGGACAGCCTGCACGCGGCGGGCGTCGCGCAGAACTGCGCGGCGGTGGTCGGAACCGGGCTCGGCGTCCTCGACCTCGGGGACTCCGAGATCACCGCCCGAGCCTTCCTGGCCGCCGCCGAGCGGGCCCGTGACGCGGGCGCCGAGGTCCTGGTCCTTGGCTGCGCGGGGATGACCGGCCTGCAGGAGAAGGTCGGCACGGCTCTCGACATGCCGGTGGTCGACGGAGTGGCCGCGGCGGTGAAACTCGCCGAGTCCCTGATCACCCTGGGCCTGACCACGAGCCGGGCGGGCGGCTACGCCAAACCCTTGCCCAAGGAACGGATTTGGGGACGGGGGTGGGGTGATCGCGGGTCATACCGGTGACTTGGCCAACCCCGCCCCGGGTGCGCGTACTTCCGGGTGTGCCTGATCGGGCCCGTGGCGAGATCGTGGCCGAGGCTGGAGTGGCTGCTCATGGGTGGTCGGTTGTCAGGCCCAGGTTGAGCGGGCAGGCGTCGGTGGATATGCCAAGCGTTCGCTGCGGGTGGGGACTTGGCGCGGCCGTCGGAGTGATTCTCGCGGTCATCTGTCGCCCGTCCGGCGGTGCAGGAGGCATGGCAGCGGCCCGACCACCGCAGACTCCGGGGAACGCGCCGGGCCCGTCCGGCGCCGAACAACTGGAGGTGCCCGGTGTCGCAGTCGCAGCCGCCCTTCCGATCACCCGGCCGAACCCGCCCCCGCCTCGCCCGTCTCCTCGCCGCCACCCTCCTGGTGAGCGCGGTGGCGTCCGGCGCCGCTCAGGCGGACGGCGTCGGCCCCCGTGACGAAGAGGGACCCGCGTCCGCCCCGCCGGCCACCGAATTCTGGGTCGACCCGAACAGCGCCGCCGCCCGTCAGGTCACCGCATGGCGAAACCAGGGCCGGACCGCCGACGCCCAGCTCATCCAGCGCATCGCGGACCGCCCCCAGGCCGTCTGGCTGTACGCCGCCGACCCCGGGCCCACCGCCCGCGCCGTCACGGTCGCGGCCGCCGCGGCAGGGCGCACCCCCGTGCTTGTCGCGTACTTCATCCCGCACCGCGACTGCGGCGACTACTCCGGAGGCGGGGCGGCGACCGCCTCGGAGTACCGGCAGTGGGCCGACGAACTCGCCGCGGGCATCGGCGACCGCGCCGCGTACGTCATCGTCGAACCGGACGCCGTCGCGCAGGAGATCGCGGGCTGCGCGAAGGCCGACGCCGACGAGCGGTACGGCCTGCTCGCCCACGTCGTCGACCGGCTCAAGGCCCGTCCGCACACCAAGGTCTACCTGGACGCGGGCAACCCCGGCTGGATCCCCGACGAAGGGCGCCTCGTCGCCCCGCTGCGACAGGCCGGGATCGCCAAGGCCGACGGATTCGCCGTCAACACGTCCAACTTCCATACGAACGCCGAGAGTTCGGCGTACGGGCGCCGCATCGCCACGGCACTCGGCGGCGCCAAGCACTTCGTCGTGGACAGTAGCCGCAACGGAAACGGCACCTACACCGGCGACGGCGACAAGCCCTGGTGCAACCCCCCGGGCCGCGCCCTCGGCACCCCGCCGACCGCCGCCACCGGTGACCCCGCCCTCGACGCCTACCTGTGGATCAAGCGGCCCGGCGAGTCCGACGGGACGTGCCGGGGCGGGCCGAAGGCCGGGCAGTGGTGGCCGGAGTACGCGCTGGGGCTCGCGAGCAGGGCACAGGGGTAGCCGAGCGCATCAGGCGGCGGGCGGCGTGTCCGGGACCACGGCCGTGGCGGTGATCTCGACCAGCTGGCCGGGGTAGCCGAGGCACGTCGTGCCGAGCAGCGTCGAGGTGTGCGGGCCCTTCGCGAGCAGGTCGGAGGCACGGATCACCTCCCACGCCTCGCTCAGCGGGCCCGGCTCGTCACTCACCACGTACACCGTGCTGGCCACCACCTGCGTCAAATCACTGCCGATCGCGCGCAGGGCCTCGTCGAGATTGGCGATGACTTGTCCGGTCTGGCGTGCCACGTCTCCCTCTCCCACGAGGTTCCCCTCCGGATCCAGGGGCACGGAACCCGCCATGAAGGCGAGCGTGGTGCCGGCCTCGACGAGGGCGGCGTGGGCGTATCCGGGCGGCGGGAAGAGGGTGGGCACGACGGTGCGCTGTGTGGTGGTCATGGGCCCGATCCTGGGGGAGCGGGGTGCGGGGGCGCATCCGAATTCCGCCGGGGCGGGCCGCGTCGCCCCCTGCCGCCCGGCGCCGGCCCCCGAGCGGCTGGCCTAGGCTGAGGTGCGGGAATGGCGCGCAAGTGACTGAGGGTGAGCGAGGTGGTGCACGTGAGGGCGGGGGTCGCCGCGAGCACGGACGCCGCCGACGCCGGGCCTTCCACTGACGCCGAGCCGCTGCTCGCGGAGCTGGTGCGCTCGTGCGCCGCGGTGTTCCTTCCGGCCGAGGTGCCGAGGGAGGGCCGGATCGCGTTCTGGTCCCCGGAGGGTACTTCCCGAAGCGGTCTGGCCGGGGTTCGGGGCGTTGTCGGGGGCGGGGCGGTTGGTTCTGCGGGGGGTGGGGAGTCCGGTGCCGCGGGGGCCGGGCCGCCTGGAGCTGCCGGGGGTGAGGAGTCCGGAGCCGGCGTGGCGAGGCCGTCTGGCGCTGTCGGGAGCGGAGCGCCCGGTGGTGGCAACGCCCGGTTTCTCGGTTCTGCCGGGGGCGGAGTGCCTGGTGCCGGTGTGGCCCATGCTGCCGGAGCCACGGCTGAGGCAGCCGCCGCTGGTGGTGCCGCCGGGCAGGGCGTGCCTCCCGGCGGGGAGAACCCGCTGACCCGTGCCGTCGACGAGGACATCGCCGTCGTACGCCCCCACGGCAAAGGCGTCCGTACACGTACCGTCCCCGCGTTGACCCTGCCCGTGGCGGAAGCCCTCCCGCTACTGCTGCGCGCCGCGTCCCCGCACCCCGCCGTGGCCTGCTGGGCCGCCGCCGCCCGGCACGCCCTGCATCTGGCCGCGCGCGGCAGGCTGCTGCCCGGGCTGACCGGCGGTGATCTCGACGCGTGGCGGGCGGGGCCGCTGGACGCCGCCGACGTCACACAGCTGCGGGCCATCGCCGCGGCGATGCCGGCCGAGGCGCACGCCGTACCGCTGCCGGGCAGCAGGCCCCTCCTGCTCCCCGAGCCCTTCGCCCTGGTCAGGGCCTTCATCGACGCCGTGGTGGACACCCTGCCGCGTACGCCCGCCGCGGCGCACGCGGTCGGCGCGCCCTTCGCCGCGCGCGAGCCGCAGCGGCTGCCGGGCGCGCGGGAGTGGGCCGCGGAAGTGGCTGCCGGGATGGACGCCGGCGTACGCGTGTCGCTGCGGCTCGACCTTCAGGCGCACGAGGTGTTCGACGGGGCGACCGACGACGTACCCGGCGGCGTACCTGACGGCGGGCGGACGGGGGACACCGGCGAGAGCATGGCGAGCCCGGCCGCGGCCGTCGTGCAGGTGCACAGCCTCGCCGACCCCACCCTCGTGGCGGACGCGGCCCAACTCTGGTCGGGCGCCGACCACTTCGGGCCGCGGGCCCGCGTGGACACGCTGCTCGCGGTGCGGCGCGCGGCCCGCGTATGGCCGCCGCTGACCCGCCTCCTGGAACGGCCGCGTCCCGACGTACTCCCCCTGAGCGAGGGTGAGTTGTACGAACTCCTCGGCACGGCGGCGACCAGGCTCGCCGCCGCGGGAGTCGCCGTGCACTGGCCCCGCGAGCTGACGCGCGGCCTGACGGCGACCGCGGTCGTACGCCCCGCACCCGGCACCGCGGCCGACAACTTCGACTTCTTCAAGACCGAGCAACTGCTGGAATTCCGGTGGCAGTTGGCGCTCGGTTCAGAAGACGGCGAAGGTGACGGGACCGGGAGCCCCCTCACCGAGGCGGAGATGGACATCCTGGCGGAGGCGCACCGCCCCGTCGTACGCCTCCGTGACCAATGGGTCCTGGTCGACCCCGAACTCGTACGCAAGGCGCGCAAGCGGGACCTGGGCCTCCTGGACCCGGTGGACGCGCTGTCCGTCGCGCTGACGGGAACGGCGGAGGTGGAGGGGGAGCGCGTCGAGGCCGTCCCGATCGGCGCCCTCGCCCGCCTGCGGGAACGCCTGACCGACGACCTGCGCACCGTCACCCCGCCGCCCGCGCTCGCCGCCACCCTCCGCGACTACCAGCTCCGGGGCCTCGCCTGGCTGGACCGCATGACCTCCCTCGGCCTCGGCGGCTGCCTCGCCGACGACATGGGCCTCGGCAAGACGGTCACGCTGATCGCCCTCCACCTGCACCGGGCCAGGCCGGAACCGACGCTGGTGGTCTGCCCGGCCTCGCTGCTGGGCAACTGGCAGCGGGAGATCGAGCGCTTCGCGCCGGGGGTCCCGGTGCGACGCTTCCACGGGACGGGCCGCAGCCTGGACGGCGACCTGGACGGCGGCTTCGTCCTGACGACGTACGGGACGATGCGTACGAGTTCCGCCGAACTGGCCGCCCACAAATGGGGACTGGTGGTGGCCGACGAGGCCCAGCACGTCAAGAACCCGCACGCGGCAACGGCGAAGGCGCTGCGCACGATCCCCTCAGCGGCGCGCGTGGCCCTCACCGGCACCCCGGTCGAGAACAACCTCTCCGAGCTGTGGGCCTTGCTGGACTGGACGACACCGGGCCTCCTCGGCCCCCTCAAGTCGTTCCGGGCCCGCCACGCCCGCCTGGCGGAGGGCGGCGAGTTCGCCGAGAACGACGAGGCGATGGCCCGCCTCGCCCGCCTGGTGCGCCCCTTCCTCCTGCGCCGCAAGAAGTCCGATCCGGGCATCGCCCCGGAGCTTCCTCCCAAGACGGAGACGGACCACCCGGTGACACTCACCCGCGAACAGGCGTCGCTCTACGAGGCGGTCGTACGCGAGACGCTGGCCCGCATCGAGGCATCCGATGGCATCGCGCGCAGGGGCCTGGTCATGAAACTCCTCATGGCGCTGAAGCAGATCTGCAACCACCCGGCGCAGTACCTGAAGGACGGCGCGCTCGCCACGCGCGCGGGCCGCTCGCGCTCGGGGAAGCTCGAACTCCTCGACGAGCTCCTCGACACGATCCTGGCGGAGGACGGCTGCGTACTGATCTTCACGCAGTACGTGGAGATGGCCCGCCTCCTCGCATCGCACCTGTCAGGGCGCGGCATCGGCACCCAACTCCTGCACGGGGGTACGCCCGTCAAGCGGAGGGAGGAGATGGTGGACCGCTTCCAGTCGGGCGAGGTCCCGGTGTTCCTCCTCTCCCTCAAGGCGGCGGGCACCGGCCTCAACCTCACCCGGGCGGGCCACGTCATCCACTACGACCGCTGGTGGAACCCGGCGGTGGAGGAACAGGCCACGGACCGCGCCTACCGCATCGGCCAGACCCAGCCGGTCCAGGTCCACCGTCTGATCACCGAGGGCACGGTGGAGGACCGCATCGCCGAACTCCTCGCCGCGAAGCAGGCGTTGGCGGACGCGGTCCTCGGCGAGGGCGGCGAGTCGACGCTCACGGAGCTGTCGGATGCGGAGCTTGCGGACCTGGTGTCGTTGCGGAGGGTGTCGTGAGGGCCGGGGCGCGCGGTCGCGCGACCGGCGCCAACCGGGTCTTCCCCCCACTGCCCCGGCACCCGGACCCCCAGGCACCGTTCGCCACCTCCTGGTGGGGCAACGCCTGGATCGGAGCGCTGGAGGGGACATCGCTCGACGCGGGGCGCCTGGCCCGCGGGCGCGCGTACGCCCGGGAGGGGCACGTCGACACCATCACCGTGGCGCCGGGCCGCATCGTGGCGTACGTGCACGGCAGCCGCCCGCGCCCCTACCGCGCCGAGATCCGTATGCGCACCCTCGCGCCGGAGGACTGGGACGGGTTCCTGGACGCGGTGGCCACGGAACCCGCGCACATCGCGGCGCTCCTGGACAAGGACATGCCGCACGCACTGGTGGACGCGGCGGAGCGAGCCGGGGTCCAACTGCTGCCAGGACCGGGCGACTTGGTGCCTTCCTGCACCTGCCCGGACCACGGCCGGCCCTGCAAGCACGCGGCAGCGCTCACCTACCAGACGGCCAGGCTCCTCGATGCCGACCCCTTCGTGCTCCTCCTCCTGCGAGGCGGGGACGAGCAGGCGCTCCTCGACGAACTGGCCCAGCGGAACGCGCACCAGGCGGCGCGCGAGCAGTCCGCCACCACGCGGGGTGCGACCCCCGAAGCGCTCCCCGGCACCCTGGCCCGAGACGTCCTGTCCACGGAGTACCGCCCCCCGCTCCCGCCCCCGCTCGCACCCCCCGCCCACCCGGGCGAACCCCCGCTCCTCCCGTCGGTCCCGGGCGCTCCCAGCGCCACGTCCCTGGAGTTCCTGGCCACGGACACGGCGAACCGGGCCCACGCGTACCTGACCACGGGCGCCGACCCGTTCCCCACCACCGACCCCTGGCACGACGCGGTCCGCCTCGCGGCCTCCCACCCCGGCCTCACGGGCCGCCGCAGCTTCAGCCGCCCATTCGCCGAACTGGCACAGTCGGTGGACCACACCCCCGCGGACCTCGCCCGCGCTGCGGC
This sequence comes from Streptomyces sp. NPDC054872, assembly GCF_053610705.1. NCBI lineage: Bacteria > Bacillati > Actinomycetota > Actinomycetes > Kitasatosporales > Streptomycetaceae > Streptomyces > Streptomyces sp. NPDC054872. The sequence goes on along the minus strand of NZ_JBSGYY010000048.1, from coordinate 35,566 downwards.
GGCCTGGCGCCAGGGCGGCGAGGAGGGCCTGGCGGTCCTGGAATCCCCGTGGGATCCCCCGGCGGGCCCGTTCGACCGAGCTAGGGGCGCGCTCCTCGCGGCGGACCTCCCGCGCATGACGATCCACCGGAACCACCTCACGGACGCGCGGGGTTCCTTGCAACTCCGCTTCGGCCGGGACGGCCGCTGGTACCCGTACCGCAGCGAGGCGGGGCGTGACGACTGGTGGCCGGAGGGGGAGGCGGACGAGGACCCGGTGGGAGCCCTGAGCACGACGATCTGTCCCTGAGAGCGAGCCCGAGGGTAGATTCCAGATCTCGATGCCGTGATCGTCGCTTGGGGGAGCAGTGGACTGGGGGACGCTCGTCGCCGCGGTGAGCGGTGGTTCCATCGCCATCACCGGCACGGTTCTGGCCGACCACCTGCGTCACCGTCATGAGGCGGGCCGTGGCCTCAACGAGCGGCGGCGGGCGGTCTACATCGAGTTCATCAGCGCCGCGGAGGGGTGTCACTCGCGCCTGCGGCAGATCGCTCAGGGGCCCGGTGCGCCGGGAGGCGACGGAGAAGGCGATCTCGACGCGGTCACACGCGCGGCACTGACGGAAGCCACGATCTACGAGGTCCGGGAACGGCTGTTCATCGACGCGAGCTCCGCCGTCGCCGGCGCGGGCCAGGTGATGTTCGAGCGGCTGCGCGCCCTCCGGAAGGCGGTCGCGACCGGCGCCACGCAGACCTCACCCGCCTTCCACGCGGCCTACCACCCCTACATCGGAAGCGTCTGGGGCTATCGCGTCGCCGTACGCAAGGAACTCGACGGCCAGTCCCTCTCGCCCGAGGAGTTCGGCTGGTCCAGCTGGGACGGCAGGGACCGCTGCCCGCTGTGCCGGGGGGAGTCGCGGGGCGGCGCCTGACGCGGGACGCCCTCTGTCCACTCGGCGGGCCGGCTCGGCCCGTCGTGCGGTCGCGCTCGTCCGCGAGATCGTCACATCGCGGAAATACTCCCGTCCCATTCCCTCCAAGAAGACCGTTTACGGTTGATCACAAGCCCAGGCCGATGTCGTCCGGCGGCACCCATCCGTCCATGCCCGCCCGATGACGACACAGGAGCACGGTGAGTCCGGTGATCCCGCGCGCAGCTTCCCTTCCGCCCTGGCTCGGCCATGCCCTGCGTACGCAGCGCGGGCCCGTGCCGTGGCACGCCGTTCTGCGGGGTGCGCTGGCTGCGGGGCCGTTGCTGGGCGCGGGCGTGGTCTCCGGGCGGGTCTCCGTGGGGGTGGTGGCCGCGCTCGGGGCCATGCTGGCCGGGATCAACGACCGGCCCGGGAGCCGTCGGGTCGCCGTGCGGCGGCTCGGGGTGCCCGCGGTCGCCGGCGCGGGCGGGCTCGTTTTCGGGGCGTACGTCGTCGAAGCCGGCGGAGGGCCTCTGCTGCTTCCTCTGCTGTTCGCCTTGCTCGGTCTTCTCGCCGGCGCGTTCAGCGCCGTGGGGCCCGTCGCCTCCGCCGGTGGCACGCAGTTGCTCGTCGCCGCCGCCGTCGGAGCCGGGATGCCGTTGCCTGAACCCGGATGGCAGCGCGCGTCGTTCTTCCTGGGCGGAGCCGCGTGGCTGATCGTGCTGCGGCTCCTGCTGCCTTCGCCCGACAGCCGCAAGGGAGCTGCCCGGCCCTACCGCCTCGACGGTGAACGCACCGCCGTGTCCGCCGTCTACGAAGCCGTCGCCGCGCTTCTCGATTCCGCGGGCACCTCGGACGCGACCGCCCGCCGCGCAGCCCTCACCGCCGCGCTCGACCACGCCCAGGACGCCCTCTCCGGGCCGCGCCTGCGCAGGCACGCCGCCTCGGCGGCCGAGCGGCGGCTGCACGCGCAGTACCTCGCCGCGCTGCCGCTCGGAGAGGCGGCGACCGCGCTCGCCTGGGCCGGTGAGCCGCTCCCGCCGCGCACGGGCGAGGGGCCGCGCCGTCTCGCCGCCGCCATTCGCGACGGCGTCCCCAGCGGACCGCTGCCCGCGCCCGCACGCTCCGGCGCCGGGCTCCGCGCCCTCGACGACGCGCTGCTGCACGCCGCCGAGGCCTTCGACAGCGGCACCGCGCGGCCCCCGCACGGCCGGCGGCGCGGCCCCGTCGACGTACTGCGCACGGTGGCCGGGCCCGGCGGGCGCGAGTACGGCGTGCGGGTCGCGCTCTGCTTCGGGGCGAGCGCCGCGGTCGCGCAGGCCCTGCAGCACCCGCACTGGTACTGGCTGCCCGCCACCGCCGTCTTCCTGGTCAAGCCCGACCTCGGGCCGCTGGCGTCCCGCGTCCTGTGCCGCGCCCTCGGCACCGTCCTCGGAGCCGTCCTCTTCGCGGCGCTCGCCGCCCTGCTACCACGCCCGGTCGGGCTCGTCGCCGTCGTCGCCGTGTGCGGTGCGCTGATCCCCGTGGCCACGCGGCACTTCGCCGCCCAGACCGCGGTCGTCACGGTCCTCGTCCTCGCCCTGGTCATGGTGGGCGGGGAGCCGCAGGCCGCTCGGGGGCGGATCGGGGAGACCCTGCTCGCCTGCGGCATCGTCCTGCTGGTCGGGCATCTGCCGTGGCCCGTGCGGCGCGGCGGTCGCGTACAGGACCGGCTGGCCGCCGCCCACGCCTCCGCGCACGACTACCTGCGCCATGTCATGAGCGGCGCGGCGGACGGCACGACGGTCGGCGCGGCGGTCGGCACCGGCGGGAGAACCGCTGCCGACCACCGTGCCGCCCGCTGGGCCCTGCGGCGCGAGGCCTACCGGACGCTGGCCGAGGCCCGCGCCGCGATCGACCTGGCGGCCGCCGAACTTCCCGCCCTGGCCCGGCACTCCCAGGGCTCCGAGCGAGTGGCGGCCACCCTCGAACGCCTCGTCGACACCACGACCGCCTGCGCGGTGCACGTCGACGACACGGGACGCCTGCCGCGGCGGCACGCGGAGCGCCTCGACGCGCTGCTCGCGGAGCTCACCACGGTGGCGTGATCCCGGGGCCCGCGCCGGGAGGGTCTCAGAAGTCCACCCGCACCCGGTCGTCGAGCCGTGCCACCGAGTCCTGCTCGTACCTCTTCACGTAGGACTCGCGGATGTTCTCGATCCGGGTGTCACGCTTGTGCGCCTGCGACGTCGGATACAGCAGGATCAGCTCGTACGTGCGCTCACGCTCGACCTTGCCGTTCGAGTCCCGCCACTGGCCGCGACCTTCCTGCACCGTGAGCCCGTCGGGGAACCACGGCGTCACCTTGACGTCGATGAACCTCATGAACTGCTTGTCGGTCACCTCGGGGCCACCGTCGGGACGCTCGGTCCCGAAGAGGAGCCGGGTCTCGGTGTAGGCGTGCCCCCGGGAGACCTGCGACGTGGTGGTCGTGCCGGGCGAGCGCGTGTCGGTGTCGAACGAGGCGTACGCCGCCGGGGCGCCGACGGCGAGGACCGTCGCGGCGGCCGCGGCCACGGCGAGGCGGGTGCGGGAGATGCGGGAGAGGGTGCGGGGCATGGCGGCTGATCCCTTTCGGTGGGGCAGATCAGGGGGAGAGGGGGAGCAGGTCAGGGTGCACAGGGGTGGGGAACGCCGTAGCGGTGGGAGCCGTGGCGTGTGGATCTCTGTGTACGTTGATCCATGACGGGCGCAGACGGTAGTCGACACGCCACGCTCCGCGCTCCCTCCCGTACGGCCGTACGGCTGAATATCCATCCCCTCCCGTAAGACGCCGTCTTCCCCTACGCCACTCAACCCCCATACGTTGCGGGGGACTTGACCGGAGCGGCGGAGGGGCGGCGGGCATGAGGGCACGTACTGGGACACGTACGGGGATACCGGCCGGGACACGGACGGGGACGGGCCTCGCCACGGCGCTCGCGGCGGCAGGCGTACTGGCCCTCGGAACCGCGGGGTCGGCGAGCGGCGCCGCCGCGTCGGCCACCGGCGACCCGGCCCCGCAGTCGCCGTACGCGTCCACCACCGGCGTCGGCGTCCACAACGCCTACGAGAAGGCGAAGTACCCGTACTTCGCGGACGCGCTCGACTCCGGTGCGGGCATGCTCGAACTCGACGTGTGGACCAATGTGTTCGGCAGCGGCTGGCGGGTGTCGCACAGCAACCCGGTCGGCAACGACAACAACTGCGAGAACGCCGCGAGTGCGGCCGAATTGCGCACCAAGGCCCGCAACCAGAGCCTCGCCGGGTGCCTCACGGACATGAAGAGCTGGCACGACGCCAACCCGGGCCACCGGCCCATCCTCCTCAAGGTGGAGCTGAAGGACGGCTTCCAGGGGAGGAACGGGCGCGGGCCCGCCGACCTCGACACCCTCCTGAAGAGCAAGCTCGGCGACGCCGTCTACCGCCCCGGCCAGCTCACCGGAGGGCACGCCACCCTCGACGAGGCCGTACGGAGCGACGGCTGGCCCCAGCGCAGTGCCCTCGCGGGCAAGTTCATCGTCGAGCTGATCCCCGGCACCGTCGAACAGGGCAACCCGGCGGACACCCTGTGGACCGACCGCGAGTACGCCACCCATCTGCGCGACCTCAAGGCCGCCGGGCGCCTGGGCGATGCCGCCGCCTTCCCCGCCGTGCTCGGCGCCGAGGCGGGCGACCCGCGCGGGCGGTACACGGACGCGGCGATCCGGCCCTGGTTCGTGCTGTTCGACGGCGACGCGTCCACGTACGCGGGCGGCACCATCGACACCAAGTGGTACGCCGACCGGCGATACCTGGTCGTCATGTCCGACGCCCACAACGTCGCCCCGGCCATCGACGCCGTGAACCCGACCGAGGCCCAGGCCCGCGACCGCGTCGCCCTGCTCGCGCGCGGCAACGCCAGCATCGTGTCGTCGGACTGGTATCCGCTGCCGGGCGTCCTCTCGACGGTGCTCCCGCGCGGCTGACCCGCACGGGCCCCGCGGCTAGCGTTCGATCCGTACCCACACCGGCGCGTGATCCGAGCCCCTCGCGTCCCGCCGCACAGCCGGATCCTCGTCCTCCACCGACGGCAGCGCGGTCGCCGTCGACCCCGGCACACCCGTGCCCGCGGCCTTGACCAGGTTCAGGAAGCCGCGGCTCACCAGGACGTGGTCGATCAGCTCGCGGCGTCCCGCGTGGATACGGGAGTAGCGCTGCTCGGGCGGGATGAGCGGGGCCACGTTCCACAGCCGGTGCGCGTCGCCCTTGTCCGCCTTGTCGAACCCGGGGGTGCCGATCTCGGAGCCCGGCGGGCCGAGCAGGATCTGGGTCGTCGCCGCCGACACCTCGTCGTTCAGGTCGCCGAGCACGACGACATCGTGCGTACGGCCGTCCCCCTTCAGGAGGCGGTCGGAGAGTGAGCGCACCAGGGTGGCCTCCGCCGCACGCCGGTAGAGCGCGTACGCCCCGAAGCGGGCCCGCTCGCCCTCGTCCCGCGGCTGGAACCGGCCGTTGCCGTACGACAGGAGCTTCGACTTCAGATGGCAGACGGCCACGTCGAAGAAGAAGGCGCGCGTCGTCACCGTCACCGCGAGGACTCCGCGCCCGGCCCGCGTCACCGGCCTGCCCGCGTCACCGGACTGCACCGCGCGCAGCGGTTCGGGGAAGCGGTTCTCGTCGGCCACGACGGACACCGGCAGGGAGCTGAGGAAGCCGACGCGGGTGCCGCGCTCGTCCGCGTGCTCCGAGAGCGTGGTGTGCCAGGTGCCCTCCAGCATCCCGGCCAGATCCGAGAGGGCCTCCGGGTCGCCGACCTCCTGCACGCCGAGCACGCTCGGGTTCAGCGCCTTGATCGTCGCCGCGAGAGAGGCCAGCTTCGCCTCGTACGCGGCCTTGTCCTCGGGCCCGAACTTTCCGCCGGGCCGGTAGAGGTTCTCCAGGTTCCAGGTGCCGACGAGCATGGCGGGCTCCAACGGTTCGGCGTGGTCAGCGGGTTGACGCCAGCGTGCCCGCGAATCCGGTGCCGCGACAGGGCACGGGATGCGCACTCCCCGTACCTTGAAGAGATGACGCCGCCTCCCGCGCACGGCCCCGCCGATCTCGTCATCACGGGCTGCACGGCCCTCGTCCACGACACGGAAGGCCGGATCGGGTTCCTCGACGACGCCGCCGTGGTCGTCCGCGGCGGTCGCATCGACACCGTCACCACCACCCCCGACGTCGCCGGACTGCGGGCCGCCGAACGCATCGACGCACGTGGCCAGGCGGCCCTGCCGGGTCTGATCAACTGCCATACGCACACGCCGATGGTGGCCCTGCGCGGCCTCGCCGAGGATCTGCCGGCGCACGAGTGGTTCAACGACTGGATCTGGCCCATCGAGTCCAACCTGACCGAGCGGGTGGTCGGGCTCGGCGCGCGTCTCGCCTGCGCCGAGATGATCCGGGGCGGCGTGACGACCTTCGCCGACCACTACTTCGCGATGGACACCGTCGCCGACGTCGTCGCCGAGAGCGGTCTGCGCGCCAACCTCGGTGCCGCCTTCTTCTCCTCGCAGGGGCCCGAGGGCCGCGCCGCGTCCCTGGAGTTCGCGCTGCGGCAACGCGGCGCCGCCGACGGCCGCATCACCACCTCGCTCGCCCCGCACGCCCCGTACACCGTCGACGACGCGGACCTCGCCGCGACCGCGGAACTCGCCCGCGAGCACGGCCTCATGGTCCATCTGCACGCCTCCGAGAACCGCGCCCAGACCGAGAACAGCCTGGAACGCCACGGCCGCACCCCCATCGAGATCCTGCACCGCGCCGGACTGCTCGACGTCGACGTCCTCATCGCGCACGGCACCGGCATCCTCGACCGCGACCTGCCCGTCCTCCGGCAGGGCACGGGACGTGTCGCCGTGGCCTCCGCGCCCCGCGGCTACCTGAAGTTCGGCTGGGACACCACGCCCGTGCATGCCCTGAGCGACATCGGCATCCCCGTCGGGCTCGCCACGGACGGCGCCGCGTCGAACAACACCCTGGACGTCTGGGAGTCCATGACGCTCACCGCACTCGTCCAGAAGTCCACGCGGCGCGATCCGGCCTGGCTGACCGCGCGCCAGGCGCTCGGTCACGCCACACTGCAGAGCGCGCGAGCCGTCGGCCTGGGCGAGGAGATCGGCAGCCTCGCGCCGGGCCGCCGCGCCGACATCGTCCTCGTCGACCTCACCGGGCCCCACACCCAGCCCGTGCACGACCTCGCGGCCACGCTCGTGCACAGCGCCCGCTCGGCGGACGTCACCACGACGATCGTCGACGGGCGGATCCTGATGCGCGACCGGCGGCTGCTGACCCTCGATGTGCCCGCGATCGTAGGGGAGTTGGCCGGCGAACTGCCCGCTCTGATCGACCGCGGTCACGGGAAGCGGATCCAGGACTACGAAGGTTGAGAAGTTTTTCCGTCGCGACCGATGAGTTCCGATGACCGCGCGGGTCACCCCTCGCAGACGTACGGATCCGAGGGGCGGGTCCGCAGGAGGGACTGAGGGACCATGCGACTTCCCGACATCGTCACGCGCGAGGAGTGGCTCGCCGCTCGCCAGGACCTGCTCGCCAAGGAGAAGGCGGAGACACGGGCGCGTGACGCGCTCAATGCCGAGCGGCGGCGGCTCCCGATGGTCGAGATCGACAAGGAGTACCTCTTCGACGGTTCCGACGGAAAGGCCACGCTGTTCGACCTCTTCGACGGCAACGCCCAACTGATCGTCTACCACTTCATGTTCGCCCCGGAGTGGGACGCGGGCTGCCGCAGCTGCTCGGCCTTCCTCGACCAGATCGGCCACCTGTCCCATCTGCGGGCCCGCGGCACGAACTTCATCGCCGTCTCCCGCGCGCCCTTCACCAAGATCCTGCCCTTCAAGGCCCGGATGGGCTGGACGGTGCCGTGGTACTCCTCGCACGGCGGCGACTTCAACCAGGACTTCCACGCCACCGTCGGCGAGGGCGAGGAGTCCTTCGAGCAGCCGGGCCTCAGCTGCTTCCTGCGGGAGGGCGACCGCGTCTTCCACACGTACTCGACGTACGACCGCGGCACCGACTGGATCGCCTCCTATTCGAGCCTCCTCGACCTCACCGCCCTCGGCCGGCAGGAGGAGTGGGAGGAGCCCAAGGGCCGGGCGACGGGGCTCGGGGCGCCCGCGGGCAGCGACCGGGTCAGGTATCACGACGAGTACGAGAGGTGAGGAACCGGTACAACCAGGTGTCAGGTCCGTCACGTTGCGAGTCCTTTCCACCCCCCGGCGCGTTCTACTCCTAAAGAGTCCATAAGGACTGCCAACGGGGGAACAGAAGGACGATGATGAACAAGCGAGTCGTACTGGAACGCTTTCCGGCCGGTGGGCCGCGAGGATCGTGGCCCGCGGAGGACTTCGCGCGGGCCCGCCGCCTGGAAGGGCAGCGGGCGGAGGTCGTGATGGACCTCGCGTCCGATGCCTTCCTGGTGATCGTGCGCGAGCCCGTGGCGCGCGAGACCGCCGTCACCGACCTGTCGGAGATAGCCGCCGCGGCATAGGCGCGAGTACGCCCCTCAGCGCTCGGCGTGCCCGTTCGGTGACTTCGGCGAGGGAATCTTCGCCGTGAACTGGTCGGCCTGCAGCGCGTACAGCTCCGCGTAGACGCCGCCGGTCCGCAGGAGTTCGTCCGGTGTGCCCGACTCCACCAGGCGCCCGCCGTCCAGGACGTGGACCAGGTCGGCGTGGCGCACCGACGCCAGACGGTGGGTGATGAGGATGACGGTCTGGCCCGTCCCGGCGAGTGCCCTGATCTTCTCGAAGACCTCGAGCTCGGCGCGGGCGTCGAGCGCCGCCGTCGGCTCGTCCACGATGAGGATGCTGCCGCGCCGGTAGGCGGCGCGCGCGATGCCGAGCCGCTGCCACTGACCGCCGGACAGCTGGTGCCCGCCGGTGAACGCGCGGGCCAGCAGCGTGTCGAGCCCACGCGGCAGGTCGGCCACGACGTCATCGGCACCGGCCTCCTCGACCGCGGCGCCGATCCGGTCGTCCGTCAGGGGCACCGATGACCGGCCGATCGCGATGTTCACGCGTGCCGTGAACGGCCAGCGCTTGAAGTCCTGCGCCACCATCGCGATACGTTCCGCGAGTTGCTGCCGGTCCGCGGTCGCCGCGTCCACGTCGTCCCACAGGATCCGGCCGCCCTTCGGCGCGTACAGACCGGCGAGGAGCTTCACCAGTGTGGTCTTGCCGGAGCCGTTCTCGCCCACGAGAGCGACGATCTTCCCGGTAGGCAGGGTGAGGGAAACATCGCTGAGCGCGTCCTTCTCCGAGGCTCCCGGATAGCGGAACGTGACGTTCTCGAACCGTATCTCCCGTGGCTCCGGCGGCAGTTCGGCGCCGCCGACCGGGATCTCGCGCCGCGCCGCCTCCACGAAGAGCCGCTCCAGGTCGCCGACGAACAGGGCGTCCTCATGCAGGGAGTTGACCTCCACGACGAGTGTGTCGAGATTGGAAGCGCCGGTGCGGATCGCGATGACGGCGGTGCCCGCGACGGACAGCGCCATCGCCCCGGCGAGCATCAGGCCGCCGAGCGTCGCGTACGTCGCCGCGGTGGCGACGCCCGTCCAGGCCGCCGCGATCAGGCCCGTCCGGGCGGCCAGGCGTGCCAGGCGCGCCTGCTCCTCCTCCGCGGCCTCCGACATGGACCGGAAGTGCCGCAGCAGGAACGGACCCACGCCGTGCACCCGGATCTCCGGTGCCGCCCGCTCCTCCGTGAGCAGGCTGCCGATGAGACGGCCCGCGCGGGCGTGCTGCACCCACGCGTGGAAGGAGACATAGCGGCGCCGGGCGATCGTCAGGGCGCTCCACGCGCTCGGCAGGGTCATCGTCACCAGGAGCGGCAGCAGCGCCGGGTGCAGGACGGTCAGCACACTCGCCGCGGCGACCAGCGAGATCATCGCGTTCACCACGCGTGTCGCGATGCCGATCATGCGGCGGGCGGACGCGGCCCCGTACTGCGCCGTGTCCAGCAGCTTGTGGAACGCGTCGTCCTCGATGGCCGAGAGCTCCACCGACGCCGCCCTCTCCAGGTACTGCTCGGTGGCGACGCGTTCGACCTTCGGTTCCAGACGCCCCGTCGCGTACGTCGACGCGGCGCGCAGCAGCGCGGCCACGAACAGCACGGACGCCATCGTCACCAGGGCGGGCGCCGCGCCGCGCAGCCGGTCGGCGAGCGGGGCGTCGGTCAGCAGGCGCGCGAGCACGCTGTTGACCGCGAGGAGGCTCACCGCCTGGCACAGTCCGCGGCCCACCTCGGCGGTGATGACGGCGCGCGCCGCCGGCCGGTCGGCCTGCCACGCGAGCCGGAAGCTGGCGGCCAGCAGCGCGGGAAGCCGCTTCAGCATGGACCGGAACCCCAGCTGGAGGAACGCCTCCTCGTACTGGGCCCAGCCGGTGTCATAGCGCAGGGGGCCGCCGAAGAGCAGTTTCTCCGACCCCGAAGTCCCGTCCCCTTTGCGGGTGTTGCTCTGATGGTGGTTCGTCTTCTTCTCCCTCTCCGTGCGCGGGTGCGGTGTGCCTGCATGGCATACCCCATGCAGGCAGCACCGCACCCGCGCACGGAGAGGAGTTCTTCGCGACGCGATTTCTAGGCGCGTACGGCCCGTGACCATCCCGGTGTGGTGCCCGTGGCCCTGCACAACGCCAGATACAGAGGAATGGGCGGCGTATAGGGAACCTCGCCGCCCGACGGGCTGTGGATCAGTGAGGGAGCGCGCCGGGCGCCCGGCACCACGGCTCCCGCGGCGTAGTAGGCCGGGGAAGGCCATTCGAGCGCGACGTCGGAGTCCGCGGGGACGATCCACCACCACCGCGCCGCGGCCGCGCCATCGGCGTCCCCGGCCTCTTCGTACACACACCCCACGCGCGGCAGCCGCGCCATCAGCCGGGGCCCGAGCCGCGCGGGCACCGAGACCGCGTCGCATCCCAGGGGCTGCGTCATCCCGGCCGGGACGGCGAGCCGCGTCGGCGCCGGTGGGGAGGAGGCGGCGGACCGCCTCCGTTCGAGGCGGACCAGCGTGTCCAGGTCCCACAGCCGCCGCACCGTCACCGCGCTCACACGCCCCCTGTCCACGTCGTCCTCACGCCCGCACCCTCTGTCACGTCACGCCCGCAGTTCCGCCCATACGGTGAGACCGGCGCCGGGGCCCTCGTCACGCACGCCCCACGCGTTGCTCACCGCCTCGACGAGAAGCAATCCCCTCCCGTGCTCCTCGTCGGCGTCGGGCCCTTCCTGGGCGGGCCGCGGGACACCCGATCCGTATCCGTCGTCACGCACAGCTATGCGCAGTGACCCGGGTTTGGTGCAGAGCTCGCAGACGATCCGGTGACTCGCCGTGTGCACGATCGCGTTCGTGACCAGCTCGGAAACCACGAGCGCGGCGGCGTCGCGGCAGTCCTCGCCCAGGTCCCAGCCCAGGAGCTGGGCGTTCGCGAGCCGTCTGGCTTGTGCGGCGGAGCCAGGCCGTGGCACCAGCGCGAAGCTGACGCAGAGCTCGGAGCCGCCCTCGACCCGCGCGTCGGCGGACATGCCAACAGGGGCTTCGGCGGCAGCTGTGTGTAACGGCGCGGGCGGAGTCACGCCATCCACTATCGCCCCGCCGGGAACACCTTGGCAAGACCCACTCTGAAAAGTGCACAGTGGCGTGTTCCTTCGAGACGGCACGTGGCACACTGCTGGCAACGGCTCCAGGTGCGGAGTGAATTGGCATGTCATGGAGTACGTGGAGGTAGGACGTGAGCGAACCGCGGTCCGCGCCGACCGTCGGCCAGGTCGTCCTAGGCCGTCGTTTGCAGGACCTGCGTGAGCGCGCGGGCCTCAAACGAGAGGAGGCCGCGCGGATTCTCCGCGTGGCCCCCGCCACGGTCCGCCGCATGGAGATGGCAGAGGTCGCGCTCAAGATCCCGTATCTCCAGCTCCTCCTGAAGTCCTACGGCGTCGGCGACGACGAGGCCGACGCCTTCGTGACGCTCGCCGAGGAGGCGAACAAGCCGGGCTGGTGGCAGCGGTTCCACGACATCCTGCCGGGCTGGTTCAGCATGTACGTCAGCCTGGAGGGGGCGGCCGGCCTCATCAGGTCCTACGAACCGCACTTCGTGCCGGGTCTGCTGCAGACCGAGGAGTACGCACGTGGTGTGATGCGCTCCGGAGCGATCGGCCAGACCAACCCCGAGGACATCGAGCGGTACGTGGCGCTGCGCATGGAGCGACAGTCGCTGCTCACCCGCGAGGACGCGCCCCGGGTCTGGGTCGTGATGGACGAGACCGCCCTGCTCAGACCCGTGGGCGGTCCCGAGGTGATGCGCGAGCAGATCGACAAGCTCCTGGAAGCCGTCGAACTTCCTCATGTGACCCTGCAGATCGCGCCATTCGCGGCGGGTCCGCACCCGGGCACGTACGGACCGTTCGTGCTCTTCCGCTTCGCCATGGCGGAACTGCCGGACATGGTCTACAGCGAGTACCTGACCGGCGCCGTCTATCTGGACGCGCGCTCCGAGGTGGCGACCCACCTCGAGGTCATGGACCGCATGGCGGCGCAAGCCGCGACGGCACATCGCACAAAGGAGATCCTCCGGGACCTCCGCAAGGAGCTGTGAATGGATCGACACCGAGCCGGTACGCGACCCGGGTCCAAACCCGGAGCCGGGACCCGTCCCGATTCCCGGGACGACTCCCGGATCTACAACGGCATGCCCGCCCGCGAACTCGGCAGCGAGGGCTGGCACAAGCCGTGGAGCGGTGGCAACGGCGGCAACTGCCTGGAGGCCATGAAGCTGGCCGACGGCCGGGTGGCGGTCCGCCAGTCGGCAGATCCGGACGGCCCGGCGCTGATCTACACATACGGCGAGATCAACGCGTTCATCCAGGGGGCGAAGGCGGGGGAGGCCGACTTCCTGCTGTCCTGAGCGCGCGCGTGTGTGCCCGTTAGCGCGCGTGTGCCCGTTTCCTCGCGGCCCGGGAGGTGTTTCAGGCGGTCATCGGCCGGTCGTACGGACCGATCGGTGCCGCGAGGCAGGTCGTGCCGGTCAGCCATCGGTCGACCGCGGCGGCGGTGGCGCGGCCCTCGGCTATCGCCCATACGACCAGTGACTGGCCGCGGGCCGCGTCGCCGGTCGCGAAGACCCCCGGCACGTTGGTCGCGAAGTCCGGGCCGCGGGCGAGGGTGCCGCGGTCCGCGACGTCCAGGCCGAGCTGGTCGACCAAGCCGCCCGCGGTCCGCTCGGGCCCGGTGAAACCGAGCGCGAGCAGCACCAGGTCGGCGGGGAGCTCGCGGTCGGTGCCGGGGCGAGGGCGGCGGTCCGCGTCGACCTCGGTCAGGTGCAGGGCGTTCACCCGGCCCGCCGCGTCGCCGGTGAAGCGGAGTGTGGACGCGGCGAACAGCCGCGCGTCGGCGTCCGCGTCCGCGGCCGGTGCCGTACGCAGCACGCCCGCCTCCTCGTGCGCGGGGGGCAGGCGGTAGACCTTCGGGTACGTCGGCCAGGGCTCGGCCAGCTCGTCGCGTGCGTCACCGGGCCGGCCGTAGATGTCCAACTGTGTGACGGACGCGGCCCCTTCGCGTATCGCCGTGCCCAGACAGTCCGCTCCGGTGTCACCGCCACCGACGATCACGACGTGCCGTCCGGCGGCGCTCAGCGGGGAGGTGTCGAGGTCTCCCTCGCAGACGCGGTTGGCGAGCGGAAGGTACTCCATGGCCTGGTGGATGCCACTCAACTCCCGTCCTGGGACGTCGAGTTCGCGCCACGCGGTGGCGCCGGTGGCGAGCACCACCGCGTCGTGCCTGGTCCGCAGCTCGGCGGCGCCGATGTCCTGCCCGATCGTGACGGACGTACGGAAGACCGTCCCCTCGTCCCGCAGTTGCGCGAGGCGCCGCTCCACATGGTGCTTCTCCATCTTGAACGCGGGGATGCCGTACCGCAGGAGCCCGCCCGCGCGGTCGTCGCGCTCGTACACGACGACGGTGTGCCCGGCGCGCGTCAGCTGCTGTGCGGCGGCGAGCCCTGCCGGGCCCGAGCCGACGACGGCGACCGTCCGGCCGGAGTGCCGGTCCGGGGCGCGAGGCGCATTGAGGCCGTCCGCCCAGGAGCGGTCGGCGATGGCCGCCTCGACGTTCTTGATGGTCACCGCGGGCTGGTTGATCGCGAGGACACAGCCCGCCTCGCAGGGGGCGGGGCAGAGGCGGCCGGTGAACTCGGGGAAATTGTTCGTGGCGTGCAGCCGGTCGGCCGCGGCACGCCAGTCGGCGCGCGAGACGAGGTCGTTCCAGTCGGGGATCAGGTTGCCCAGCGGGCAGGCCTCGTGGCAGAACGGGATGCCGCAGTCCATGCAGCGGTCGGCCTGCCGCTCGACGATGGGCAGCAGCGCGCCGGGGACGTACACCTCGTCCCAGTCCTCGACCCGCTCGCCGACGGACCGGCGCGGCCATTCCTGACGGGGGGTGGTGAGGAAGCCTCTGGGGTCGGCCATGGCCGTCTCCCTCGGGTGCTCTCGCAGGCTTTCGGCCACTGTACGACGGGAGGGCTGTGCGGGCATGTTCGCGCGGGCCGGGCCGGGCCGAGCTGGTGCTGGCTGGGGCAGGGGCGCGGGGCTGACGCGTCCTTGCCCGGGGCTCAGGTCAGGGCGAGGATGAAGGACGCCGATGCGGCCAGGGAGGCGCCGACGCGGATGTGGTTCCACATGGTCCACTCCCGCACGTACGTACGCCAGCGGTCCGCGCTCTCCGGTGCCTGCGGGTCGAGCTTGGCGAGGGCGTCGTTGCGGGGGACGTTCGCGGCGACGGTGACTCCGAACGAGCCGAACAGATACAGCGCGGCCCCCAGCAGCAACTCGACGGTGCCGTTCTCGGGCCAGAGCACGAAGGTGACGACGGCGACGACCGCGCTGAGGCCGGCGGCGCCCATGAACACGGTCATGAACCCGGCGGTGACCGCCTTGACGTTGATCGACTGCATGGCCGCGATGCCTTGCGCCGGGGGGAGGGCGGCGAGGCCCTGCATCACGAAGGTCGAGAACGCGACGAACGCGCCCGCGACCAGGCCGCAGGCGAGCGCGCCCAGCACGACGAGCACGAAATACGGTCCCTCGATCATGACAACTCCCGCGTTGGGTAAGGCAGCCGACAGGTGAGCGAGCCGCAGTGATCCTCCATGGCGCGGCCCCGCACCACAAGTGAATTGCCTCGACCGTCCCGACGGCCATGCGCGGGGCGCGCGGGGGCATGCGTGTGCGTCGCCCCAGGCCCCCGGGCCGGGGGCCGCCTCAGACCGCCACACCCCCGTGGGCCCCGGGCTCCTGCCAGGACCGCAGCGTCGCCTCGACCGTCGGGGCGATCCGGCGCCGTGCCTCGCCCCGGGGTACTCCGCTCATGAGGAGGCGGTCGTACGGCGTCTCGGTGTGCCGGACGGCGGCCACCACCGCGGCCGTCACCGCCGACGCGG
Organism: Streptomyces sp. NPDC054872; assembly: GCF_053610705.1. Lineage (NCBI taxonomy): Bacteria > Bacillati > Actinomycetota > Actinomycetes > Kitasatosporales > Streptomycetaceae > Streptomyces > Streptomyces sp. NPDC054872. Next base: position 20,193 of record NZ_JBSGYY010000048.1, on the reverse strand, counting down.
ACAAGGCCCGGCCCGCCGCGCTCCGGCCCACCCGCCCGCTGCCCCGCACGGACGCGTGCGCGGCGATCGCCCGGCAGCGCTCCTCGGGGCACCCCGGAAAGAGCCGCCGTATCTCCTCCGCGAAGGCGCTGGTGAAGCGCACGTCCTCCAGAGCCCGGCGCGCGGCGTCCCGTGCCCGGCGGCGAGCCCTCGCCTCCGCGTCCGCGAGGCACCGCTCCTCGGCGCGCGCGAGCGCCGCCTCCTCGACGAGTACACCCTGCCGCTCGTACCGGCCCTGTCGCCGGTTGAGGCGCACGACCACCGCCGAGAGCCCGCTCCCCTCGCGGGCCCGGCGCGTCAGCGCGGTGTCGCCGCGTGGCAGGAAGACGAGATGGCCCAGGTCGGCGCAGTCCAGGCAGCGCGGCTCGGATTCCTGGACGACCAGGAGGGAGAGCGGCCCGTCGTGACACTCCGCACAGTGCCGGCGCCTGAGGGGCTGGATGGCGAGAAGTGCTTTCCGGGTTAGGGGAGTTGGTGCCATGCAGAAAGGATTCCCCCGAACGGCCGGGGCTATCGCCGCGGAGCAAGGCCCGACGCCACGGCAGGGAGCGCGCGGCATCATGGGACGGGTGCGACTCGAAGCGATCACCTGGGACCGGCTCACGGACACCCTCGCCGACCGGCTGCTGGACCTGAAGACGGCCGACGCGAGCCCCTGGCCGCGCATCGCCTTCGACGGGGCCCCGGCGGGCAGGCCGGGCGAGCTGGCCCAAGGTGTGGCCGACGCGCTACGGGTGCGCGGGCGGTCCGCGCTCGTCGTCGGCACCGAAGGCTTCCTGCGCCCCGCCTCGCTGCGCCTCGAATACGGGCGCGAGGACGTGGAGGCGTACTACAGCGGCTGGTTCGACACCGGGGCCCTGTGGCGCGAGGTCTTCGGCCCGCTGGACCCGGGCGGCACAGGGCGCGTACTGCCCGACCTGTGGGACCCGGAGTCGGACCGAGCGACGCGCAGCCCGTACGTACAACTGCAGCCCGGCGCGCTGCTGTTGCTGCACGGCCCGCTCCTGCTCGGCCACTGGTTCCCCTTCGACCTGACCGTCCACACGAGCCTCTCGCCGGGCGCCCTGCGGCGGCGTACGGCGGAGAGCGAGCGGTGGACCCTGCCCGCCTTCGAGCGGTACGAGACGGAGACGGACCCCGGTGGGGTGGCCGACGTCGTCGTACGCGCGGACGATCCACGGCATCCGGCCTGGAGCGGCTGAGGCTGAGACGGCGAACGCCCGCGATCGGGAAAGTCCGCAGTCCGCAGGAGGACGTTCGCCAAAACTCTTTTATATGCACGTGCATGTAGTTAGAGTCTGGGCATGGCAACCACAGCGCTCCACTTCAGCGAATCGGTCCGCACCCTCCTCGACGGCAAGAACTTCGCCAGCGTCGCGACCCTCGGCCCCGGCGGCGCACCCCAGAACTCGGTGGTGTGGATCAAACGGGAAGGCGACACCGTGCTGTTCTCGTCCACCGCGCGGCGTCAGAAGGTCCGCAACCTCGAACGCGACCCGCGCATCAGCATCTCGGTCTTCGACCTGGCCAACCCGTACACGTCGACCGAGATCCGTGGCGTCGCCGAGATCCTCCCCGACCCGGAGAAGCGGCTTCCGCACGAGCTCGCGCACAAGTACCTGGGCATCGACCCGCCCGGCGAGAAAGAGGAGGAGGTCCGGGTGATCATCAAAGTGACCCCGGAGAAGATCGTCGGATTCTCGGCATGAGGCCCCGGGGCCCTGCGCGGGGCGCCCGCCCGGACGCCTCTCCCGCCCGGGACGCCCGCCTCCGGAGTGCGGACCTCCGGGGGCCCGGCGAGAATGAGGGGCGCCGGGACTAGCGGTGCCTCCGCGCCGCGCCGGCCGTCCGGCACCGGGAGGTACCACATGACCACCGCCGGAGACATCATGCACCGGGGCGCCCAGTGGATCCCCGCACACGAGACCCTGGACCGCGCCGCGCAACTGATGCGGCAGCTCGACGTGGGCGCGCTGCCCATCAGCGACGAGAACGAGCGGCTCTGCGGCATCCTCACCGACCGTGACATCGTGGTCGGCTGCGTGGCGATGGGCCACGACCCGTCCCGGGTGACCGCGGGCGACATGGCCAAGGGCACGCCACGCTGGATCGACTCGGGCGCGGGCGTCGACGAGGTCCTCCAGGAGATGAAGGGCAGCCAGATCCGCAGGCTCCCGGTCATCGAGAACAAGCGCCTGGTCGGCATGATCAGCGAGGCCGACCTCGCCACCCACCTCGACAACACGCAACTCGCGAGCTGGGTCGAAAGCGTGTACGCGAAGGGCTGACAGCTGCGCCTCTCGGCCGACTCACCTCTCGGCCGCCGCGTCTCCCCGCTCCGCCGCACCTCTCGGTCGCCTCACCGTTTGGCGGCCACCGAGAATGTCCCCTCGTCCGTGACCCCGTAGAGCACTCCACCCTGTGCCAGCGGGGCCGTCCCGCTGGGGGAGCGGTGGTCGACCGAGCCGCCCTTGGCGTCCTCGGCCTCCTCGAAAGAGGGCTCCGAACGCCAACGCTCCCTGCCTGTACGGGTATTGATGGCGATGACGCTGCTGTCGGGCATCGTGGCGTACAAGGTGTCGCCCCGCACCGACGGTTCGCTGAAGATCCGCAGTTCGCGGGAGGTCGTCCAGAGCGGCTTGCCGCGCTTGAGGTCGAGTGCGAGCACGGTCTCGTTCGCGTAGTCGAAGAGGTACATGGCGTCGCCGCGCACCAGCGGCGGCGCCTCCGGCTCGACCGCCCAGGGGAAGTCGATGCCGCGCACCTTCCCCGAGGTCAGGTCCTGGATGAAGAAGCGCGACGACACGCCTGAATCGTCCTCCCAGCGCGCGAAGTACCCCTTGCCGTCGTGCACCGTGGCCAGCCACAGGTCACCCTTCGGCGCCGTGGTCCCGCCCAGCTTCCGGCCGGACCGCGCGTCATAGCGGGCGATCTCCGACGAGCCGGGGTCGCCCTTGCGTCCGGCCGCGCGGAGATCGGCGAAGAGCGTCCCGTCCGGGCCCGCGTAGAACGCGCCCGCCGAGTCACTGGTCACCTCGTGGTGCCACAGCTCCCGGCCGGAACGAGGGTCGTACGCCGTGTACGTCGACGTGGGCGATGCGCTCAACTCGCCCTTGTGCACGACGAGTACGCCGCTCAGGTACTGGAACTCCGCGTGCGGCCCCGGCAGCCGCCACAGCCGCCTGCCGCTCTTCGCGTCGTACGCGTCGACTCCGCCCGAACCCTCCGCGCTGTACGTGAACACCGCGCCGGCGCCCAGGACCGGATCGGTGACCGAGTAGCCGGTGGTCGACTTCGGGCGGTGCATCGGTTTCGTCCATCTGACCTTGCCCGTCAGGGGATCGAGCCGGGTCAGCGCCGTGGTGTCCGAGGCGCAGTAGACGCCCTGCGCGTGCGGGGTGCAGGACTCGGACGAGGGCATCATGTCCCGCTCGTCCTTCTCGGTGGCGACGTGCCACGCCCTCCAGCCCTCGGGGACGCCGGCCTTCGCGTGCGTGCCGGCTTCGCCGGATTCCGTGCCGCCGAGGAACACCGCGGAGACTCCGGTGCCGATCAGTGCCACCAGCGCCGCGGCACTCACGAGACCGGCCTTGAACCGGCGTCCGCGGCGCGGGCGTCGATCCGTGACAGCGGCAGCAGTGGCAGCAGCGGCGGTGGTCGTGGTCGCGGTGGGTGTTGCCGGGGCCTCCTGGTGTGTACGTTCCCGTCGTTCGGCCGGCGGGCCATCCTCCGGCAGCGCGGCCAGCGCGTCGAGCACCTGGAGCGGAGTGGGTCTGTCCTGGGGTGCCTTGGCGAGGCAGGACATCACCAGGGGGCGCAACTCCGCTGGCAGAATGCCCAGTTCGGGGTCGTTGTGCACGGTCTGGTATGCGGCCAGGTACGCGTTCTCCGCCTCGAACGGGCTGCGACCCGTGGCCGCGTACACCAGCAGGGCGCCCAGCGCGAAGACGTCGACCGGCGGCCCGACGTCACGCGGGCTGCTGAACTGTTCGGGCGCCATGAACGGCGGCGATCCCATCACCAGTCCGGTCTGCGTCCGTACGTCGCTCTGCGCGGCACGGGAGATGCCGAAGTCGATGACGCGCGTCATCCCGCCGTCGCCACCGCTGCCGTCGCCACCGTCCGGGCCGCCCGCGGAGTCCAGCAGCAGCACGTTGCTCGGCTTCAGGTCGCGGTGCACGACCTCGGCACGGTGGATCTCCCGCAGGGCCTCGGCCAGTTCGCCGCCGAGCCGCTTGAGCTGCGGCCAGTCCAGTGGGCCCTGGTCGGCGACACGCTGGGCGAGGGTGTCCCCGGAGACGTACGCGGTGGCCATCCAGGGCAGCGCGGCTTCCGGGTCGGCGTCCACCACCGGCGCGGTGAAGGCACCGCTGACCCGGCGTGCGGCCTTGACCTCCTGGCGGAAGCGGGCGCGGAACTCGGGGTCGTCCGCGTACTGCGTGTGGACCACCTTGACCGCGACCGCGCGGCCGGACGCCGAGCGGCCGAGATAGACGACGCCCATGCCTCCGGCGCCGATCCGCGACTCGATCCGATAGCCGCCGATCGACTCCGGATCACCCTCACGCAGAGGCATCGGTCGCCGTCCCCCACTTCCCCCCGTAGTTGGCATGGCCCGTACAGCCTAGAGCCAGCCGTTGCGGCGGAAGCCGCGGTAGAGGGAGGCGCAGATGGTGACGATGACGCCGATCACCAGGCCGTACCCGTACTTCCAGTGCAGTTCGGGCATGTGGTCGAAGTTCATTCCGTACACACCGCAGACCATCGTCGGCACGGCGATCACGGCGGCCCAGGCGGTGATCTTCCGCATGTCCTCGTTCTGCGCGACCGTCACCTGCGCGAGATGGGCCTGGAGGATGGAGTTCAGGAGTTCGTCGAAGGCGGCGATCTGCTCCGTGACCCGCTTGAGGTGGTCGTCGACGTCCCGGAAGTAGGCCTGTATCTCCGGGGCGATCGCCCGCATCGGCTGGGTGGAGAGGACCTGCAGGGGACGGCCGAGCGGCACCACGGCCCGCTTCAGTTCCAGGAGTTCGCGCTTGAGCTGGTAGATCCGACCGGGGTCGGCGCGCTCCCCGTCCTTGGAGAACACGTCCATCTCCACCTGGTCTATGTCCCCCTGCACCGCGTCCGTCACGACGAGATAGTCGTCCACGACGTGGTCGGCCAGTGCGTGCAGGACCGCCGCGGGGCCCTTGGCGAGCTGCTCGGGCGCTGATTCGAGCTCCTCGCGCAGCGGGCCGAGCGAACCGTGGCGGCCGTGCCGCACGGTGATCACGAACTCCCTGCCGACGAAGACCATGATCTCGCCGGTGTCCACCACCTCACTGGTCGCGGTGAGTTCGGCATGCTCCACGTAACACACGGTCTTGAACACCGCGAACAGCGTCTCGTCGTACCGCTCCACCTTCGGCCGCTGGTGGGCGTGGACCGCGTCCTCCACGGCGAGCGGGTGCAGGTCGAAGAGCTCGGCGATGCCCGCGAACTCCTCCTCCGTCGGTTCGTGCAGCCCGAGCCACACGAACCCGTCACCGCTCTTGCGGACCCGCTCGACCTCCGCGACGAGGTCGCGGCCGCCGTCCTGGCGCACGCCGTTGCGATACGCCACGCAGTTCACCACCGCCGAGCCCAGGGGGGAGCGGGCGGGGTGGCTCAGGTCGACGCGGTTGTGCTTCCGCACGAACTGGGCGACCCGCGCGACTTTCCGCAGGCCGCCCACCTTGCGGAGGTTGCCTACCTTTCGCAGGTTGCCTGCCATCGACATGCGTGTGGCTCCTCGTTCCGGTGACTTGACGTGCCAGTGTGCCAGGGAGCTGCGACGGAGTGGCCGGACCCTGTGGGAACGGACGACTCCGCTCCGGGCATTGCGGGGCTGCCTCCCCGGGGCAAGCCGGACAATCGGGATAATTGCCTTATGACGCTCATCGACGGCTATCTGACCGGTACTCGGAAACGGCACGCCGAGGGGGCGGGGGCGGGCCAGCGCTCCGACGCCTTCTCCGCGCTCTTCGACCCCACGACCTTCCGGCACATCGAGCGGCTCGGCATCGGGCCGGGGTGGCGCTGCTGGGAGGTCGGCGCGGGCGGCACCTCCGTCGTCTCCTGGCTCGCCAAGCGCGTCGGCCCCACCGGGCGGGTCCTCGCGACCGACGCGGACATCTCCTGGCACACCTCGGCCGCCCGATCGCCCGTCGAGGTGCGCATCCACGACGTGGGGACGGAGGTGGCGCCGCCCGGCGGGGGCTTCGACCTCGTCCACGCGCGGCTCGTCCTCGCCCGGGTGCCGGAGCGGGAGCGGGCGCTGCGCATGATGATCCGGGCCCTGCGGCCGGGCGGCCGCCTGCTGGTCGAGGAGGTGGACCCGGCCCTGCAGCCCCTGTCCTGCCCGGACGAGCACGGGCCGGCCCAGCAGTTGGCGAACCGCATCCGGCACGCGCTGCTCACCCAGCGCGGCACCGACCTCGCGTACGGCCGCGGGCTGCCCCGCCTGCTCCGTGCGGCGGGCCTGTGCCAGGTGGAGGCCGACGCGTACTTCCCTCTGACCTCGCCTGCCTGCGCGGCGCTGGAGACGGCCACGATCCAGCAGTCCCGCGCGGCGCTGACGAGCGCGGGGCTCGCCACGGACGCGGACATCACCGACCACCTGACGAACATCACCGCGGAACCCCTGGACCTGGCCACACCCCCTCTGATCTCGGCCTGGGGCCGCAAGCCGTAACCCTTCCGGTCCTCCCGGGGCCCTTCCCCACAGCGGTCCACCCCCGCTCCCTCTCGCCCGGACACCGGTACTCGGGCCCTCTCGCCCGGACACCGGTACTCGGGCACACCCGGACGCGCCGCGCCGCGCCGCCCACCCGCTCGTCGGCCCCGCGGCGCCGGCTCGTGAGGAGGGGGCGGGGCGGTGCGGGGAAGTGCCCGCCGGAGTGCCGCACCCCCAGGGCCCTTCCGGCGGAACTCCGTGGCGTGGCGACGCCGAGCACTCACCCTCGCCACGCGCACGTGCACGCCGGACGCCGAGCGCACGGACCGCCCCCCGGCTCCTCCTCCCGGGGAGCTCCGTCAGCAGGCCCCTAAACCGGCCTGCCGCCCACCAGTTCGACCGCCCTGGCCCCCGCCCTGCACCCCTCCGCCGCGGCCTCGCCGAGCCCCGCGCCGCTCAGGTGCGTCGCGAGGAAAGCACCGGTGAACGCGTCGCCCGCCCCCGTGGAGTCCACCGCGGTGGCCGGCAGCGCCGGGATCTCGGCGCGCACCTCACCCTCCCGGGCGACCAGCGCGCCCGCGGCGCCCCGCTTGACCACCACCGCGGGGAACCGGCGGCTCAATTTCGCAGCCGCTTCTTCCGGGCCGCCCGCTTCCTCCAGCAACCTCAGCTCTCCCTCGCTCGGCAGCAGCACGTCCACCCCCTCCACCGCCGCCAAGAACCGCTCCACCCCCAGCTCGGTGAGGAAGCCCGCCGACGCCGGGTCCACGCTGACCGGCACTCCACGCGCGCGTGCCGCCGCCAAGGCGGTCTCGGCCGCCCCTCTGCTCGGCCCGGCGAAGAACAGGTACCCCGACAGGTGCAGCCAGCCCACTCCGTCCAGCAGCCCCGGTGACCAGTCGGCGGCCGACAGACGCAGCGACGCGCCGCTGTCCGTGAGGAACGTCCGCTCCGCCCCGATGCCCCCGTCGACCAGGCAGATCACCGTCCCCGTGGGCGCCCCGCGGTCGACGACGAGCCGCGGGCGCACCCCCGCGCGCGTCAGCGCCTCCTCGTGCCATGCCGCCGAGTCCGCACCGGCCCGCCCCAGGAACCGCACCTCGCGGCAGCCCCAGGAAGCCGCCCAGCACGCCACGTTGGCGCCCGCGCCACCCGGCACCGTACGGATCGACGCCACCGTGTCCGTACCGGGAAGCGGCGGCGTGCGGAGCCGGGCGACGACATCGGTGACGACATCCCCGACCACCAACAGGGCCTTGCCCCGCCCCGAACTCACCACCCCGTCCACGCCGTCGCGATCCGCGCCGCGAGGCGCACATTGCCCCGCACCGCCGCGAGATTGGCACTCAGCGAGGCACCCTCCGTACGCCGCACCAGCTGGTCCAGGAGGAAGGGCGTGACCGCCTGCCCGGTGATGCCCCGCTCGGCGCACGCCTCCAACGCCTCGGCGAGCACGCGCGCGTGGAGCGCGGGATCGAGCTGCGCCGCCTCCGGCACGGGGTTCGCCACCAGGAGCGCGGACTCCGGGCCGCCGACCGCGTCCTGGGCCCGCATCACCGCCGCGACCTCCCGCGGAGTCCGCAGGGTCCAGTCCACCGGATGACCGGAGTCGGTGAGATAGAAGCCGGGGAAACGATCCGTCCCGTATCCGGCCACCGCCACACCCAGCGTCTCCAGGCGCTGCAGCGTCGCCGCGACGTCCAGGATCGACTTCACTCCCGCGCAGACCACCGTGATGCGCGTCCGGGCGAGCAGCCCCAGGTCGGCGGACTCGTCCTGGGTCACCGTCCACTCCCGGTGCACCCCGCCGAGCCCACCCGTGGCAAACACCCGTACGCCCGCCCGCGCCGCGAGCAGCGCCGTCGCGGACACGGTCGTCGCCCCGCTCGCGCCCGCCGCGACCGCGAGGGGCAGGTCGCGGTGGCCCAGCTTCCGGATGCCGTCCTCGTTCGCGACCCGCTCCACCTGCTTGTCGTCCAGGCCGACATGAGGGCGCCCGTCCAGTACGGCGATCGTCGCGGGGACGGCACCCTCTTCGCGTACGACCTCTTCGAGCTCACGCGCGACCTGGAGGTTGCGCGGGCGCGGCAGCCCGTGCGCGATGATCGTGGACTCCAGGGCGACCACGGGCCGCCGGTTCGCCACAGCCGCCTGTACCTCGTCGGACACCACCAACACGGGCCTGCCTCCTGCCTGTCGGGTCTCCTCTCATCCCTGGCGACCGGCGCGCCGCGCCAAACCCTTGCGGCGCCGGGGAGGGGACAGCAGCCTGGCGGCATGACGGACAACACGACACGTCTCGACCACGTCGTCCTGTGGGTGCGCGATCCCGCGGCGGCAGCCGACTTCTACGAGAAGGTGCTGGGTCTCGAACCCCTGCGCGTCGCCGATTACACGGCAAACAAGGTCGCGTTCCCCTCCGTCCGGCTCAACGAGGAGACCATCTTCGACCTCGCCCCGCTCACGCTCGCCGAACGCATGAACGTCGTGCCGGACGCGGACAAGAGCGCGGGCCACCCCGTCAACCACGTCTGCCTCGCCCTTACGGAGACCGGCTTCGAGGCGCTGCGTGCCCGTCTGGAGGAGCACGGAACGCCGGTGTCGGACATCTCGCAGGGCGCGTTCGGCGCCCGCGGCGAGGCCCTCCGCGGCTTCTACTTCCGCGACCCCGACGGGAACATCTTCGAAGCCCGGCACTACGGAGAAGACGGGAAAGGCTGACCCCTGGCCGAGGGGCGCGCGGGCCCCGGCTAGGGTGACCGGCCATGACCACGAATGATCAAGCCGTTGCGTCCTTTGCCGTGCACATTCCGGATGCCGACCTGGAGGCCGAGCCCCTCGACCCCGAGCAGATCGTGTCCGGCACCCCGGAGGTCACCGGCAAGGTCCTGTGGGAGTCGGCCGACGGCAAGCAGCTGCGCGGCATCTGGCAGATCACGCCCGGCGTGGTCACCGACACCGAGGCGAACGAACTCTTCGTCGTCGTCAGCGGCCGCGCCACCATCGAGGTCGAGGGCGGCGACGTGATCGAGATCGGCCCCGGCGACGCGGCCGTCCTGCGCGAGGGCGACCGTACGACGTGGACCGTGCACGAGACGCTGCGCAAGGCGTACCACATCACGCTGCCCTGAACTCCGGGCTTGAGGGCCACCGCCTCAGGCCTTCTTGACCGTCCTGCGGAGCGCGAGGGCCGCCATCGGCAGCAGTACGCAGACCCCGATGAGGTTGAGCCAGCCGTAGCTCGCCCGCGCGACGATCAGGCCGGCCGCCGCGCCGCCGATGCCCGCCGCCGTGTTCATGGTCAGGTCCGAGAGGCCCTGCACGGCGGCGCGCGCAGGCTGGGGGACCGAGTCGGTGAGCAGCGCGGAGCCCGACACCAGGCCCGCGGACCAGCCGAGACCGAGCACGAAGAGCCCGGCGGCGGTCTGCCCGTGGCCGGCCCCCGCCGTACCGGCGAGGAGCGCCGCGCAGCACAGCAGCCCGACCGCGAGTCCGATCACGGAGAGCCGCCCGAACCGGTCGGAGAGCCAGCCCATCACCGGCGACAGCGCGTACATGCCCGCGATGTGGCCGCTGATGACCAGGCCGACCAACTGCAGGCTCGCCCCGTGGTGTCCCAGGTCGACCGGGGTCATGACCATGATCGAGACCATCACCGTGTGGGACGCGGCCACCGTCACCAGGGCGAGCCGGGCCATCGGCGACGCGGCCACCGCGGCGACACCGGCCCGCAGGGAGCGGCTCTGCGCGGAGTCGTTCTCCTGTGGGGCGAGCGCGCGGGCGGTGAGCAGCGGGTCGGGACGCAGCAGCACCGCCACCACGAGACCGGCGACGGCGAAGATCCCGGCGGCGAACAGGAAGGGCCCCGCCGCCTCGGGGATGGAGGTCCCGGCGAAGGCGCGACTCGTGGGCGCGGCGATGTTCGGGCCGAGGACCGAGCCGATGGTGGTGGCCCAGATGACGAGGGAGATGGCGCGGCCGCGCCGGTCGGGCTCGGCGAGGTCGGCCGCCGCGAAGCGGGCCTGCAGGTTGGCCGACGAACCAGCCCCGAAGCCGGCCATGCCGAGCAGCAGCAGAGGGAAGCTCTCGATGACCGCGGCGAGGACCACGAGGCCCGCTCCCAGCGCGCCGATCAGATACGCGAGGACGAGACCGGGCCGCCGTCCGCGCGAGGTCATCAGGGCGGCGAGCGGCAGCGAGAGCAGCGCCGTCCCGGCCACGGACGCGGTGGGCGCGAGGCCGGACAGCGCCTCCGTCCCGCTCACCTCGGTCGCCAGCATCGGTGCGAGGGCGATGCCGATCGGTACCCCGAGCCCGCCCAGTATCTGACTGGCGACCAGCACCGCGGTGGTCCGGCGGCGCAACGCGGGCAGCGCTTCCGGCGCGGGTATGTCAGGAGCGTCGAGGGTCGAAGTCACTGACGCAGTGTGCCAGGGCGTTCGAACGGGGGAAACAGGGATTTCACGGCTCGCCCCGCACGGTGCGGGAGCCTCAGAACAGCGGCTGTGGCAGTACTCCCTCCAGGGCGAGAAGCCGGCGCTTGGTCTCGATGCCGCCGCCGAAACCGCCGATGCCGCCGTCGCTCTCGACCACCCGGTGGCACGGCACCACGACCGGCAGCGGGTTGGCACCCATCGCCATGCCGACCGCCTGGGCCGCGCCGGGCTGGCCCACACGGCGGGCGAGGTCTCCGTACCCCACGACCGCGCCGTACGGAACGGTGGTCAGCTCGCGCAGGACCTGGCGGTTGAAGCCGGAGATCAGCGACCAGTCGAGCGGCAGCTCGAAGGCGTGCCGCTCGCCCGCGAAGTACGCCGAGAGCTGGCGTATCGGCTCGGCGAGGAGCGGGGACCCGGGATCCTCGACCGGCTCGGCCCCCAGCCGGGAGCCGAGCCGCTCGATCGCCGTGTCGCGTATCTCGTCCGTGGCGTGGAAGACGACGCTGACCAGGCCTTCGTCGGTCCCGGCGAGCAGCAGTGGGCCGATGTCGCTCGCGACGACGGCCCACACCACCTGCCGCGATCCGTCCTGACCTGGCCGGCCCTGCCCGTGCTGCCCGTTGGCGTTCATGTGGACCACCGTACGACCGGGCACTGACAACGCCGCCCGCGCCGGAACGGCGTCAGCCGGCGATGGCCTTGCGCACGACGTCGGGCGTGTTCGTGATGATGCCGTCCACCCCGAACCCGGCCACCCGCTTGGCGGCGGCCGCGTCGTTCACGGTCCACGTGAAGATCTCCAGGCGCTTGCGGTGCGGCCCCTTGAGCGCGTGTATCGCGGAGACGTACTCACCGGAGATGGAGCCGTGCGTCGAGTTGATCTGGTCGGAGAACTTGGCGTACTCGGGCAGATCGGCGACCGCGGGCGTGCCGAGGAAGCCGGTCTTGATGTCGGGCCGCAGCTTGTGGACCGTCTTGACGCTGTCCGCGCTGAAGCTCTGGATGACCAGCTTGCTCTTGACGTGGTGCTTGTCCAGCCAGCCCGTCTTGCGCAGGACGTCGAGGCCCTGCTTCTCGATGCCCGGGTACAGCTCGGGCTTCTTGAACTCGAAGACGAGCTTCTGGTGGTTGCGCGAGACACGGTTCATGTACTGCTTCAGCGTCGGCACGCGCTGGCCCGCGTACTTCGGGCTGAACCAGCTGCCCGCGTCCAGCCTGGCGATCTCCGCCGCGGTGAAGTCCGCGACCTTCCACGGCGCGCGGTCGGGGAAGAGCTCCTCGACGTTCGTGGTCCGCTTCAGGTTGTCGTCGTGCATGATCACGAGCTCGCCGTCCTTGGTGCGCTGGACGTCGTTCTCGACCCACCGGAACCCCATGTCAGCCGCCTTGTCGATGGCTGCGAAAGTGTTCTCGGGCGCGTAGGCGGAAGCGCCCCGGTGCGCGACGACCAGCGGGGTGTCGTGCGAGGCGGACGTCTGTGCGGGCGTGCGCGTGGACGTCTGCGCCGACTTCTGGTCGGCGGCGTGAGCGGAGGCGGAAGGGAGAGCCAGTGCACCGGCTCCAAGAAGAGCGGCAGTGGTGGCAGCGGCAACGCGTGCGTACAACGGTGACTCCTCGTGATGTTCGGGCACGGACCGGATGAGAGTGACAGTCCACGGCCAACGCGAGACAGGTGCAGGATGGCCACAGGTTGAACGGAGACAGCCGGGTTTCTTTCCCGGAAAATCGTTCGCAAGTTCCGGAGTGAGCTTTACTCTCTGCGTCAGCCCATGGCCTGTCAGAACGCGGTCGGGTGGGGCCACTTGGGGGCAATCCCGGGCATTTGGACACAACAGGCGGAAGGGTTACCGCGCATGCAGGGGACAGTCGACGGTTTCAGCTATGGACTGGTCACACCGGTGGCGGCGTACCTCATGGCCTGCCTCGGGGGAGCGCTGGGCCTGCGCTGCACCACGAGGTCGCTCCTAGTCGCGCACTCCTGGCGGCCCGGCTGGCTCGCGCTCGGGTCGGCGGCGATCGGATCCGGCATCTGGACCATGCACTTCATCGCGATGATGGGCTTCAGCGTCGACGAGGCCCCGATCCACTACGACAAGGCGCTGACCTTCGCGAGTCTCGCCGTGGCCATCGTCATGGTCGGCATCGGGATCTTCATAGTGGGTTACCGCGGAGCGACCGGGACGGCTCTGTTCACCGGCGGGACGATCACCGGTCTGGGCGTCGCCTCGATGCACTATCTGGGAATGGCCGGTATGCGTCTGCGCGGGACGCTGGAGTACAACACCCTCACCGTCTCCGCGTCCGTCGTGATCGCCGTGGTGGCCGCCTCGGCGGCCCTCTGGGCGGCCGCGCAGGTCAGGGGTTTCCTCTGGAGCCTGGGCGCGAGCCTCGTCATGGGGCTCGCCGTCAGCGGCATGCACTACACCGGGATGGCCGCCCTCAAGGTCCATCTGCACGGCTCGTCCGCGGCGCCCACCGGGGGAGACTCGGCGGCCGAGCTGCTCGCGCCCATGATGATCGGTCCGCTCGCCTTCCTGCTCCTCGCGGGGGTGATCGTGATGTTCGACCCGCTGATGGTGATGGGGAAGGCCGAGCTCCAGAGCGCCGCGCAGGGAAAGCACGCCCCCTACCCCGTCCCGCGCTCGGGCGACCGCCATGCCCCGCGGGCGGGCCGCAGGCCCCCGCAGCGCCCCGGTCCGAAAACCCCGCAGAGCTGGTGATCCGACCCCATTGTCAGTGGGGGGTCGTACGGTTGGTTCCATGCGGCCCGTATCCAAGATCGAACGCACGGTGGCGCCTTTCGAGGTCGTCAGCAACTACCAGCCAAGCGGCGACCAGCCGGCGGCCATCGCCGACCTGGAGCGGCGCATCAATGCAGGTGAGAAGGACGTCGTCCTGCTCGGCGCGACCGGCACCGGCAAGTCGGCCACCACCGCGTGGATGATCGAGAAGCTCCAGCGCCCCACCCTCGTGATGGCGCCGAACAAGACGCTGGCCGCCCAGCTGGCCAACGAGTTCCGCGAGCTCCTGCCGAACAACGCGGTCGAGTACTTCGTCTCGTACTACGACTACTACCAGCCCGAGGCGTACGTCCCGCAGTCGGACACGTACATCGAGAAGGACTCCTCGATCAACGAGGAGGTCGAGCGCCTGCGCCACTCCGCGACGAACTCGCTGCTCACCCGGCGCGACACGATCGTGGTCGCCTCGGTCTCCTGCATCTATGGCCTCGGCACCCCGCAGGAGTACGTCGACCGGATGGTGCCGCTCAAGGTCGGCGACGAGATCGACCGCGACCAGCTCCTGCGCCGCTTCGTCGACATCCAGTACACACGGAACGACATGGCCTTCGCCCGCGGCACCTTCCGGGTGCGCGGCGACACCATCGAGATCTTCCCGGTCTACGAAGAGCTGGCCGTCCGCATCGAGATGTTCGGCGACGAGATCGAGGCGCTCTCCACGCTGCACCCGCTCACCGGCGAGGTCATCAGCGACGACGACCACCTGTACGTGTTCCCGGCCTCGCACTACGTGGCGGGTCCCGAGCGCCTGGAGAAGGCGGTCACCGGCATCGAGAAGGAGCTCTCCGAGCGCCTCGCCGAGCTGGAGAAGCAGGGCAAGATGCTGGAGGCCCAGCGCCTGCGCATGCGCACGACGTACGACCTGGAGATGCTCCGCCAGATCGGCTCCTGCTCCGGCGTCGAGAACTACTCGATGCACTTCGACGACCGCGAGCCCGGCACCGCCCCGAACACCCTCCTCGACTACTTCCCCGAGGACTTCCTCCTCGTCATCGACGAGTCGCACGTCACGGTCCCGCAGATCGGCGCCATGTACGAAGGGGACGCCTCCCGCAAGCGCACCCTGGTGGACCACGGCTTCCGCCTGCCGTCCGCGCTGGACAACCGCCCGCTGAAGTGGGAGGAATTCCTCGGCCGCATCGGCCAGACCGTCTACCTCTCCGCGACGCCCGGGAAGTACGAGCTCTCGCGCGGCGACGGCTTCGTCGAGCAGATCATCCGCCCCACCGGCCTCATCGACCCGGAGGTCGTGGTCAAGCCCACCGAGGGGCAGATCGACGACCTGGTGCACGAGATCCGCACGCGCACCGAGAAGGACGAGCGCGTCCTGGTCACCACGCTCACCAAGAAGATGGCCGAGGACCTCACCGACTACTTCCTCGAGCTGGGCATCCAGGTCCGCTATCTGCACAGCGACGTCGACACCCTGCGCCGCGTCGAGCTCCTGCGCGAGCTGCGCGCCGGTGAGTACGACGTGCTGGTCGGCATCAACCTCCTGCGTGAGGGACTCGACCTGCCCGAGGTCTCCCTGGTCGCCATCCTCGACGCCGACAAGCAGGGCTTCCTGCGCTCCGGCACCTCCCTGATCCAGACGATCGGCCGCGCGGCGCGAAACGTCTCCGGGCAGGTCCATATGTACGCGGACAAGGTCACCCCCGCGATGGAGCAGGCCATCGAGGAGACCAACCGGCGGCGCGAGAAGCAGATCGCGTACAACGAGGAGAGGGGCATCGACCCCCAGCCGCTGCGCAAGAAGATCAACGACATCGTGTCGGCGATCGCGCGCGAGGAGGTCGACACGGAGCAGCTCCTCGGCACCGACTACCGCAAGGCGAAGGACGGCAAGGAGGCCAAGGCGCCGGTGCCCGCGCTCGGCGGGAAGGCCGACAAGGCGGGCAAGGCGGCCAAGGGCAAGGGCGCCCCGAAGGTGCCCACCGACCGTCCCGCGGCCGAACTGGCGGAACAGATCGAGGAGATGACGGCCCGGATGCGCGCGGCCGCCGCGGACCTCCAGTTCGAGATCGCCGCACGGCTGCGTGACGAGGTGTCAGAGATGAAGAAGGAGCTCAGGCAGATGAGGGAGGCGGGGCAGGCGTAGGCGTACTGCCTGGTGTGTTGCAAGACCGACACAAAGTGCTGCCCGCGGTGCGGCACTGTCAGTGCCTCTGCATAAGGTGCTGGGCAACCGCACAGACCGGCGGTTGCCGAGGCAGTTCGAGAGGGGACAGCGCGTGACGGTCAACATGACCAAGGGTCAGGCCATCAGCCTGCAGAAGGACGACGGGGGCGCCCTGACCGCGGTGCGCATGGGACTCGGCTGGCAAGCGGCCCCGAGGCGGGGCCTGTTCGGCACGCGCACGCGTGAGGTCGACCTGGACGCGTCGGCGGTCCTGTTCGCCGACAAGCAGCCGGTGGACGTCGTGTTCTTCCGTCACCTCGTCAGTGACGACGGCTCCGTGCGGCACACCGGCGACAACCTGGTGGGCGGTGTCGGCCAGGGCGGGGACGACGAGGCGATCCTCGTCGACCTGCAGCGGATCCCGGTCCACATCGACCAGATCGTCTTCACGGTGAACTCCTTCACGGGCCAGACGTTCCAGGAGGTGCAGAACGCGTTCTGCCGCCTGGTCGACGAGACCAACGGCCAGGAGCTCGCCCGGTACACACTCGACGGCGGCGGTCAGTACACCGCGCAGATCATGGCGAAGGTCCACCGTGCGGGCACGGGCTGGCAGATGACGGCCATCGGCAATCCCGCCAACGGCCGGACGTTCCAGGACCTGATGCCGTCGATCCTGCCGCACCTGTAGACACGCGGCACCCACAAGTTCAGAGGGCACGAGGGGGACGAAGGCGATGACGGCCGAGCTGGTCCGGGGGCAGAACCACCCGCTTTCCGAGACCCGTCTGGAGATCCGGGTCTCGATCGGCAAACCGATCGTGGCGGGGGTCACGCTCAGCGACGAGCACGGCAAGGTGCGCGGCGCGGACTGGGTGGCCCACCCCGGCGCGCCCACGCTGCCCGGGCTCGAAGTGCCCAGGCAGGCGGCCGCCGACCACCGCCTCGCGGTGGACCTCGACGCGGTCCCGGAAGCGGTGCACCGGGTCAACGTCCTCCTCGCGCTGCCCGTCGGCGTCGGGGGGCCGGTCAGCTTCGGCTCCCTCGCCGCCCCCTTCATCGCGGTCACCGCGCTGGACGGCTCCGAGGTCGCCAGCTACACCATCACCGACCTGGACGCCGAGTCCGCCGTCGTCGCCCTGGAGCTCTACCGCAGGCAGGACGCCTGGAAGGTGCGCGCCGTCGGCCAGGGATACGCGGGCGGCCTCGCCGATATGCTCACCGACCAGGGCCTCCCGAGGGCCCATGAACTGGCGGGTTCGATCAACGAAGCGGTGGCGCAGGGCCTGGCCCGTTCGGTGGCCGCGCCGCCGCCACGCTCCTCGGACGAGGCCCGAGTGCGGACGACGGGCCAGACCGCCGCACCCGGCCCGGCGGCAGCGCCGGGCCCGGGCCCGGACAGCGCCGCGTCCCCGCAGCCCGCCCCGGCGCCCCAGCCGGGCGACGCGAGCACCACCACGGGCGGCCCGGTCAACTACACCCACCCCGGCCGCCAGACCAGCGCACCGCCGCCGCCCTCACCGGCCGCGGCCCCGGCCGAACCGGGCAGGGCCGCCCAGCCCGTGGCGGGCGACGCGACCGGCTGGTCCATGGAGGAGCGCCTCTACAACCAGGTGTGGGGCATGTTCGAGGACCTGGCCCGCTCCACGGCCGCGTATCGCAGCGCCGTCGACTTCGCCGAGTCGCGCATGGACCAGGAGCTCGACAAGGCCCTCTCCGACCCGCGCAGCCGCATCGGCAACACCGGGGACATGGCGCGCGAGGCCGCCCGCGCCAAGCACGGCCTCCTCGTCGACCGGGCAAGGGCCGCCCTCGACCGCGACCTGGGGCAGCTCGCCGCCGAGTCCGAGGTCGTCGAGCCCGCCCTGCCCCTGGCGTTCGCCGGCTGGGACAGCCCGGTCTGGCACGCCTATCGCACCCCGATGGAGATCCCCATGGCGCTGCGCCTCGGCGACCTCCATCTGCCCGAGCGCCCCGACCTGCGCATTCCGCTGCTTGTCCGGCTGCCCCTGGAGCGCGGCCTGTGGATCGACAGCGGCCGGTCGTCGGGCACGGACTCCCTGGCCGACACCGACCAGCTGCGCCGCCTCGCCATGGACAGCGCGGTCGCGCACGCCGCGCGGCTCCTTGCGGTCTATCCCGCGGGCGAGTTCACGGTGCACGTCATCGACGCGGCGGGCTCCGCGGCCGGCACGCTCTCCCCGCTGGTGACGGCGGGCGTGCTCGACGGAGCTCCGGCCGCCGGCGCGGCGGGCGTCTCCGCCGTGCTCGCCAAGCTCACCCAGCGCGTGGACCTGGTGCAGATGGCCATCCGCGCGGGTGCCGCCGACGCGCTGCCGCCGGACCTGGACACCGCCGAGCAGCTCCTGATCGTCAACGACTTCCCGCACGGCTTCGACGACCGCGCGGTGACCCAGCTCCGCTATCTCGCGGACGAGGGCCCGGCGGTGGGCGTGCACCTGATGATGGTCGCCGACCGCGAGGACGCCGCGGAGTACGGCCCGCTGCTCGACCCGCTCTGGCGGGCCCTCATGCGCCTGACCCCGGTGGCCGACGACCACCTCGCCGACCCCTGGGTCGGTCACGCTTGGACCTACGAACCGCCGATGGCGCCGCCCGGCAGCCGGGTGATCGAACAGGTCCTGAACCAGGTCGCGCACGCCCGGCGCACCGGGGGCCGCTGACACCTCGGTGCGCCCGGCAGGTCACTCGGACCACTCGGGCCACTCTGGCCACTCTGGCCACTCTGGCCACTCTGGCCACTGACGGTAAAGCGACTTTCGACCGCCCCTGACCTGCGCTTTTGGCTCCAGTTTGGATTCCCCTTTACCAACCCTTGGTGTTTCGCGTACTCTTCTTGCAGCGGAGGGGAGTACTCCCGAACGCGACGTGCCCGTCAATACGGATCGCCATCGATCCCGGGGCGTCGGCCCGCGGGGCGGTGAGCCGCCTCGGGTGGAAGAGACCTCCGGCAGCGACGACGCTGATCAGTAGCCGTACGACGCCGGAGGCGCAGTGGACGTTTCAATGACCCTTTGGGTGCTGACCATTCTTGGTCTGTGTGCCCTGATCGCGGTCGACTTCTTCATCGGCCGCAAGCCGCACGACGTATCGATCAAGGAAGCCGGAATCTGGACGATCGTCTGGATCGTGCTGGCCGCTCTCTTCGGAGTGGGCCTGATGATCTGGGGCGGTGGCCAGGCGGGCGGTGAGTTCTTCGCGGGCTTCATCACCGAGAAGTCGCTCAGTGTCGACAACCTCTTCGTCTTCATCCTGATCATGGCGAAGTTCTCGGTGCCCACCCACCTCCAGCAGCGGGTGCTGCTGTTCGGTGTGCTGATCGCGCTCGTCCTGCGAGCGATCTTCATCGCCGCCGGCGCCGCGGTCATCGCCAACTTCTCCTGGGTCTTCTACATCTTCGGCGCGTTCCTGATCTACACCGCCTGGAAGCTCATCCAGGAGGCGCGCGCCGGTGACGACGAAGAGGAGTGGGAGGAGAACCGCCTCCTGAAGGCTGCCGAGAAGAAGTTCGGTGTCGCCGACCAGTACCACGGCACCAAGCTCTTCATCCGCAAGAACGGCAAGAAGATCATGACGCCGCTCATGATCGTCATGCTCGCCATCGGCACCACCGACATCCTCTTCGCGATGGACTCGATCCCCGCGATCTTCGGCCTCACCCAGGACCCGTACATCGTCTTCACGGCGAACGCCTTCGCCCTGATGGGTCTGCGTCAGCTGTACTTCCTCATCGGCGGACTGCTCAAGAAGCTGGTCCACCTCAGCTACGGCCTCTCGGTCATCCTGGGCTTCATCGGCGTCAAGCTGGTCCTGCACGCCCTGCACGAGAACGGCGTGCACGTCCCCGAGATCTCCATCCCGGTCTCGCTCGGCGTCATCTGCGGTGTCCTGGTCATCACCACGATCACCAGCCTCATCGCCTCCAAGAAGCAGGCCGAGAAGGACGCGGCGGAGGGCAAGGACGCCTCCGACGAGAGCTCGAAGGACAGCATCGAGGCCTGACGGCGCCGGACGTAGGACTCACCGGCGAGGCACCGGCAGAGTCACCGGCAAAGGGAGTGGCCCGCGGCGATACGC
>NZ_JBSGYY010000047.1:0-76264 GCF_053610705.1 Streptomyces sp. NPDC054872 | reverse complement strand
AGCATCCGCCACCACACCGGCCAACACCCGACCGAACCGCTCCACCAAACCCTCAACCGTCCCCCGATCGAACAGATCAACGGAGAACTCCAGGACCCCCGAAAGGCCCGCCGGCTCACCGGCATCATCACGCAGCTCGGTGATATTCAGGAGCAGGTCGAACTTGGACGTCTGGGTGTCGAGTTGGTCGATGTCGGTGGTGAGGCCAGAGAGCTCGAAGTGGGGCGCGGCGTTGTTCTGGAAGGCGAGCATCACCTGGAACAGCGGGTGGGACGCCATGGAGCGGACCGGGTTCAGGGTCTCCACGAGGTGCTCGAACGGCACATCCTGATGCGCGTAGGCCGCCAGGTCCGTCTCTCGCACCCGGCCGACCAGCTCACGGAACGTCGGATCACCCGACAGATCCGTCCGCAGCACCAGCGTGTTCACAAAGAAACCGACCAGATCGTCCAGCGCCTCGTCCGTACGCCCCGCGATCGGCGTACCGATCGGGATATCGGTACCCGCACCCATCCGCGACAACAACGCCGCGAACGCGGACTGCACCACCATGAAGAGGCTGGCGTCGCACTCCTGGGCCAGGGCGGCGAGGGCGCAGTGCGTCGCGGGGGAGATCTCGACCGGGATGCTCTCGCCTCGGTGTGAGGGCAGGGCGGGGCGGGGCCGGTCCGCAGGCAGGTCGAGGTGTTCGGGGAGGCTCGCCAACATGTGTGCCCAGTAGGTAAGTTGGCGGGAAAGAAGGCTCGTCGGGTCGCTCTCGACGCCGAGGGTGCGAAGCTGCCACAGGGTGTAGTCCGCGTACTGGACCGGCAGCGGCTTCCAGTCCGGGGTCTCCCCCGCCGCGCGCACCTCGTACGCCGCCACCAGGTCCCGTGCCAGCGGGACCATCGACCAGCCGTCGCCCGCGATGTGGTGCATCACCAGGAGCAGCACCTGCTCGGTCGCGCCACGCGTGAACAACGTCGCACGCAGAGGGAGTTCCCGCGTTAGATCGAAGGTGTCGGCCGCGGCACGGGTGAGCTCGTCGGGCAGAGCGCCCGCGGTCGCGGAGGCCGTGGTCAGGAGGTCCGCGGGGATCTCGTCGGGGCCCAGGATTTTCTGGTAGGGCGCCTCGTCCGGCCCTTCGGGGAAAACGGTTCGCAGCGACTCGTGCCGTAGGACGACGTCCCGCAGCGCCGCCGCCAGGGCCTCGTCGTCCAGGTGGCCGGTGAGACGGACGGCGAACGGCATGTTGTACGCGGTCGACGCCGGTCCTTCGAGACGATTGAGGAACCACAGTCGGCGCTGCGCGAAGGAGAGCGGGAGCCGGTCGGGGCGCTCCGCGGGGACCGGGCCGGTGAGAGTGAGCACATCGACACGAGCAGCCTGTTCGACGTCCTCGATGTGCCGTGCCAGCCGGGCCACGGTGGGTGCCTCGAACAGAGCGCGCACGGGCAGTTCGACGCCAAGGTCGGTGCGGACGCGGCTGAGCAGCCGGATGGACGTCAGGGACTGGCCGCCGAGCTCGAAAAAGCTGTCGTCTATGCCAGGTATGTCGACACCGAGGATCTCGGCGAACGCGCGGCAGAGCGCTTCCTCCCGCGGGGTGCGGGCGGTGCGGCGGGCCGGTACGGCCGTCACTTGCGCAGGCAGCGGCAGCGCCGCGCGGTCCAGGGTGTGCCGGGCGGTGACTGGGAACGCGTCGAGCACGACCACGGACGTCGGCGCCTGCGCCTCGGGCAGGCGCTCGGCGGCGTGGAGACGGACCGCCTCCGGATCGACCGCGGCCTCAGCGCGCGGCACGACGTAGGCGGTGGCGACAGCTGCCCCCTCCGCGCCTTCGCGGACGACGGCCACCGCGTGGCCGATGTGTGGGTGGGCGGCGACGACGGCCGCGACCGACGCGTCGGAGTCCGCAAGGGAGCCGAACCCGGTTGTACTGCCAGCCAGTTCGAGCGTTCCGTCGGCGCGACGGCGTGCGAGGTCGCCGCTGCGGTACATCCGCTCACCCGGCGCACCGTACGGGTCGGCGACGAGACGCTCGGCGGTCGCTCCGGGACGGTCGGCGAAGCCGCGCGTCGACTGGGCGCCACCGACGTACAGTTCGCCGGTCACGCCCACGGGGGCCGGGCGCAGGAAGGCGTCCAGGACGTAGACCCGGATGCCGGGCAGGGGCCTGCCGATCGAGGCGCCGCCTGGCTCAGCCGAGGTCTCGCCGGCCACGGCCGTGGCATGTACTGCGGTGCCCACGGGCCCGTACGCGCTGCACAGGGTCACGTCGCCCAGTAGGTCACGGAAGCGGGCGGCGAGGTGGGCCGGCAGGGGTTCGCCGTCGCAGACCACGGTGCGCAGGGAAGGGTAGGCCTCCGTGCCCGGTTCGTCGAGGCGGGCGAGCAGAGCGGCGAGCACGGTGGGTGTGGTGTGCAGGGTCGAGATGCGTCGACCTGCGATGTCCGCAGCGAGGCCGGCGGCAACGCGGGCCGCGTCGCGCGAGGCCGACGCGTGTTCGGCGGCCACGAGCGTCGCCCCGCCGACCAGCGCCCAGTGGCACTCCCACTGCGGCGCGGTCCCCAGCAGGACATGGTCGCCGGGGCCCTGCGGGTGGCGGGTGCCCAACCGCGCGAGCTGGTCGCCGACGGCCGCGTACGTGGTGATCAGGCCCGTCGAGCGGCTGACGTACGCGGGGTGAGAGGGCAGGAGCGACGCGGTGCGTTCCGTGTCGGTGATGTCGGCGTCGGACAGGTCGGCAAGTGCCTTCTCGGTGCGGGGCTCGCCCAGGGCGATGCGCGGCAGGGCCGGGGCCTGCTGCTCCGGCGCGCTCTCGGAGGTGAGCACGCACACCGTCCGGGCCGCTGCCACGACGTCGGCGTACGCAGAGGGGTACGCGCGGGCGCCTTCGCCGGCATCCGCGTCGCAACCGCCGTCGGTCTCCGCGTCCAGTACCAGGCACGCCGCCCCCGCCTTCGCGACCGCCAGCAGCGCCACCGGCAGATCGGCGGACCGGGTCCCGGCCACCGCGACGGTGCGCTCCGGGCCCGCGCCGTGCGCGACGAGAAGGCGGGCGACGCGGTTGGCGCGGGCGTTGAGCTGCGCGTAAGAGAGGACGCTGTCCCCCGCGATGACCGCGGGCGCGTTCGGGGTGTGCCGCGCCTGCTCGGCGACCCGCTCGGCCGGCGCCGGGCCCTGCTCCTGCGCGGCCGCGGGGTTCCAGGTGTCGAGGAGCAGCGTGCGCTCCGGGGCGGGGACCACGTCGAGTTGGCCGACGGGGCGGGCCGGCTCAGCCAGGGCCGCGGCAAGGGTGTGCTCGAACCGGGCGAGGTGCAAGGTGAGTTCATCGGCGGTGTAGAGGGTGTCGTTGCCGTCGAGGTGGATGACGAGCTGTTCGCCGCGTGCCGTGCCGTAGACGTCGAAGGCCAGGTCATCTAGGGGGCCGTTGCCGAGGTTGAGGAGCCTGGCGGGGTGCTCGCCGAAGGCCAGGCCGTCCTGGAGGCCCATGATGTTGACCAGCGGCCCGAAGGAGCCGGAGGCGTCGGGGGACGGCGCGAAGTGGTGCTGGAGTTCTTCCTGGCGGAACCGCTGGTGGCGCAGCGCCTCCTTGACGGCCCCGGTGGTGTGCGCGAGCAGCTGCCCGAAGTCGTCGTCCGCGCTGACGACGAGCCGCAGGGGCAGGACGTTCGCGGTCATGCCGGGGGTGCGGCGGGCGTTGAGGGTGGTGCGCGCAGTGACGGGGAAGCCGAGCGTGATTCGGTCGGCGCCCGTCATGCGGTGGGCGTAGAGTGCGACGGCGGCCGTCAGGACGACGGACCAGTGGGTGCGGGCGGTGCGGGCGGCGGCGATGAGGCCGTCGTTGAGGTCCGCGGCGAGGCCGGTGGTGGCCCTCAGCGAGGAGCCGCGCGACGTGGCGGTGCGCCGCGAGAGGCTGAACCGCGCCGGGCGGTCGGCGAGTTGGTTCTCCCAATACGTCCGGTCCTTGGCGAAGTCCGGCGACGCGCGGTACGCGTCGTCCTCCTCGACGAGCGCGGCGAGCGTGCCGAACGTCGCGTCCTCGCAGATGCGTTGTTCGGCTAGGGCGGTATAGAGCTCGGCGACGCGGCGGGTGAACAGGGCGGCGCCGTGGCCGTCGACGACGGCGTGGTGGGCGCGCGTGTACCAGAGGTGACGGTCCGGCGAGAGCCGGAACAAGGCGAGGTCGTAGAGCCGCTCGGCGAGCAGGTCGACGGGGCGGGCGCGGTCCTCGCGCATCCAGCGCAGGGCAGTCTCGGTGGGATCGGGCTCCGCCGAGACGTCACGGTACGTCAGGGCGTCCGAGGGGACGGGCAGGGGGGTTTGCCACACGCCGTCGGTGTCCTCGGTGAAGCGGACGCGCAAGGCCTCGGCTTCGGTCAGGGCGGCACCGACGGCGGTTCCGAAGAGATCCGCGTCGACCGCGCCACGGATGTCGACGCACTGCGCGAGGCTGAAGTCCAGGTCGGTGAGTCCCTGCTGGTGGGCGAACCAGACGCCGTGCTGCGCGGCGGACAACGGTCGACGAGTGGCTTGTGCGTCAGACACCTGCTACCTGCCCCATGAGTTGTGAACGACGGAAAAGGGAGGAACGGAAAGAAGGGGAGGAAAGAGAATCGAGCCAGGACGGGTGGCACCGCACGGGTGGCCCGTCCTGGCTCGGTCTTCTTTCCTCAGGCGTGCGCGTCCATTGCGTCCCGGAGGGATTTGGGACGCATATCGGTCCAGTTCTTCTCGATGAACTCGATGCAGATGTCGCGGTCCGTCTCCTCAAGGACGGTCCGCCACCCCTGGGGCACCTCGATATAGCTGGGCCACAGCGAGTACTGCTCCTCCTGGTTCATGAGGACGAGGAACTTTCCCTCGGTGTCGTCAAAGGGGTTCGTCACACCACAACCTCGATTTCGATAGTGGGGCCGGCAACGTGGATCAGGCGTCCTCGCGGCCGGTCCGACCGTGTCCACAAGCCCAAGGAACTCATCTCATCACGGGGTTTCATCACTTCGATATCGTGCGGTCATTCCTGGATTCTCATGCGCGGACGGAGGTCTTCCCGGGGCTATCGGCGGCTATCCTTTGGCCTTCCGTCACACAAACTGCCCGGAGACCGAGGGGAGCCTCAGTGAAGCTGCACGACCTTCTGGGAACATCAGACGGGTGCGCAGTACCCGATTCATTTGCCCTGTACGAGATCGCGGTCGGCCACTCCTCGGCCGCGTCCTCCGTCAAAACCGCTATGAGCGCTGGAGAACTTCGTCTCGTGATACCCGCCGTCACTTTCGCTGTTTCCTGCGCCATGCGCACGTGCTGGGACGAATACTGCACGAAATCACATCAGTCCGGCGTCGGTACGGCCGTGCAGCACCTGCTCGGCCTCCCCGGCGTCGAACTGGTGGAACTGACCCCGCAAGACGCGACGTCGGCGGGCAAGCTGTACGCCCGGTCGGTCGACCGGCGCATCGAGGGCCCGGAGGTCCTCGCAGCCTGCCACTCCACGCACGTGGCGAGCGTCCACGACGCGCCGCTCCTCTCCACGGGCCGCGCCTCGTACTGCTATGTGGCGACACTGAGTGAAACCGAACGTAGTCAGATCCGGTTGCTCTGACGCCCGCTCGGGTCCGGCCGCGCCGCCTGCAGCGCCTCGCGGCCGTAGATCCCCTCCACCCAGTTCTCTTGGTAGACGGTGTCGAGATATCGCTCGCCCATGTCCGGCGATATCGCCACGCACGTGAGGCGGCCGCGGTGGGCGTTCGCATCGAGCCACTGCCCGGCGCCGCTGACCACGGTGCCGGTGGACCCGCCGAGGACGAATCCGCTGCCGGCGAGACGGTGGCACATCCGTACCGCCTCGCGCTCGGGCACGAGGATGACCTCGTCGACGAACGTCTCGTCCAGGAGGGGCGGCCGGACGCCGGAGCCGAGCCCCGGAATCATGCGCTGCCCCGGCGGGTGCCCGAACGCCACAGATCCCACGCTGTCCACGGCCACGACGCGTACGCCGGGGCGGTGTTCGCGGTACCAGCGCGCGCACCCCATCAGCGTGCCGGTGGTGCCCGCCCCGACGAACAGCACGTCCAGGTCAGGGAAGGAGCGGTCGACGGCGGGCGCGGTGTGCAGGTAGTGCGCCCGCCAATTCGCTGCGTTCTCGTACTGGTTGAGCCACACGTTTCGGTCATCTGCCGCGCAGAGTCCGCGTACGTGGCGGATGCGCGCGGCGAGGAACCCGCCCTCGGGGTCGGGTTCGGTGACGGTGTGCACGGTCGCGCCGAGCACCGACATGAGGCGCTTAGCCGCCAGGTTGCAGCGGGAGTCGGTGACGCAGACGAAGCGGTACCCCTTGGCGGCGGCGATGACGCTCAGCGCGATCCCGAGGTTTCCCGACGATGATTCGACCAGGACGGAGTCCGGCGCGATGAGGCCGTTGCGTTCGGCGGCCTCCACCATTTCCACGGCGGCCTTCTGCTTGATGGATCCGGTGAAATTGAACCCCTCGCACTTGAGGAATAGGGGCATGTCGAGCACGGCACCGAGATCGACGTACAAGTCGTCCTGGTTGAACTCATGGGGCGCCGAAATGATCGGCACGTGGCCTCCTGCCTCAGCCGTAGCGTCGCATCTCGTGGAAAAAGCCGTCGACGACGTGCAGGTCGCCGGCCGCCGCGACGGTGTCGTAGATGTGTCGGCCGAGCACTAGGTCGAGCACGCCGAGGCCGAAGGGCGAGAAGACAAGGGGCCGATCGGCGTCCAACGGCAGGCCGCCGGTCAGGACGTCATGGAGCGTGCCGGTGACGAAATCCCGGGTGCCGACGCGCTGTTCGGCGAGATGCGGAGAGGTGTCGGCCTTGAGGCAGTGCTCGATGTCGTCGACGACGTTGGTTGCTGCGAGAATCACCTCCGGTGACAGGTCGCGCAGCGACAGGTGGAGGACCATCGGGTTGTGCGCGAACCACGCGGGTTCGGTGATGTGCGGCGTCCCGGCCACCGTCGCGAAGACCACCAGGTCGCAGGAGCGGACCAGCGACTCGGCGTCGTCGTGGACCGTGACCGGCCCGGTCTCGCCGGCGCGGCGCAGGTAGTCGCCGAATCCGGCGGCGTGCTCTGCGGAGAGGTCGTGCACGCCGATCTCGTCGAACTCCCAGCCCGTGCCCGCAAGATACGCGTGAACGTAGCGAGCGATCAGGCCGACACCGAAGAACCCGATCCGGGCGGGGCGGGCGCCACCGCGAGCCTCAGCGAACTTCTCCGCGGCGAGCGCTGCGGAGCCCGCGGTGCGCGCGGCACTGATGATGGAGCTCTCCAGACAGGCCAGCGGGTAGCCGGTGTCGTGGTCGTTGAGGATCAGGACCGCGGAGGCCCGCGGGATGCCCCGCTCGACATTCGAGGGGAAACTTGATATCCACTTCAGCCCGTCGGTGGGCGCGTCGCCGCCAACCGAGGCGGGCAGGGCGATGATGCGAGACGACGGCCGGTCGGGGAAGCGCAGGAAGTAGGAGGGTGGGTTCACGGTCTGGCCTCCGCCATGCCACCGGTAGGCGGCCTCGATGAGGTCGACCACCTCCCGGTGCCGGCCGTCGAGGACGTGCTGCACCTGGGCTCCGGAGATCACGGAGAACGATGGTGTTGGGTACTGCTCGGGCATTGGAGAGGCTCCCTGGGGTTTCCTGGGGTTCTGCGGTTCCTGGCGGTCAGCCGACCGACGCGTGCCGCGTGTGGCCGGGCAGCCGCGTTGGGTCGCCGAAGAGCGCGACGACGTCACGTTCGCCCGCGTAAGCCTCACGGCTGTGCGCCATTCGCAGGTTGTCCACGACGAGGACGTCGCCGGTCCGCCACGACTCCCGCCAAGTTGCGGCGGTGTAGGCGGCGTTGATGGCCTCGATCACCGATTCCGGGATGGGGGTGCCGTCGCCGCGGCGGGTGGTGAAGGGCAGCGCGTCCGGGCCGTAGAGGGCGAGAAGGTACTCCCTGACCGCCGGGTCCATCGTCAGCTCGTTGAGGAACGCGATCTGGTTGAACCATAGGCGTTCCCCCGACAAGGGGTGCCGGACGACGGCCGACCTGCGCTGCAACGTGCGCAGCGAGCCGTCCGCCAGCCACTGGTGGTCGATGTCGTGGTCGCGGCAGTACGCGGACACCTCGTCGACGTCCTCGGTGCCGAAGGCATCCGCCCAGCTCAGTCCGAGGTCCCCGTAGTGCCGGGCGAGCAGCCAACCGTCCCGTTCGAAGGGCTCAACGAGCTCGGCGGGCAGGGCGCCGAGCACGGCTCGGGCGTCGGCCACGCCGGTCGCGCCGCCGCTGTCGGGCGCACGCAGGCAACCGAAGAGGGCGATGGCCGGGACCTCGACCGAGTAACTCAGCTCGTGGTGCATGCACATCGGCTCGTCGGCCGGCCACAGCGACGCCGAGTAGACGCCGTGTCCGAGGTCGTGGCGAGCGGCGAAGCTCTCGCGTTCACGCATCGGGGTCACGTCGAGGGCGTGGGCGACTGCGGCCAAATCTGCAGCCGTGCTCAGGCCGAGACCGCGGACGAGGACGGCGCCGTGCCGGTCGAGAGCCTGGCGCACATCCTTCGCTGGCACCTCGTCGCCCGGGGGCTGAAGAACGGGGGTGCGTCCCTCGGCGAGGATGACCCGGGAGCCATCGGGGAGAGAGCTGCCGGGAGCGGTGCCACCGGGCGAGGGGGTATCCGTCATGGGGTTCAGCCGTCCGTCGTCGTGCTGTGGGGTTCCGCGGTCGCGGCCTGGTGCGCCGGGGTCGCGGCGTCGCCGTTGAGGAGCGCGGCGAGGTCCGCGAGTCGCGGGGTGTCCCGCAGTTCGCGGGGAGTGAGCGAGCGGTCGAGGGCGATGGCCAGGCGGACGAGCGAGAGCGAGGTGCCGCCGAGGCCGAAGAAGTCGGCGTCGCGTCCGATGCGCTCAGCGGGCACCTTGAGGACCTCGGCCCACAGCGCGGCGACACGTCGCTCAGCGGCCGTCCGCGGTGCCTCGCCCGCCGCGACGGCGGTGCCCGGCGCGGCGTCGTCGGTGGCGCGTTCAGCGGCAAGGCGGCCCAGGGCCTTTCGGTCCGTCTTGCCGTTGCCGGTGAGCGGCAGCTCGGGCAGGCGGTGGAAATGGCCGGGGACCATGTACGCGGGCAGGGTCCGTCCGAGCGCAGCCGCGAGGGTGTCCGGGGTCGCGTCGGCGGCACCGGTCCAGAAGGCCACGAGCCGACCGGTACCGCCGGAGCCGGTCACGACGACGGCGCTGTCGCGCACGCCGGGCACCGTCAGGAGGCGGTTCTCGATCTCGCCGATCTCGATGCGGAAGCCGCGGAGCTTGACCTGCGCGTCGCGGCGTCCGAGGAACTCCAGGTTTCCGTCAGGCAGTCGGCGTCCGATGTCGCCAGAACGGTACAGGCGGGCGCCGGGGACGTGCGGGTCGGGGACGAACGCCGCGCCGGTCCGTTCCTCGTCGTTGACGTAGCCGCGCCCCACACATACGCCGGAGAACACGATCTCGCCCGGCGAGCCGAGCGGGACGTGCCGCAGGCCGTCGTCGACCACGTACACGCGTACATTGGCGACGGGCCTGCCCAGCGGCACCGAGGCGGCGTCCGGAACGGCCGTCATCACCTCGTGGTTCGTGTCGTCCGACGTCTCGGTTAGTCCGTACGCGTTGACGAGCGCCTTGTCCGGGAAGGCCGCGAACCAGCGCTCGGCCAGCTCCTTCTTGAGCGCCTCACCGGTCGCCGACACACAGCGCAGCCACGGCAACGGGCGTGGTGCATGGTCGAGTTCGGTGAGCATCGTCTCCAGGTAGGAAGGTACGACCTGAAGGACCTCGACGCGCTCATCGGCCAGGGTTTCGACCAGGCGAGCTACGTCCTCGACGGCCGTCTGGTCGACGACCACGGTGCGCCCGCCGACCGTGAGGGCCGCGACAAGTTGCCACAGGGAGATGTCGAAGCACTGGGGCGCGGTCTGCGCCACCACCGTGCCCGCCGTGATGCCAAGGTCGTCGTTCTTGGCGAGGACGTGGTTGAGGAAGCCCGCGTGCTCACACACGGCGCCCTTGGGGGCCCCGGTCGAGCCGGACGTGAAGTAGATGTACGCGCTCTGGTCCGCGCCCACCAGGAGGCCAGGGTTGGTGTCCGGTCCCTCGGTGAGGTCGTCGAGATCGTCGACGCACACGCCGGGCAGCCGCGCCGACGCCTCCGCGAGGCCTCGGGAGACGCCCTGCCGGGTGAGCACGTGCCGGCAGTCGCTGCGCTCCAGCATGTCGGTGACCCGGTCGGCGGGGAAGTGCGGTTCCACCGGGAGGTAGACGCCGCCCGCCTTGAGGACGGCGAGGACGGCCGCCAGCCACTCCAGGTCGCGTTCGGTCACGACGGCGACCACGTCCTCGGGGCGCAGATCGGCGTCGAGGAGGGCGTGGGCGATGCGGTTGGCGCGCCGGTTGAGCCTGCGGTACGTCCATGAGGTGCCGTTGTGGACGGCGGCGATGTCGTCGGGACGCCGCCGCGCCTGCTCCTCGAAGAGTTCGTGGACACGCAGGCCGGGCAGGTCGCGCGCGGGTCCGGCCAGCCCGTGTGTCTGGTGGGCGACTTCGTCGGGGGTGAGGGGGCTCCATGTGTGGTGGTCCGTGTCCGGGATGGTGCCCAGCGCGTCCAAGGCGGCGAGAAGATATCCGGCGATCCGGCCCGCCTGGTCCGGGCCCACGACCTGGGGGCGGTGGCGAAGGACGACGGCAGGCCCGTCGCCGTCCCGGGTCAGGCCGACCGCGAGGACGGTGTCCGGCGCGAGGTCCTGGGCAGCGGGGGCGCGGCCGGTCACGAACAGAGTGTCGTACAGCGGGCCGTCGCCGCCGGTGCGGCTCTCCCGGGTAAAGTCGGGGAGGTGGCGCAGGACGCCGGAGTGGATCCGGGCCGTGTCGTCCAGGAGTAGGCGCCAGGTGTCATCGCCGACGTCCACCCGGCAGGGCACCGCGTCCCCGGCGCCGACGGACGTCGGCGCCAAGAGGCCGACGACCACCGTCCGGTCGCCCGTGACCTGCGCCAGGACCTTGGCGCAGGCGGCGAGAAGCACGGCGTCCAAAGACGCTCCAGAACGCTTGCACAGGGCTCGCAGCGCGAGCGCGAGCGGCTCGGGTACCCGGGCCCGCCAAACGGTTGTTGCGTCCATGGTGTCGTGCGGCATGGGGCCGCCAACGGTCCCGACGGGATTCGCCGCGCGCTCGGGCCACCGGGGAATAGGGGTGAATCCGCCGCCGGTGAGCATGCGTTGCCAAAACTCCAGGGGCGCAGTCTCCACACCAGTACCTTCCGCGCGCGCAGCTACTCCTGCGGAACCTTCGCTACCTTCACATGACGCGCAGATACTAGATGTCGCCTTTATCAGTGAGATATCGACAGACCGGCCAGGTGCATGCCGGAGAGGCGGCTGAGCGCGGCCTGCCGAGTCTGCTCGGACTCTTCGGCCAGCGCTCGCTCACGGGCGAAAAGCCGGGCGAGCTCGTGGAAGGCGTAGCGCAGCGCCCCGCTGGCGTCCGTGCCGACGACGGTTAGCAGATGCATGTCGAAGAGCTGCTCCATCGCGTCCTCGGCCGCCACGTAGTCGACAGCCAGCAACGTGGCGCCGGCTTGGGCCGTGAAGTCCGGCGTGTCGAGCAGGCCCAGCATGCGGCACATGCGGGCCGCCTCCTCGGGCAGGCTGCGGTAGCCGCGCTCCAGACCCTTGCGTACCTCCAGGCCGCCCGCGCTGAGTTCGTCGAGGCGTCGGCTCCCATTGGTCAGCCGGTACACCAGATGCCGTACGGACCAGTGTGGTTTGGCGGCGAGACGGCCTGCGGCCGCCCGCAGCGCGAGGGGCAGCCTGCCGCACAGGAGGCCCAGCTCGTTGACGGCCGAGGTGTCCTCAAGGACGCGACCCTCGCCGATGATGCGTGCCACCAGTTCGACCGCCTGCGCGTCGGGCAGCGGGCCGAGGTCGACGCGGACCGCGCCGCTACCGACGGCCATCGGGTCCTGCCGCCCGCCGGTGGTGGCCACGACCCGCGAAGGCCCGCAGCCAGGCAGGAACGACTGGATGCGCTCCAGACTGCAGGCGTTGTCGAGGACCACGAGGATGCGTCGGTCTGCCAGCAGGCTGCGGTAGAGCGAGACGCACTCGTCGGCACGGTCGGGGACCAGTTCGGCCGCGACGCCGAGGACCCGCAGGAAGCGGCCGAGCAGGGCGTGCACGGTGGTGCTGGGCTGGGTCCACTCGTACTGGGAGAGGTCCGCGTAGAGCTGTCCGTCGGGGAAGTGCCGCAGCGAGCG
Source organism: Streptomyces sp. NPDC054872 (assembly GCF_053610705.1). Classification (NCBI taxonomy): domain Bacteria; kingdom Bacillati; phylum Actinomycetota; class Actinomycetes; order Kitasatosporales; family Streptomycetaceae; genus Streptomyces; species Streptomyces sp. NPDC054872. The sequence continues at coordinate 63,994 of NZ_JBSGYY010000047.1, read as the reverse complement.
GTGTGCCCAGTGCGCGACGAGGCTCGTCTTGCCGACCCCGGCAGCGCCTGCGACGACGCCCACGCACGGCCGGGCGGTGCCTGAGAACCCCTCGTCGTCCGTGTCGGCCAACAGGGTGTCGAGTACGGCGAGTTCGGGCTCGCGGCCCAGGAACTCCGGTACGTCGGCGGGCAGTTCTGCGGGCAGTGCACGACGCCCGGAGAGGTGCGCGTCGTCGCGGAGGGTGAGTTCGGGGGCGTCCTGGAGGATGGCGCGGTGCAGTTCGTGGATGGAGGCGCTCGGCTCCATCCCGATCTCCTCGACGAACCGTCTGCGCCAGGTGCGGAAGCCCTCTGCCGCCTCCGCACGGCGCCCGGAGCGGTACTGGGCGAGCATCAGCGAGTGCCGCAGCTTCTCGTGCAGCGGCTGGTCGTCAGCCAGAGCGGAGAGTTCGGGCAGGACTTCCTGGTGGCGGCCGAGCGTGAGTTCAGCGTCGAACAGCGCTTCGTAGACGGCGAGGCGCTCCGACTCCAGCCTGGTGGCCTCGTCCGCGACGCCCTGTCCCGCAACGCCGGACAGGGCGGGCCCGGTCCACAGGTCGAGGGCCTTGCGGTACCACCCGACTCCCTCGTCGATATGGCCGAGGCGGACGGCCTCCGCGGCCTCCGCGCAGTCGGCGGCGAAATCATGGGTATCGAAGGTGCACGCCCTGGTCAGGATCCGGTACCCAGGATGGGTGGTCTCGATGACCGGGGCGTCGAAGAGCGCCGCCCTGAAGGCCTTGCGCAACGCGCCTACACAGATGGCCACTTGGGTCCGTGCCGTGTTCGGCGGTCGGCTCCCCCAGACCGCGTCCACGAGGCTGTCCACGGTAACAACGCGGCCCCCGGCCAGGACGAGCATCGCGAAGATGGTGCGCTGCCGTGGACCCGCTATCACGACAGGGTGTCCACCGACGGTCGCCGACAAGACGCCCAGCACCCTTATTGCAATTCTTTCGTGCGTGGCTTCGTCTGCCCCGTCGTGCCCGGCACCGGAGGAAGCCACGCAATCACTCCCCAAATCCACCCTGTTACCCCCGTCGCATGTGGAGCTACCTGATCACTATAGGCACGCCGTTCATCCGGGACGGGTGCGGTTTTCGGATGTGTACGTCTGGGCCATCATCGGGACGTTCACCATTGCACACGAAGGGACTTGAGCCCGCGGGTGGCCGCGGCGGGCTTCCAGTCGAGAGCCTCGATGCTCTCGGCGAGCGCGAGGTCCGGGAAGCGCTCCAGGGTCAAACGGATCACGGTCGCCAGCTGTAGTCGGGCCAGCGGTGCGCCGAGGCAGCGGTGCACTCCGCGGCCGAAAGTGAGGTGAGGGTTTCCGGAATCGCCGCGGGTGCGGTTCGCGCCCATGAGGAATACCAGGACCGGTTCTCCCGGTGAAATGGTGACACCAGCGAGCTGGACCGGTTCGGCGACGGCGCGACTAAAACTGACGGGTGCCGAGGGGTTGGTGCGCAAGATCTTCTCGACCTCGGCGGGGATGAGCCCGGAGTCGGCGCGCAGGGCGGCGGCGCGGGCGGGGTCGTGCAGCAGGGTGAGGAACGCGAGCGTGATCTGATCGGCGGTGGAGTCGTAGCCGGCCATGAGGAGCGCGAGTGAGAGAGTGACGAGCTCACGGTTCGTCAGCCTGCCCTCCCCATCAGCCGCCTGAATCAGCTCGCTGATCAGGTCGTCGCCGGGCTCTCGGCGTTTCCCGCCGATGAGTTTGGTCATGTAGTGGGTGAGGAGGAACGCCCGGGTGCGACTCTCCGCGCTCTCCCCCTCGAGGTCGAACAGGACCGGCACCCACTCCCGGAAGCTCTCCCGGTCGGCCTCGGGCACGCCAAGCATGTGGCAGAGCACGCTGAGCGGCAGCGGCGCGGCGAGCCCAGCGACGAGATCCGCCGGACACCCGCCTGCGGCCATGGCATCCAGGAGTTCGTGCGCGCGGCGCTCGATGAACGGGGCGAGGGCGCTGGTGCGGCGCTCGGTGAAGGCCCCCGCGACGATCCTGCGGAGTCGGGCGTGCGCCTTGCCGTCGAGGCTGACGATGGAGTCGGGCGAAGGGTCGAGGCTGGCGACCTTCGGCACGTCGGGCGCGACGGCCGCCGCGCGGCTGAACCGTGGATCGGCGAGCACCTGGCGGGCGAGGCCGTAGTCGGACACCGCCCAGACCCCTACGCCGTTGGGCATGTTCACCCACTGCACGGGGGATGTTTCCTCGGGGTGGCAGGGCAGGGGGAGTGGCCCCACCGGCAGCCCGTCGAGCAGATCTGCGGAATTCGGCATCTCTATCCATCCCCCCCGTCGCGACATGTTGCTGCAGACGATGCACCCGTGATCTATCGCTTCGTTTTCATTCATATATCAATGCGTGAAACCGGAACTATCCCGGAGCCGGTCATGCCTGGTGTAAGGATTCGACGGTCGATAACACCGAACACCAGGGCCAGTTGTGGCTTGCCACAGCGGAGATCTGTGACCTAGGGTCGCGACTATCGTGACCGCACCAGGTCGGAGGCGGCAGGATACGATCGAGCGCAACGATAATGATTGCGTAGAGGCTCCTGAGCGAATCGCTGCGAGGCGAGCCGGGCAATACTCTTCCTCATTTCCGCAGGCCTCGCGGAAATACCGGAGTTCCATCGTCATTGCAACCGGAACCCGCACGCACCGAAGGTCGATGGAACGCCTATTGTCCGGCCATTCTCGGAAGGAATTCCTGATGTCTAGTAAACATGACGAGATCGTCCAGCGTCTTTCCGAAGCGCTGGGCATCAAGAAGTCACTCATCACTCCCGACATCACGTTCGTCGAGCTCAAGATCGACTCGTTGGCGCTCGTCGAGTTCTCGGTGATCCTGGATGAGGAGTACGGCGTGCCGCCGCTGCAGCTGACGCCGGACAGCACCATCGCGGAGGCGGTCGCTCTGGTGGAGACTGCGACGAGCAGCCGCACCGAGGCGTCCTCGTGAACGCCTCCCCCGCGGTGGCGGTGACCGGCCTCGGCCTGGTCTCGCCGCTCGGTATCGGCATCGAGGAGACATGGGCGGGACTGCTGGCCGGTACGTCGACCGCCGCCACCGACCCCCTGCTCGAAGGCCTCGGCGTCGACTTCTGCTGCGCCGTGCCCGGTTTCGACGGGGACTACCTGCTCGGCCGCGCGCTCTCCTGGCGACTGGAGCCGTACGCGAAGATGGCGGTCGTCGCCGCCCGGCAGGCCGTGGCCGACGCCGGGCTCGACCGAGAGACATGGGACGGTACGCGGGTGGCGGTGATCTTGGGCGTGGGCGGCACCAGCACTCACCACTGGGACCGCCAGTCAAAGCACTTCGCCGCCGAGAGCCACTCACGGGTCTCGCCGCTGTTCATCTCGCGCTGCCTGACCGGCATCACGGCCGGAGAAATCAGCACGGACCTGGGCGCGTCCGGCCCCAGCCTGAGCGTCAGTACGGCCTGCGCCTCCGGTGCCACGGCCATCGGCCTTGGACGGGACCTGCTGCGGGCGGGCAGCTGCGACATCGCCGTCGTCGGCGGCGCCGAGTCCGGCCGGACCCGCATCGCCAGCATCGGCTTCAGCCGCATGGGGGCACTCTCGACGCGCGGCAACAAGCCCGCCGAGGCCTCCCGCCCGTTCGACGCCGAGCGGGACGGCTTTGTGCTCGGCGAGGGCGCGGGCATGCTCGTCCTGGAGCGGGCCGAGGACGCGCGAGCCCGCTCGGCGCGCCTCCATGGCCATGTAGCCGGGTACGGCGCCTCCGCCGACGCCTACCACTACACGACGCCCGACCCTAAGGGCCGAGGCACGGAACTCGCCACGCGCACGGCCCTCGCCGACGCCGGTCTGACGGCGGCGGACATCGGGCATGTTAACGCCCACGGCACCGCGACGCAGTTCGGTGACGCCGCGGAAGCGGGCATGCTCACCCGCGTGTTCCCGCACGCCCCGCCGGTGACGGCCACCAAGAGCCTGACAGGGCACACCCTGGGCGCGGCCGGCGCTTTGGAGGCGGCCTTCACCCTGCTTACGCTTGCGAACCAGCAGGTGCCGCCAACCGCCAACGTGGAGCGGGTCGACGACGCCGCGGCCGGACTCGACCTGGTGACCGAGAAGCCCCGTGACGTGTTCACGACCGCCGCGCTCAGCACGTCCTTCGGCTTCGGCGGCCAGAACGCCGCACTCGTCCTCACCTCCGCCTGACTCGCGCCAGCCCCGCACGACCGCCCGAGTCGGACGCCTTCCCTACGTCACCCAGGAGTCTCGTGTCCATGGCCAGCACCGCGGCAGACACCGCCGTCACCTCGCTCGCCGACCTCAAGTACGCCTACGGGACAGGCGGTTGGTGCGAGCCGCCGTTCCGCTTCGCTGACGAAGCCGTCGCACTGCTGCGCGAGCGCGTGCTCTCCATCAGCCGCGAGAGCCGACCCGAGGTCGTGCACGAGAAGGACAGCGGCACGGTCCGCGCCATCCACGGCTGCCACGCATTCGACGAGGTGTGTGCGGCCCTCGTCCGCCTTCCCCGGCTCGTGGAGCTCGCCGAGGAACTCGTCGGCGGGCCCGTCTACGTATACCAGTTCAAGGTCAACCTCAAGCAGGCGTACGAGGGGGCGGCCTGGCCGTGGCACCAGGACTTTGCGTTCTGGCACGAGGAGGACGGCATGCCGAGCCCCGACGCCGTCAACATCGCCATCTCCCTGGACGACGTCCACGAGGGCAACGGACCACTCACCGCCATACCCGGCTCGCACCGGCTCGGCCTCCTCGACCTGCCCGAGGGCCGCGCTGACGGTGACGAGTCCGACTGGCGCTCGCACGTGTCGGCCGACCTGGCCTACACCGTGAACGGCGACCGGGCACAGCACCTGGCCGACGAGAGCGGCCGAAAGGTGTTCACGGGGCCGCGCGGCTCCATCCAGGTCTTCCACCCGAGCATCGTCCACTCCTCGTCCAATAACCGGTCGGCGGACCCGCGCGCGCTGCTGCTCATCACGTACAACGCAGTCACCAACGCCCCCGCGCGCGCCACCCGCCCCGCTTTCCTCGTCTCCCGGGACACCACGCCGGTGGAGCCCCACGCCGACGAGCGTCTTGACCTGGTGTCGTACTAGAGCGCCGAGCAGAATTGCGAGACCCCGCATGGCGACCGAGCCGACCAAGCCGATCCGACCGGCCGAACAAAGACCGCAGATCAATCTCGTGGACCCGCAGCTGTACGCGACGGGTGACCCGTTCGCGCAGTGGCGCTGGCTCCGCGCGCACGCGCCCGTGTACTGGCACGAACCGACCGAACTGCCGGGCTTCTGGGCCCTGACGACGTACGACGACGTGCGCACCGCCTACCGGGACGCGGCTACGTTCAGCTCCGCCCAAGGGATTCTGCTGCGCCCCGACAGTCACGGCGCCGACCCCGGCGGCGGCCGCACCCTCGCGCTGACCGACGCCCCACGCCACAAGCAGCTGCGCGAGCTTATCGACGGGTGGTTCTCGGTTCGTTCGGTGCGCGCCATCGAGCAGGACATCCAGGAGGTCGCGCGGCGCGTGGTTGGCGAGGCCCTGGAGCGAGGTACCTGCGACTTCGTCGCGGACATCGCCGCCCGCGTCCCGCTCTATGTGATCTGCCGGATGATGGGGGTCCCCGACGCCGACTGGGAGCGGCTGTTCACGCTGACCAGTGACGCGTTCGGGGCCAGCGACCCGCTGACGCAGCGCCTCGCCCACCTGGACATCCTGGGCTATTTCGATGCCCTGCGGGCGGACAAGGCGAAGAACCCCGCGGACGACCTGGTGAGCGTCCTCGCCAATGCCAAGATCGACGGCGAACCGCTAGCTCCGGACGACGTGATCCTTAACTGCGACAACCTCCTCGTCGGCGGCACCGAGAACACCCGGATCGCCTCCTCCGGCGGCATGCTGGCGCTGCTGCGCCACCCCGATCAGTGGCGCGCACTGCAGGACGACCCGACACTGCTGCCCTCGGCCGTCGAAGAGGTGCTGCGCTGGACATCGACCGCGACGCATATCATGCGCACCGCCACGCGCCCGGTGGAGATCCGCGGTCGGCGGATCGTCGCGGGTGACCGCGTCACGTTCTGGCTGCCGTCGGCCAACCGCGACGAGTCGGTCTTCCCCGAGCCCGACCGCTTCGACGTCCGGCGCAACCCCAATCGCCACCTGGCGCTGGGCTTCGGCGAGCACTTCTGCGTCGGCAGCATGCTCGCCCGCGTCGAACTGCGGCACCTCTACAATGAGTTGATCGCGCAGTCGATCGATATCGAACTTGCCGGGGAGCCGACACTGTTGAACTCGGTCGTCGTCAACGGCCCAGAGCACCTGCCCGTCTCTCTCACCGTGTCGTAATCAGACACCAACACCACCTTGCCCCACTGGACTTGAGTGGCGAAAAGTCAGCACGGCTTAGTTCCACGAAGGAGAGGACAGACTCGTGGGCGACTGGATACGCCGGTTCCACCCCCCGCCCGGCACCGAAAGCCGCCTACTCTGTTTTCCTCACGCGGGCGGTTCGGCCAGTGCTTACCACACACTTTCGGCGGCCGTTGCGAGCAGCCTGGAGCCGTTGATCGTGCAGTACCCAGGCCGCCAGGAGCGGTTCGCTGAGCCATTTGCCGAGCGAGTCGAGGAGATGGCCGCAGCAGCGCTCGCTGCACTTCCCGCCCCCGGGGACCCAACGCCGACGATCTTGTTCGGGCACAGCATGGGCGCACTCGTGGCGTTTGAGGCCGCGCGACGTCTGACAACCGAGGGGCGGCCGCCCGCCGCTCTGTTCGTTTCCGGTAGGCGCGGCCCCTCATTGCCGCAGCTTACGGGGAGGAAGCCGGTACGTGAGATGTCTGACGCCGAACTCATAGAGGACATAAGGCAGTTGTCAGGAACGGATGACGAGCTGCTGGCCTACCCCGATGTCCTTCCACTCATACTTCCTCCCGTACGCGCCGATTACCAGATCGTGGACGACTATGTCTACCGCAGCGCACCCCAGCTCGACTGCCCAATCACAGTCCTGTGGGGCGACAAGGACCCAGGCGTTACGGATGAAAGTGCTCGAGCATGGGAGAGCGAAACAGGAGCTGCCTCCTCCTTCCACGTACTGGCAGGAGGGCACTTCTTCGTCGATGATCACCTGACGTACCTCGCCGACCTTATTACCTCTGCGCTACCGGAACCGGGCGCTAAACGGCCCGCCCACTTCACCCTCAACCCCGCCAGACGGACCTCGCATGGCATTCGACTCAATCCGGGACGGCCTGCACCGACCAAGGGTAGCCAGTGAGACAGTGGCTGCATTTGCTTCGCCAGACTGCCGGCAGAGTGGCAGCCGACTTGTGCTGTCCGACATGCATTGCACTGTTGGCGCGCGGACTGACGCCAAACATTTGTCGGCCCACCCCAAAACAGACAGGAAAGAACGAAAACCCGCAGATACTTTCGAAACGTAATTACTAACGGGGACAATTTTCCGCTTATGGCCGAAATGTCGAGCGCTGAAAGGAATTGGGTGGAGATGTTTACGGGGCTGCGGGTGACACAGTTGCGCGGCTACTGAAGACGGTGCGGAAGCTGGGGTCAGTACGGGCAGCAGGGCGCGGAAGAGGAGCTGCGGGAGCATAGGTTCACCCGGTGATCGCACCGAACCACGTCACCCACTGGTCGGCAACGCGCCATTCGGCCCAGACGTTCGTGCGTCTCGGTCTGTTCCATCCACAGCACGACATCGTGGAGAGCTACCAGGAAGAGCTGTTCACGCTGGCAGGTTACTGAGTGAGTGTTTGAGATCTCTGTTCGTCGGGCTCGGCGGGTTGGATGCTGGAAGTTATGGGCTCTGGCGGGACGGCCCGGCGGTATTGCCCGGAGTGCGGGATGCCGCTGGCGCCAACGAAGTCGGCGGCAGCGGTCTTCTGTTCGGGTCGGTGCAGGTCGCGAAGGTGGCGGGCCCTGCAACAGACCCGTCGGCGGGTGGCGGCGATGCAACGCGGGGACGGCGCAACGTGTCCGGTCTGCGGTCATGAGTGGACGGTGGGGGTGGAGCATCGCCGGTCGACGGTCTTCTGCTCGTCGCGTTGCCGCACCCGGGCCTGGCGACAGAAGCTGTCACGGAATTCCGTCACGGTGACGCCAAAGCCGAACGCCGCAGATGACACGGGTGCCCCGTCCGCTCCGCATAGGGGTGCGGCGAGCGGCTGACGCACCTCGGACACTCCCCTCACGCGCCTGCCGCCGCGGTGATGAACGGATCCATTCTGGTCGTGACCTGGGCTGATACGACGTTGCGCTGTCACTGTCCGGTGGCTGGCCCTGCCCGGGGCAAGGTGGTGAACCGGCATGTCGGATCGGGTGGGGAACGTCTCGCGGACGCGTTACGAACAACTCGTCGCCGAGGCGAAGGCACTGGTCGCGCAGGTCGCCCGGGCCCAGTTCGCGCTCGGGGACAAGGCGTTAGAGATCGAGCCGATGAGGCCGGTGGGCGGGTCGGTTGCCAAGGGCACCGAGGACCTGTTCACGGTCGAGGAATCGCTCCAGATGTTCGCCGACGACATAGGGGTGGCCCTGAGCACGGTGGAGGACTGGCGGTGGACCGCCTCGCGCTGGCCGGCCGACAAGCGCAAGGACGGCGTCTCCCACACTGTCCACAAAATCCTTGCCTCCATCCAGGATGAGACCGAACGCTGGGTGGCGATCGAGGACGCCCCGGTCAACTCCCGCTCGGGCAGGAAACAGTGGACCTCCGACGGGGCGAAACGACTGGTCGGGCAGCAGGTCGACCGGCCGGTCACGGTCGAGGAGAAGGTGCGGGCGGTCACCGACCTGACCCGCGACGACGACGTCGCCGCCCAGGTCACGGCGAGCCTGCTGCGGCGGCCGGACACAGCCAAGAGCCTGCCGCCGGCCGACCGGGTCCGCGTCGTCCAGGAGCTGACCCGCGACGACGAGGTCGCCACCAGCGTCACCTCCGAACTGCTGCAGCGGCCCCGGGTCGCCCGGCAGGCCATGCGCGATGACACCACCCGCTTCACCGTCAACCGGGCGCAGTTCGACAACTCCGAGGAGATCCGCGAGAAGATCCGCGACCGCGTCCCGGCGGTCCGCCAGATCGAGCACACTCTGGAATACCTGGACCTGGTCGGCTCCTGCCACCAATACGTCGCCACCCTGGGCCGCCTGGTCCCGCGCCTGCGAGACCAGGAGTTCAGCGAGGACGAACGCGAAACGCTCCGGCGTGGAATAGCGAAGGTCCGCGGCGCTGCGGATTGGCTGGAGGCCGCACTCGACACAGGCCGGTTCACCCTGGACGAGCAGCTCGCTCAGCTCCTCAAGGGCGAGTGAACCCTTGCCTGCCCGGCGCCGCCGCGGCGGCGAGACCCAGCCGCTGAGCGAGCACTACGGCGACCTGGTCCGCGTCGCGCTGATGGAAGCCCGACCGGCCGGACTGCAGACCAGGCAACTGGTCGCCGCCACCCGCCTCACCCCCTCACAGGTCGCCCGGGGAGTGCGACACCTGCGCGACGTCGGCGCGGCCGAGCGCCTCACGCCCATCATCTGGCGCCGCAAGGACGGCTACCTCTTCTCCGACGAGCCCGCAGACTGGATCGAGTACGAGAAGAAGCAGTTCAAGCTCGTTCTGGGCCGGCTCACCCGGTTGATCACGGGGACGCTCGACCCGCACCTGGCCCGCCACCCCGACGACGAATGGGCCCAGGTCGCCGTCGCCCAGCTCACCGGCGTCCGCGCCACCCTCGCCCAACTCGCCAAAACCTGAGACTCTCCGATGCCCCTGACCGCCCGACGGCGCCGCTACCCCTCCGACACCACGGTCGCGGAGTGGGCCCTGCTCGAACCGCTGCTGCCCGTCCCGGCCTGCCAGACCAAAACGGGCGGCAGGCCGGAGAAGTGGCACCGCCGCGAGATCGTCGACGCCATCCGCTACCTCGTCGACAACGGCGTCAAATGGCGCGCTCTACCCGCGGATTACCCGCCCTGGCAGACGGTCTACTACCACTTCGCCCACTGGCACCGAGCCGGAGTGGTCGCCTTCCTGCGCGACCAGCTCCGCCGCCAGATCCGCACCGGCCAGGGGCGATGCCCCTGGCCGGTCACGCTGATCGTCGACAGCCAGTCCGTCAAGGGAGCCGAGACCGTCTCCAAGGCCACCCGCGGCTTCGACGCCGGGAAGAAGATCAACGGACGCAAGAGACACATCGCCGTCGACACCCTCGGACTCCCGGTAATGATCACGGTGACACCCGCCGACACCACCGACCGCGACGCGGCCCGCGAACTCCTCTGGCGCCTGCGCGTCATGCAGCCCCAGATCACCCAGATCTGGGCCGACTCCGCCTACGCAGGCCAGCTCACCGTCTGGTCCGACGACTTCCTGCACATGACCTTGAAGACCGTCTCCCGACCCCGCGGAGCCAAGGGCTTCGTCGTCCTGCCCCGGCGCTGGAAGGTCGAACGGACCCTGGGCTGGATCATGAAGTCCCGTCGGAACGTCCGGGATTATGAGCGCCTACCTCAGCATTCTGAGGCCCATCTGACCTGGGCTCTCATCACGTTGATGACCCGCAGGCTCGCTCGCAAGAGCCCCCGCACCACCTGGTCGAAGAAGCCCTGAAGGCGCCTCGGCCCCGTCCCTCCGGCACTTGCCCGGCCCGCACGCTGCGCTTCAACCTCGCGCGGCGGAGCCGCCTGCGGCGGCTCCGCCGCTGCAGACACCCAAGCCCTCCCTAACTACCGAGGGCTCCCCCGAGCGTCTGGGCCGCGTCCTTCATTGGCTGAGTGATCGGGTCACCTACCTTCGCGTCGTTCACGCTGGTGACAAGCGTCTTCATGGCGGGCACATCGAGCTGCCCAATGCCGCCGCCGACCGCGGAGGTTGTTTCGTCAAGGGGCACTGAGGTGTTCAGAGGGTCGTTCGCGGCCATGGAGGGTCCTTCCAGATCAGAGATCAGCACTGAAACTGACGGTTGGCCCCATGTCAGCATCTTTCGACCCTGGGCACCCATGGCAACTAGCCCAGACAGGTCTGATCCCTACCCAACCATCACGCAGTCTCGCCCGACGCAAGGCATCGCAAGCCGTTACGCCCAAGCCCTGACCCGCCTCTCCGAGGTTCCCAATCAGGCACTGAGAATCGGGAATGGTTCACGGCCTCTCTGTTGGGGATTGCGCGGGTGTGCGAGGGCGTCAATGGGTCTCCTGATCGCCCTTGTCGGGGGCAATCGTGTTCATGTGAGTCAGGGGGGATGAAGGTGTCGGCAGTTCCGATTTGCCTGGGTGCCGGGCCGGCAGGGGTAGGAGTGTCCGCGAGCCGCTCGGTGAGCGCGGTGACTGCTTCGCGGTCGCCTCGAGGGCTTCACGTTCGTCGTTGGTCAGGTCGAGGCGCTCGAGCATTTGGTCGATGCCGTCTTGGACAGCCAGGAGCTGGCCGCGGGTGGACTGCTTAGGGACGTAGAACGGGCAGCGTGCGCAAGCAAGCCGGTGGGGCACTTGGCGAAGAAGTCGTAGGAGCAGTAGCCGTCGCCGAGGCCGTAGTTTCCAGGGCTGCCCGCCTCCTGCGGCGGCTCCGGTGAGGATGGATTCGCGGTCGATCAGCACCTGGATGGTGCGGACGTTGCGGGCGAAGTAGGCGGCCTTCTTGTAGGCCGCTGTGAGGGTGCGCTGCAGAATTGTCGCGTAGTAGCGGGTGCTGGCCGGATGCTTGTGGCCGAGCCATTGCTGGAGGTCGTTGAGGGTTAGCGGCTCGCGCGCGTTGAGGAGTTGGGTGGCGATGGTGGCGCGTGCGCGGTGGCTGGTCAGTGCGCGCCGTGAGTCGGTCTGCGGGACGCCGGACTTGCGGCAGAGTGCCGGGAGGATGTTCTTGTTGAGGTAGTCCTTGCCGACGAACTGGCCGCGGTGACAGAACAGGTGCTGCCGCTTCTGCCCGGTCTTGCGGTCAATGAGATCGGGCTGGGGTGGTCGGATGAGCTTCCAGGCGCCGATGAGCTGGCCGACCACGGGGCCGACCGGCTTGTTGAACGGCCGGGATGTCTTGTTCTGCGGGATGTGCAGCAGACAGATCGTGAACGGCTCGCCGGTGGCGTCATCGGTGCCCTCGTCCCAGGCGCAGTCGAGTTCGAGGCGGCGTATCTCGTCGACGCGGCAGCCCCCGAACAGCCAAACCGCGACCGTCGCGCGGACCATCTCGACGGGGTAGTAGGTGGCCTTAGTTCGGGGGAGATGACGTCGGGAAGTTTCTTTGCGGCCCAGCGTCCGCCGATGAGGATGATGGAGAACATCGTGCGGATGGTGCCGGGTTCGTGGGTGGAGAACTTCCGCCACCACGGCCCATTCGGCCCACTCGGGTGGGACGGTGGAGAGCATGTCCGCGCGAGGGCCAGCCTTGTCCTCGTTGGCGTGCAGCGGGCGGGGATGATGTCCTTGTCGGCGAGCACGCGGGAGATTTTGACGAGGCCCCGGCGCGGCGACGACTCGTGAGGCCGTCTGCCTTGTCGTAGTCGTTCACGAGTTGGCGTACGAGGCTGTCGGTGATGTCCTCCAGATGAGGGCTTCCCGCGCTGAGCAAGGCATCGAGTAGCGCATTCTTGACCTGCCAGGTCAGCAGGTGGGTCGAGATCTGCCAGGACGTGAGAATCCGCTCGATCTCGTGGAGTGCGGGCTCGATGGAGCCGGGGCCGAAGACTAGGTCGGCAAGCCTGCTGAGCATGTTGACCCCGACTGCGTGGTGCAGCGGTGGTGCCCGCCGACGAGGTGCCCCAAGTCGACGACTTGCAGGCGAACGGGGCCGGCCGAGCAGGACACTTCTGCCCGCGTGGCTTCGTCCCACAACGTGCAGGAGGCGTCGCGCGTGCGAACCTCGTGGAGGATCCTGTCGCGGGCCGCGCGTGCAGACTTGGCGGACCATGCCCGCACTGCCTCGTCGACAGGCCGCATCACCTCGCGTGCAGCCTCGAGCGGCATCGTGCTCTGTGCGACAGGCTCGGGATCAGTGCTGTTCAACGCTCCTCCAGAAGCGAGGCGAGCAGACGCTCACTATCGCTTGGACGGTGGTGTTCGCGCGGTGGAAGCGCGCCGCCAGTTCACGGCCGGACAGGTGGATGTAGCGAATGGTGGTGGCGAGATCGCGATGGCCGGCGTACTGGGCGATTTGATCGATGGTGAGTCGGCGCGGGCCAGATCCGTCAGCCGCAGGTGCTGGAAGGTGTGGGTAGAAAGACGGTCGGCGACGACATTGCGGGAGCCGCTCGACAGTCTTTGACCAGCTCGAACAGCCCAGTGGGGAACCGCAGTTACGGTTTGACTCGGACCGGAGCAGCGGACCGCTGATCCGGCCGAACCGGTTGCGGCGTTCGGCGAGGTAGATGACGAACAGGTGCGAGGAGGCGGAGCCGTAGGCCACCTCCCGCGACGGTTTGACTTCGTGGTCTCTGCTCGCAGATGGATCAGGCGGTGGGCGGGTCCAAGTCCGCAACGTCGAGTTGGACGAGTTCTTCGCGGCGCAGAGCGCCGTCGTATGCGAGCGAGAGCATTGGCCGGTTACGCAGTGACTCTTCGGCGCAGACCATCAGGATTCGCTGCCAGATTTCGTCGTTGGGGATCCAGGGAGCTTGCTCGATCCGTCGGACGAGGCCGGGCGCTCGGCCGGTGCATCTCGACTGCCCTCGGCGGACCGGATTCTGCTCATACAGCCCGTCTTCCACCAGGTACTCGAAGAAGGACCGGACGGCCACCCCAGGCGCTGCCAGTGGCGTTCGCCAGGCCGCTCGTGGCCTGGCGGTTGCCGCGTGGCGAGCAATTCAGTGGACGGTCCAGCATGCTTCTGATCCGCGCGGCCACCGTATCTCTGCCGACCAGCAGCGGATCAGCGCCTGGAGCGGCGCAGAAGAGGAGGCGGCCCTCTACCGCGCGTCCGTAAGCGTCGATGGTGTTGGGTGCTCGACCGATGTTGGCGGTGAACTACAGCCATCGATGGGCAAGCTGGTGCCCAGCGACGGTGGGGAATTTGCCCCACGGTATCGGGGCCATTCCGGGTACTGGCGCCTGCTGGAGTCCGGTGTGGGCACGGTCGAAGCGTGCAGACAGCTGGGCATCGGACGGCAACCCGGCTGCCGGAGGCGGGCCGTAAGCGGTGGGCTCCCGCCGCGGGCTGTGCCGGCCCGATGCCGGGAACTCCTCAAGGCGGCCCCGGCCCCGACCCGGGCCGCGCGGCTGCCCCACACACAACTGGAAGCCGCGCTTAAGCGGGTCGGCCGCAAGCGCGGCATCACCGCCGAGACCCGAGCGGCTACGTTGCGTCTTCCGCGCCGCTACGCGTGACAGCCGCCGCTGGTCGAGGAGGCGTTGGGCAGGCAAATACGCGCGCTCCTGAGCGAGTTGGAGGCGGCCTGTTCCGCCGCCGACAACCTCGCCGAGGCGGTCGAACGGGCCTTGCCTCGGCATCCGGACGCCGAGATCATCCTCAGCTTCCCTCGCCTCGGTGTCCAGCTCGGCGCCCCGGTGCTCGCTGAGTTCGGAGACAACAAGACCCGGTTCGCGGACGCCCGCGGCGTGAAGGCGGGTGCTGTTGCGTCTTCCATCACCAGGGCCTTCGACAAGAAGTCGAGCATCACCCGCCGGTGAGTGAAGAACGACCGGCTCAACCACGCCGGCTACCTCTGGGCCTTCGCCTCCATCACCGCCTCCCGGCGCCAAGGTCCACCACCGACGCCGTCGCGACGACCACGGAGACTGGCACGCATCCGCCCTGCACAACCTCTTCAACCGCATGCTCGGCCAGCTCTACTACTGCCTCCAGCATCACACGCTGTTCGGTGAACACACCGCGCTTCCAACCGCTCTCGCCGAAGCTGCTTGACACGTTGAGCGCCTGAGGTGTCTACAAAGCGATCAAGTCGCCTATCTCAATGAGCGGTTGCGACCGTCGTGTGCTCCGGGCAACCAAACTTGCTCTTCCATCAAGCGGCGACAAGTTCGCTGCCATACCCGGAGTCCTCGGGCTCACCGATCCAACGAATGAACGGCGTGGGCCCCGCGCAAAACGGTGGGGCAAGCTCAGCGCTCGCTGGATTGGATACCCATACGGGCGATAAGGACGCCGAGGAGCTTGCCCCATAGTCATTCCGCAGGTGAGGGATGTCGTGCGTCTTGTCAGCGTGGAAGCGCTGGGGCTTGAAGTAGCGGCCGCGGTGAGGGTCTTGTCTCGTTTGGTGGCCGGTGATCATGGGCTCCAGCGAGCAGCTGACCAGTCACCGCCATGTAACGACAGCATGCCGAGCCGAATGGCATACCTTTTTGGACTGCTTCATGCCGGATGCCTTCGTAATGTCAAGTCTGTGAACCTCACCGCACTTGTACCCAATACAGTGCCCAGGGTCGATCACCTCAATACGAGGCGCCAAGACAACCTTCTGCGTCGACAGAGTGGCGTAATTCCGCCTTCCCTTCATACTGGCAAACCAGGTAGTTGTGTGCTCCTATAGGTGAAGTTACCACCTCATCCCGTGAGTAGTGGGTGACGAAATGCGAGATGCAAGAAGAATCGGCGCCACCTATTAACGGCAGCGCAACAGCGTCAATGCCTACTGTTGAAAGAATTTTCCGCCCAAGGCGCACTCTTACCTTTCAATATTTACTGGAGAATCTGTGATTTCTCGTAAATCTACTTATGTTTTTGCTCTCACCACGACCGTCCTACTGTTGGGGACTAGTTCAGTCTCGGCCAACGCAGAGGCGCCTAGCACAACCGTCTCTGTCCGTACGACGGATGGAGGTGCAATCGGAGGGACCGGAGTATTTTGGGGTGATTTTTATGGGGTCGAAGATCCTAACCCTGAAGTTTTGGGTGCTTGCGACAAGCAGGCAGACGGCCTCCGCGTCTACGCGAGGGTCTCATGGCAGGACAGCTCCGGTACCTGGTTTATCGAGAAAGTCGAGGATGCGACTGGAATGGGCGACGGCTGCGAACACAACTTTCTCCCGAATATCGCTGACGGAACTAAGGTATACATCGGCGCGTGCCTCAAAGATGGCCCGGACGGCGAAGTCCGCTACTGCGGTAGCGGTACGGCCATAGCTTGATCAACCCTGGTCTGACGAACCGCGCCGGGCCCAGAAGAGCCCGAGGAGGTTCATCTGTCTAAGGTCACGTAGGACGCAGTCCTAGAGGTTGTTTCATCCTGCTGTTTGATCCCTGAAGGCACCTTTTTTGTACTGGTGTCTGATCTCGCCAGGAGATGGCGTTCTCTCCGAGACGGCGGGCCATCAGGGTCGGTCAAAGCGACGTGAATCATGGCTGCGGAATGGCGTGGGTGCGTTTCGTAGTCGCGGGTCAGGCGGCTGTGGAGCATCAGCCAGCCGTAAGTCCGCTCGACCGCCGAGCGTTTGGGGATCGACGTGAAGCCTCTGCTGCCGGGATGACGTTGGCTGTTTCCTAGATCGATGCCGAGAGTGGCAGTGTGCTCGATGAAGTGCGCCAGCAGCTAGCCCAGGGTGTCGGCGATGATGCTGCGTTTGCGGCCTACGACCTGCGTGCGGTCGCTGCTGAGGCGCGGCCCACTGGCAGACGCCGCCTTTACCGACGACCAACCCTCCGGCTCGGCCTGCGACGCATCCAGCGCCGGCCCGATCTGATCGTGGGCTGTCTCACCAGCGCCGGACCCCAACTGAATCCCCATCCGACAACACCCCGAAGAGGTCAGTTCCGGGAGTTTCCAATAGGAAAGGGCCCCACCGAGGCGTCTGCGAACCTCAGCAGATCGGCACGCCGCCGACGGTGAGCCGCATTTCTGCAGGAGTCACTACCATCAGTGGGCGGTGACGAACCCCGTGCGCTGGGCGGCCGAGCGGAAGCTGCAGGAAATTGATCGACGCCGAACCAACGGCCCGCATCGGCGCGAGTGTCAAAAGCACGCCGATACCCGCACCGCGGTGCGTGACAAGACCCTGACCACCTGAGCCGCAGACCTGGAGCTCGACATCCCGAGCTGTGGTCGGGCATCCCACTCCTGCTGGAACGCCGGAGGCGCCTGCACCAGGCTCTGTTCACCTCATGAGGCTTATGTCCACGGGTGTTCCATCCGATCGGTCGAGGGCCTGGTCGTACCTCGGCTTGGGCATCGGGACCTCCAGGAGCGAGGTCGCGGGATCTGCCGGGGCCTGAGGCATCTGGGACACGTATATCCGGCAAAGACCCCATCAAGACGAGGTCGAAGAGGCGCTTCCGTCATCCCCCAGAAAGTCGCTTCACCCCGCCGTGCTGCCCGGGGAGCCGACCCGACGCCCCCCCCGCTTCCCTTGGCCAAGGGCACGTAGGCCCCCTGCGAGAACTCCGTGCCCTGCAACTCCGCGTGCACGCCGAACGCAGACACTCGAATGGCGGGCCCGCTATGCGGTCCGCTCCGGAGTGGAGGGCACCATCAACGAGTTCGCCCACGCACACGACATGTGCTGCTGCCGCTACCGGGGACAGCACAAAGCCCCACTTACAGCATCTTTTCACAGCCATCGCCGTAAAAAACGAGCACCTCAGCCGACGCCACCCATCGGGGAAGCACCGCCGTCCCGACCGCCGCCCGCCTTCCAGAACTACCCGGACCAGCACGGAATCACCCGGCCGGGGTTTTGGCGGTTCGTCAGAGATTGCGCAGTCACCAAGATCCCCGACAGGTTCAAGCTGAGATTGGCCGCGTACGTTCGGACCTCGCCGACGGCGGGCGTGGCGGAAGATCAACACGACAACAGGGGACGTCATCGACGGTTCTGCGGACGACGACGTGCGCGGGAACCCGTCGGCCGGGCCTCTACGGGGAATAGACCGGCCGGGGCAGCCCCCGTACGCCTTCTGCAATGTGGCGCATTGACGCCGCAAGTCGGGCCTTGCCCTCCGTTTCCGGCCATGGAACTGTTCTTCTCGTTGCTGTCACCGTTCCAAACGGTGCGGTCGTGTGTTGGTCCATATATCGGCCGACACAAGTTACGGGGAGGCGCACAGGCGCCATGTCGGCCCATCGGGGCTGGCGGTACATCGTTCTGCATCTTTGAAGCCCTTAGGTGGATGCCCCCGTACTTGGTCGAGCCTGAGTGAGCGAATGGTTTGCCCTGGAACGTACGGACGAGCGTTTACGCCGCGTCTGGGGCTAGGAGAGGCGAGACGGTGTCAGATCGATACGCATCGGAGGACCTTCCTGATTCTGGCCGCTGCTTCGACCACCTTGACTTCCAGATCCTGGAACTCATGGGTAAGGGCGTGCCTGATCACGCCATCGGCAACAAGCTCTCACTCGGCCATCGGACCGTTCAGCGCCGTGTCCAGCGGATGATGGAGCGCACCGGCGCGAACGGACGCTTTGCCCTCGGAATACGTGTCAGCGAGCTGGGTCTGCTGCCGTCGAGGCGGCCCGATCGTCCTCGCCAGGAAGAATCGACCTGCGGGTCGTACTAGCGCGACCGCCTCCAGCGACAAAGACAGCGACAGGAACGCCGGCACGATGACTTCTGGATCGAGCCGTGCGTCTGAGCGCCGAGGAGGCGGCAATGCGCCGTCCTGCGCTCGGGAAACCGACACAGCGTCAGTTGCGTGCTGTACTGATCGAAGTTGAGCAACTTTCAGCGAAGTCGGTCAGTTAAGTGTTCACTTTCGACTGTACTGACCCCCGGGGTACATCATGCGCGCCGCGCCCCTACCCGCGGCGCCCCTCTGTCTTCGCCATGTACTGCCCCGGACACCCCACCCCCCTGTCTCCTGACTGGACCTGTCCATAAAGTGCACTCACGCGATAATTCCTCCTCCCACAGATGTCTCCTGCCCGCTGCCCTGACTGCTGCTGCGGCCACGGTCTGTGTGCTTCTGGCATCCGCCTCGGCACGGACACCTGTCTCGGTTCTCGGGGCCGTCGTTACCATCGCGGTGGGCGTCTTGAGCATGGAACTCACCCGCCGCGGCGCAACGATCCGGCAGTTGCGAGGGACCGTCGCCGAGCGTGACGCCCGCCTTGCGCACCACCAGGACGCGACCCGTCATCTGGCAACGGTCCTGCTGCCGGACGTCGTCGAGCGGCTGCGCAAAGGGGAGTTCCCCCAGGACGTCCTCGCCTCCCTGCGCGCTCCCGAGGCTCATCTGGCCGTCGTCCGCACGGTCGTCGACGCCGTCGTCGCGGAGGAAGATCTCCGTGAATCGGCGCAGCGTGCCTTCGTGAACATCGCCCGCCGCGTACAAGCCATCGTCCACCAACAAGCGCAAGAACTGCGCGAGATGGAGGACAGACACGGCAAGTCTCCCGCCGTCTTCGGCGACCTACTCCGCCTCGACCACGGCACCGCGCTGATCGGCCGGCTCGCCGACTCCATCGCTGTCCTCGGGGGCGCACGGCCCGGCCGGCAGTGGAGCCGAGCGGTTCCCCTGTACAGCGTGATGCGCGGTGCCATGTCGCGGATCATCGACTATCAGCGCGTCGAGCTGCACACCGTCGCCGAGGTCGCCGTCACGGGCCCCGCCGTCGAACCCCTGATCCACGCCCTCGCCGAGATCCTCGACAATGCCACCCGCTATTCGCCACCTCAGGCCAAGGTCCATGTGACCGCGGTGGACGTCCAGTCGGGCATTGCCGTGGAGGTCGAGGACGGCGGTGTCAGCATGAGCGAGGAGGCACGCAAGCGGGCCGAGCACATGCTCCGCCAGGCCCAACAGGGCCTGGACCTCACCGACCTCGGTGAGACACCCCGCCTCGGCCTCGCGGTGGTGGGCCGGTTGGCGCAGTCCTACGGGTTCCAAGTGGCGCTGCGCTCCTCCGCGTACGGGGGCGTGCGGGCCGTCCTGGTCATACCGCAGGACCTCCTCACCACAAAAGCAGCCGCGACCGGCCTCGCTCACGGAATCGGGACGTCCTCCGTGCCCCGCACGACTCTCCCGTCCTCCTCGGACGCCTACTCGGCTCCGCAGCATCCCGCGTACGCCGAGCAAGCCGCCGAACACGGCCCGGTCATGGAGGAGTCGGGACCAGCGGGCTTCGTGGAGGGTCGAACCGGCGCGGGGCTCCCCCAACGCCGCAGACGGATCGCCGCGCCCGGCGATCCGGACTCGACCGCCCTCGCCGGACCGGCCACGGCCGCTGCCCAGGAGCCCGCTCCACAGGTACAGCCAGGGATATGGCTCGCCGCCTTCCAGAGCGGCCTCTCAGATGGGTCCGCAGACGCTAGCAAAGGGAACACGCAGTAATGACTCAGCGGCTGGCCAACATGGACTGGATGCTCAAGGACCTGGCCGCGGGGGTTCCGCAGACCAGACACGTGATCGTGCTCTCCGCCGACGGTCTGCGCATGGCGCAGTACGGCACGGACACGGACGTCGCGGACCGGCTCGCGGCGGCTTGCGCCGGACTGCAGTCCCTCGCTACCGCCGTGGCATCCGAACTCCCCGACAGCGAGGGTTACATGCGCATGGTCGTCATCGAGATGGACAGCGGGTTCTTCTATCTGATGGCCGCCGGCGCCGGGGCCTACCTCGCCGTTCTCGCCGACACCGGTGTGGATGCGGGACTGATGGGGCAGCGCATGCGGGATCTCGTCCTGCGGATCGGAGAGCACTTGAGCAGCCCTCCGCGTCAAGAGGACGGTGCGGCTCGGTGAGCCCCGCGGCCGGCGGGAACCTGGAGGAGGAGGGTCCTGAGCGGCTGTACGTGATCACCGGTGGCCGCAGCATCACCACGACGCCCGTGCGACTGGACCTGGTCACCCTGATCGTGGCCAGGTCCAGGCCCAAGCCAGGAATGCCGCCCGAGCAGGCGGCGATCATCCATCTGTGTCAATCACCGCTGTCCGTCGCCGAGGTGTCGGCGTACACACGACTGCCGGTCAGCGTCGTAACCGTGCTGCTCGGAGATCTTGTCGAGGACAACCGGGTGATCGCCCGTGCGCCCATCCCACCAGTCGCACTACCCGACCGCGCTCTACTTGAGGCAGTGATCCATGGACTTCAGAGGCTCTGAGCAGACGACACTCACCGCGGGGCCGCACAGTGCGGACGCGTTGCCGGCGTCTGCCACGGCCGCCGTCAAGGTGGTGATCGTAGGCGGATTCGGGGTCGGCAAGACGACACTGGTGGGGGCGGTCAGCGAGATCCGTCCTCTGACCACGGAAGAGACGATGACTCAGGCAGGCGTCGGGATCGACGATCTCTCGGGGGTCGACGCCAAGACTTCCACGACGGTCGCCATGGATTTCGGCCGTATCAGCATCAACGAGGAACTGGTCCTCTATCTCTTCGGCACACCGGGCCAGGAACGCTTCTGGTTCCTGTGGCGAGGACTCTTCGAAGGCGCTCTGGGGGCCGTAGTCATGGTCGACACCCGTCGTCTCCAGGTCAGCTTCGACGTCATCGGACGCCTGGAAGAACGCCGTGTCCCCTTCATCGTGGCCGTCAACACCTTCCCGGACGCGCCGCAGTACCCCGTGGATGAACTACGCCTGGCCCTGGACCTGCCCGAGCGGGTGCCGATCGTGCCGTGTGACGCCCGCCGGCGGACATCCAGCCGGGACGTGCTGGTCACTCTGATGCGGTATCTGCAGAGCCTTGCCACGACGCAGGAGGCGTCATGACCATGGAGCCAACCCGTTCGACCGTTGCCCGCACTCAGATCTTCACCGGCGCGGCCCCTCCCCCGGGCTGCCCGGCCCACGGCCTGGGCACCGAGCAGCTGCACCGGCTCTACGGTCCGGTGGCAGAGGCCGACCCGCGAGGACTGTACGAGGCGCTGCGCAAGGAACACGGCTCGGTGGCCCCGGTGCTGCTGCACGGTGATCTGCCGGCGTGGCTGGTGCTCGGATACCGGGAAATCCTCGAAGTCACCCGCTCACCGGCTCGGTTCACGCGCGACTCCCGCCACTGGCGCATGTTTCATGAGGGTAGAGTCGCGCCGGATTCGCCTCTCAGACCCATGGTGGAGTGGCAGCCGAACTGCATCTTCGTCGACGGCGAAGAGCACCGCCGACTGCGCTCCGCCGTGACCGACAGCCTGGGGAGCTTTGACCGGCGCGGCATCCGGCGCTACGTCATCCGGTACACCGATCAGCTGGTCGATGCGTTCGCCGCGCGCGGTGGCGCCGACCTCATCAGTGAATTCGCCGAGAAGTTGCCCATGCTGGTGATGACCCAGTTGCTGGGTCTGCCCGAGAAGCACGGTCCCATGCTGGCCGGGGCGGCACTCGACCTGATGAAGGGCTCCGCGACGGCTTTGCAGAGCAACGACTTCGTGGTGGACATGCTGCGCACGCTGACGACGACGAAGAAGAATCAGCCCGGTCACGACCTCGCCAGCCGGTTCCTCGGTCATGAGGCCCGCCTCAGTGACGACGAGGTAATGGAGCACCTTCGCCTGGTGCTGGTCGCGGCGAACGAGACCACGGTCAACCTGATCGCCAACACGCTCAGGCTGGTGCTGACCGATCGGCGGTTCCGCGCGCACCTGGCCGGCGGCCACATGACGCTGCCCGACGCGGTGGAACAGGTCCTGTGGGACGAACCTCCGCTGTCGGCCATCCCCGGCCGCTGGGCCACGGAGGACACGGTGCTGGGCGGCCGGCAGATACGCCAAGGTGATCTGCTCATGCTCGGGCTGGAAGCCGGTAACGCCGACCCGGAGGTGCGTCCCGATCCGTCGGCTCCTCTGCACGGCAACCGCGGCCATTTGGCCTTCTGCAGCGGTCCGCATGAGTGCCCCGGTCAGGAGATCGGCCGGGCCATCGCGGACACAGGCATCGACACGCTTCTGGCGCGATTGCCCGACCTGGACCTCACCGTGGACAAGAGTGAGCTGCGCTCGCACGCCGCTTGGCTGTCCCGACGCCTGGACTCGCTGCCCGTCACGTTCACACCGCCCCGCCCTCCTAAAGCCGTAGCCGCCAACACCAGGGAGCACTTCACCTCCACCACCCCGCAACCACTCCCTGCGTCGGCCGAAGTGCCTGCTCCGCAAGCAGCAGACCACCCCCGCCAGACCCAGCGCCGGCCAGGGCGTTTCTCCTCCTGGTGGCGGAGCCGCACAGCCCGTCGGCACAGGAGCTGAGCGATGCCGCACTGACGAGAGTGCCGAGAAGAGCACCGATCTCACCGGTTTACGTCCTGCCCAGCATGCACCGTATTCGACCAGGCCGAGGTGCCCTGTAGCCGTGTGATGCGGCCAGGAACCCACCCATCGACATCCGTAGGATGAGGCACCCGCATTGGCATCCCAGCTGATAGTTCCGCCCTTGTTCTCCCCCGTCCCCCCGGCGATTCATCCGCGTCACCACGACATCGATGCGGGAACCGCAGCGTGGGCCGAGCTTTTCCGCATCGGCTCACCGGACCTGCGCGGGCGTCTCGTCGAACACGACATCGGGACGTTCAGCGCCCGGATCCTTCCGGACGGACGGGAAGAGGTGGTCCTCCTCCTCTCAGACTTCGTCCTGTGGCTGTTCGGCGTCGACGACGGATACTGCGAGGAGGGAGAACTCGGCCACCGCCCGGGGGAGCTGGCCGGTGTGCTGCACCGCCTGACCCGCGTGGCACAGAATCCGCAGACCTCGATGCTGGACGACGATCCACTCGCCGCGGGGCTGCGTGACCTGCGTGCGCGGGTGGACCAGTACGGCACCACGGACCAGGCGGCACGCTGGGTGGACGCGCTGCGCGAGTATTTCTTCGCCGTCGTGTGGGAGGCCGGGCACCGCCGAGCGGGGAGCATCCCCGGGCTCAACGACTACACCCTGATGCGGCTCTACGACGGAGCAACGTCCGTAGTGCTGCCCATACTGGAGATGGGGTACGGCTACGAGCTCCAACCTCACGAACGCACCAGCCCCGCCATACGCGCGGCGGCCGAGATGGCCTCCTTCGTCATCACCTGGGACAACGACATCCTCTCGGACCACAAGGAGCGTCACGCGCCGGGCTATCACCTCAACGTGCTGCGCGTCCTAGAGCACGAGCACGGCCTCACCGCGGACGAGGCGCTCGACCTGGCCATCGCCCAACGGGACCGGGTGATGTGTCTGTTCATGCGGCTGAGCAGACACCTGACGCGCGTCGGCAGTCCCCAGACGCGTCAGTACGTCACCAGCCTGGCGCACTTCATACGGGCGGCCCAGGACTGGGGGATCAGCTCGGTGCGCTACACGACACCGGAGAATCCGGCGAACATTCCGACCGGGTTCACCGACGTCCCCACGGACGACAGTCCCGATCCGCTGCAGATCCCGGCGATCGCCTGGTGGTGGGACATACTTCCCGCCGATGCGACGCCGCCGGCGGTCCGCCACGGCTTCGCGCTCGAAGACCGAGAGCAGAGGTAGTCCTGTGCCGAGTGAGACGATCCCTGTTCCCCGAGTCCCTGGTGGCCTGCCGATGCTCGGTCACGCCGTGAAACTGTGGCGTGATCCGCTGGGTTTTCTCACCTCGCTGAGAGACAACGGTGAGTTGGTGCGAGTTGGCTTCGGCACCATGCCCGTCTATGTCGCCACCAGTGCGCGGATGGTGCACGAGGTGACGGTTCGGCAGGCACGCCACTTCGAGAAGGGGCGCCTCTTCGACCGGGTGCGGCCCTTGGTCGGCAATGGCCTGGCCAACTCCAACGGGGACCTCCATCGCACGCACCGCCGACTGATGCAGCCCCTGTTCCATCCGGAACGCCTGACCGCGTACGCCGACATCATGAGCACGCGCGCCAAGGCGCTGGCTGAGTCCTGGGCTCCGGGACAGGTGATCGCGGTCGAGGAGGAGATGAGCGCCTTCACGATCGAGACCCTCGCCGAGACGCTGTTCGCGACGGATCTCGGGCCGTCGGCCGTCGAGGCGGTACGGCGGGACCTGCCCGTCATTCTCAAGAACATGCTCTTCCGTGCCGCCTCTCCCCGCTTTCTGGACCGCCTGCCCATCCGCCCCAATCGGGCCTTCGACGCGGCGACCGCCAGGATGCGGACCGTGATCGACGATGTGATCGTCGCGACCCGGGAAGCGGGGACGCAGGACCGGCAGGACCTCGTATCGGTACTGCTGGCGGCCCGTGACACGGACACCGGTGTGTCCCTGACGGACACGGAGGTGAGGGACCAGGTCGTCACGATCCTCTTCGCCGGCACCGAGACGACGGCTTCCACCGTGTCCTGGGCCCTGTTGGAACTCGGCCGCCACCTGGACGTGGACCACGAAGTGGCGGAGGAAGTACGCGAAGTCGTCGGTGACCGGCCGGTGACCCTTGCGGACGTCCCGCGTCTCCATGCCGTGCGCCGGGTGCTGGACGAGGTGATCCGGCTGTACGGCGTCACGCTGCTGATGCGTCGCGCCACCTCGGACGTCGATCTCGGCGGTCACCATGTCCCGGCGGGTTCCGAAGTGGCCTTCAGCCTCTACGCGCTGCACCGGGACCCGTCTCTGTTCGAGGAGCCCGACAGCTTCGTCCCCGACAGGTGGCTGCCGGAGCGGCGGACGAACCTGCGACGCGAGGAGTTCGTGCCGTTTGGCGCGGGCAACCGGAAGTGCATCGGCGACAGCTTCTCCTGGGCGGAGGCGACCATCGTGCTGGCCACCGTGCTGCGGCGCTGGGCGCTGCGCCCTGTCCCGGGCCACATCCCCCGGGCCGCAGCCTCGGCGATGGCCCACCCCGACCACGTGCCCATGAGGGTCGAGGCCCGGGACCAGACGGGTCACCGGCGGAGCGGCACCGCTTAACCACCCAGGAAAGCCGAGGGAGACACTGTGACCGATCATTACGACGTACGGGTCCTGACAGTCGATCCGCCGAACCGTCGCATACGACTGCGCGTCACCGTCAAGTACTACGACACCGGCTCGCACGCTCCCCTGCCCGATGATGCGAGTTTCTTCCTCCATCTTCAAGGAGACCGCGGACAGGGCGCCGCTGGGTTAGGTGATCACACAGGAGCAGTGCCATGACGAGGCCTGGGTGGATGCCCATACCCGGTGGATCATCGCGAGTGTGGAGCGGATCGCGACGCGTAACCATCCCCTCACGGACGAGGAGCTCAATGGGCTGCTGGCCGACGAGGAGCGCGTTTTCCCTGGGAAGAAGGTCTTCGGTTCGATGAGATGACCCCGGAATCGCCTGAGAACCTGGGCCGCAGCGAGGAGACCAATGTCGGGGCCGACTACGACGTCGTCACCGACCGACGCTGGATCGAGCACCTGACGGCCGGTGACTGGTGGCGTACAGCGTCGTACCCCACTCACGCCGACCGGCTGCTCGCCGGCGAAGCCGCCTCGATACCCGATCTGCGCCACCCCGCGGCCAGACTGAGGCCCTTCGGCGGGGAGGAGGAGCCTCGTCATCTGGCCTTCTCGGACGACGGTCGCTTCCTTGCTGTCACCAGTGAGGGAGGCGCACTTGTGGTGTACAACACCACTAGCTGGAGCGAATGCCTGCGCGCTCACTCCCGCAACCACATCTCGCCCTGGCTGATGTGGGTGCCCCGGCACGCCCGTGATCACCCTTCGCTCTCACGAAGGACTGCGTCCGCAGCTGGCCTACGACGTGTCGCGTGGCACGCCGGTCGAGGCACCCCCGCACGCCGGCGTGTTGCGCTCGGCCACGGGGTACCGCACCCGCTGGGTGTCTGGTCCTCGCATCGCCCTGCTCTCTCCGACAGGAGAGGAGTCGGTGATATCACTGGACGAGAGTGGTCATTCGGGCCACTGCGAGACAGATCTTGTGGGTCCGGATCCGTACGCGGCAGTCGCGCTCTCCGCGGATGAGTCAAGGATGTTCGTCGCCCAAGGGGCACGCGTGAAGGTGATGGACCCGGAGGACGGCCGCGTCCTACAGGTGATCGAGAACGACGGCATCGAGATCCGCTCTCTCACGGTGAGTCCTGGCGGAGACCATCTGGCGATCTCAGGAGAGTCACCGGGGAAACTGGAGGTGATCATCCAACGGTTCAGCGACCACCAGATGGTCACCCGCCATGCGATCGGCAGGGGGTGGTATCCGTTGCAGAGCTACGACATGGCGTGGTCGCCCGACGGCCGCTGGCTGGCCGCCAACCTGATGTCAGTGGAAGTGAACGATGGCTGGGAGGTGAAGGGTGGCGAGACGCACATCTTCCCCGTGGGCCTCCCCACCGAGCCCGTGGTCGCCGTGCCGGAGCAGGCGGAGCCGTAGGGGGAGATGACGGCCGAGGTGAGGACGAGTGAGCGGCGCCGGTCACGCCTCCTCCGGCGCTCCCGTCTGTCCACTTCACCAAGGGACCTCGCATAGGTGCCACCGGCCCATGGGATGCTGAGGGGCAGCGCCGCCGTGACACCGACCGTGCAGGGCGCGTCGGGGACGGACAGGGGCACTCCGCCCTCGGCAGGCGCGTCGGTGGCGATACCGACGGACGGGACGGGACCATGCTCAGCGCTGCGCGGCGCAACGAATTGATGAGACTCATACGGGATGAAGGTGTGGGCGAGGTGGCCGAGTTGGCGCGCCTCATCGAGGTCTCGCCTTCGACCGTCCGGCGCGACCTGACGGCTCTGGAGACGGCGGGCACGCTGATGCGGGTGCACGGGGGCGCGGTCCTCGCCGGGCCTCCGGATGGTCCGACGGACGAACCTGTTCCCGTCGATCGCCGTCAGGCGCATGCCCGTGAGAAGGATGCACTGGCGGATGCCGCCGTGGAGCTCATCGCTCCAGGCTCCACGCTGCTCGTCACCGGGGGGACCACGTCCGAGGCGCTGGTGCGACGCCTCGACCGGGTCGAGGGGCTGACCGTGGTGACCAACTCCCTCACCATCGCCGGTTTTCTGTCCGACCAGGCTGGCACGGAGGTGGTCGTGCTCGGCGGGTATCTCCGACACGGTGAGAACTCGCTCCTCGGTCATCTCACCCACCTCGCCATGGCGGAGCTGAGCGTGGACCAGGCCATCGTCACTACGTACGGCATCAGCAGACACGGACTGACGGGTTCGAACATCGCCGAGGCCGACACGGACCGCTTCCTCCTCAAGAGTGTCCCGCGCATCGTGGTCTTGGCCGACGGCAGCAAGTTCACCAGAACGGGCGGAATCCGCATCGTCGGTCTGGATCGCATATCCACCGTTGTCACCGATGCCTCCGCGCCCGAGGAGGAACTGGCCACGTTGCGCGAGCGGGGCATCAAGGTGGTGCGGGGCTGACCGCGCCACCCCTGGCGTCACCTGCGGTGTACCCCCTCCGAGATTCCGGCGCCCGGGAACACCCGGCTGCTTGCCTCGCTGACGTGCCACTCGCCCTGGGGGCCGCCCTCCTGAACGAGGTGCAAGAGGGCGTGGCCTCGCTGGACCGCGAGTTCCGTGCGGCCGGTGTCGTAGTGGACCCTGGTCGCGGCGATACCCCGGACCGGGCCGGAGCCGGGCAGTGGCACATCCGGCCAGGGGTGTCCGTTCGCGTCCTGCACGTGCACTCGGTCGTCGCTGCTCGAGGCGTAGCAGCGCAAGGTGTCCCGCACGGTGACGACCGCGACATGTGCCGCACCGGTCACCGAGCCGATCGACTTCCCGGAGCCGGCTCCCTGCCACACGAGCAGCGCTCCCCCGCGGGTGGCCGCGACCACAGCGGGCTCCGCAGAGAACGCGCCGTCCGCTGCGATCGCGGCCGACACCACGGTCGACGGCGGCAGGCGATGCATGGCCGTCACCTTCCAGGCGACCTCCGGGTAGGCGTCGGGCAGGGCGGTCAGACGCGCCACGCCCCCGCCGGGCAGGGGCACGGCGGCGTGCAACGTGCCGTCCGCACTCTCCGCGAGGGCCGGCGCGCCCGCGGGGCGCACCGGCAGGGTCCCCTCGTGGGTGAACGCCTGCTCGGGGCTCCAGCGCAACCGGTGGAGGGCGTCCCCGGTGCCGGCGAGCAGCTCCAGGTGGTCGGGGCCATGGGTGCTCTGGATGATGGCCGCCGAGGTGTACCGGCGGCCGCCGGCGAAATGGAGGCCGCCGCTCCAACAGCCGGGCGGTGGGCCGGGTGCTGGGTGAGTGCCGGGGGCCTCGGGATCGTTGTTGTGCCAGAAGACCCACAGCCCGTCGTGGGGGTCGGGGACGACCAGTTCCAGGTTCCCGCGAGCCCCGTAGCGTCCCTGGACCAGGCCGGGCGATCCCAGCAGCGGCGGAAAGGGCACGTCGAGCACGGGATTGGTTGAACGGTGATGCATCGTGTGGACGTCTCCTCGGTCCGGGTGCATGGTCGGTCAGACGGTGACGGCGCCGTCGGACGCGGAAGCGACGGTTGCCACGTACTTGGCGAACACCCCGCGTTCCACTGGGCGTTCGGGACGCTTCCATGCCGCGCGTCGCTTCGCCAACACGTCGTCGTCAACGAGCAGGTCCAGTGTCTTGGCCGCGGAGTCGACCCGGACACGGTCGCCGTTCTCGACGAGCGCGATCGGTCCTCCCTGGTGTGCCTCCGGGGCGACGTGGCCGATGACGAGTCCGTGCGAGACGCCGCTGAAGCGGCCGTCGGTGACCAGGGTCACGGAGTCTCCCAGTCCCTGACCCACCAGCGCGCCGGTGATGGACAGCATCTCCCGCATGCCGGGGCCGCCGGCCGGGCCCTCGTAGCGCACGACGACCACGTCCCTGGCGCCGACCTCGCCGGCCTGGATGGCGGTGAAGCACGCCTCCTCGGAGTCGTACACACGGGCGGGGCCCTCGCGCCGGAAGTCCGGGCGACCACCGAGCTTGAGGACGCAACCGTCGGGAGCCAGGGAGCCGCGGAGAATGGCGAGTGCGCCCGGGGGCTTCACCGGCTCGGCCACGGTGGCCACGACCTGCTGACCCGCGGCTTCGACCGCGGCGTCGGCGACTTCCCGGTAGGTGCGGCCGTCGACGAGGGTGACGTCCTCGCGCAGCAGACCGGCCTCCAGGAGACGTTTGGCCACCAGCGAGGTGCCACCCGCCCGCCACAGGTCCGCTGCGGTGTGGGAGCCGCTCGGCTTGAGGCCGGCGACGATGGGCACCTGGCGGCAGATGTCGCCGATCTCGTCGATCCGCAGTGGCAGTCCGGCCTCGCGTGCGATGGCCAACAGGTGCAGGACTGCGTTGGTGGAGCCGCCCATGGCGGCGACGGAGACGATGGCATTGTGCATGGCGTCTTCCGTGAGGATGTCCGAGGGGCGGACTCCTTCCTGTACGGCCCGCATCGCGATCTCACCGACGCGTGCCGCGGCCTCGTCCTTCTCCTCCGCCACTGCAGGGATGTCACCGGCACCGAACGGAGCGAGGCCCAGAAAGTCGGCCACCGAGCCCATGGTGTTGGCGGTGTACTGGGCGGCGCAGGTGCCAGCACCGGGGCAGGCATGCCGAGCGAGGTCGTCGACATCGGCCTGCTGCATCCGACCCACGGCGCGTTCGCCGAGTGACTCCCACATGTCCTGGATGGTCACGTCGTGCCCACGCCACCGGCCGGGCATCATGCTGCCGCTGTAGAGGACGACCGCGGGGATGTCGAGCCGGGCAAGGGCCATGATCGCGGCAGGCACGGTCTTGTCGCAGCCCACGATGGCGACGATGCCGTCGAACTGGTGGGCCCGGCCCATCAGTTCGATGGAGTCGGCGATCACCTCCCTGCTCACCAGGGAGGCACGCATGCCGGGGGTGCCCATGGTCAGGTTGTCGGAGACGGCGATCGTGTTGAACTCCATGGGCGTGCCGCCCGCGCGGCGCACTCCCCCGGCGATGTGGGCGGCGAGTTCGCGGTGCGTGAGGTTGCAGGGCATCGTGCCCGTCCAGGTGGACGCGATACCGATGACAGGTCGGCGCATGTCCTCGTCGGACAGGCCCATGGCGTAGAGGTGGGCCCGGGCCGGTGCGCGGTCAGGGTCCTCGGCGATGGTCACGGGCGCTCCTCGGGGGTCGTCGATGCGGTGATCTGTATGGGGGTGCGCAGGACGCCGATTCCCTCGACCTCGACCTCGACGACGTCTCCGTCGCCCAGCCAGAGCTGCGGGGTGCGTCCCATGCCGACGCCGTGGGGTGTACCGGTGGCGATGACATCCCCCGGGTTCAGGGTCATGTACCGGGAGAGATACGAGATCACCTCTCCGACACTGAAGATCATTTCTTTGGTGGAGCTGTCCTGCACGGTGGCGCCGTTGACCCGTGCGCTGATCGCGAGAGCGTGTGGGTCGGGGAGCTCGTCGGCGGTGACGATCCATGGGCCGAGCGGGCAGAAGTCGTCGAAGTTCTTGCCCCGGAACCACTGCCCGTCGGAGAACTGCGCGTCGCGGGCGGACAGGTCGTTGGCCACCGTGTAACCGAAGATGTGGTCGACCGCGGCCTCGGGTGTGACGTGCCGGGCGGCCCTGCCGACGACGACGGCGAGTTCGGCCTCCCAGTCGAGTTGCTCCGTGGCGCCGGCCGGGATTGTGACGGTGTCGTGGGGGCCGGTGAGGCACTGGGCGGTCTTGACGAAGGACAGCGGTGTGGTGGGGGCGTCGAGTCCGGTCTCGCGGATGTGGTCGGCGTAGTTGAGGCCGATACAGATGATCTTCTGGGGGGCTGCGAGCGGACCGAGCAGTTTCACCTGGCCGACCGGCACGGCGGGTGCGACGGCGTCGCGCGCGGTGAGGTCGGTGCCTGCGGCTATCAGATCGCGGACGGCGTCCGCCATGAAATGCGTCTGCTCCTCCACGAGTGGGACGGCCAGGGGGCCGTCGACGCGGGCGGCGAAGACGCGGCCGCCGGGATACTGGATACGCGCGAGTCGCAACGAAGTCTCCTCGGGTACGAAGGGGGGGGCGGGCCCTGTCAGCGGAAGCCGGGCAGGAAGCGCTTCTGTGCGCTGAGCAGGTCGTCCATGAGCGCGGCGGCGGCATCCGGGTCGCTCACGGCACCGTCGACGAGCACCGCCTCGACGGCCAGGTCACGGCTGCCGGTCATGGCGGCCTCCACCGCGAGATCGACGGAGGTGAGCCTGCGGGCCAGGATCGCGGTGAGCGGGGCGGACAGGTCGGGCACGGATACGGGGCGCAGTCCGCGTGCGGTGGCCACGCCGGGGATCTCCAGGGCCGCAGCCTCGGGAAGACCGGGCACCGCGCCGTGGTTGGGCACGTTCACCGAGAACATCTCACGACGGTCGAAGGTGATCGAGCGGATGATCGCGATGAGCTGTTCCTGCTCACCGGTCGAGCGGTCGAACACCGTCTCGTCGAGCGGCACCTCGCCGTCGGCCTGGGCGCGCATGCCCTGGTAGCGGTTCTCGCCCCACTCCAGGATCTCCGGCACCGAGAAGGCGTCCACGCCGAGAGTCTTGCCGTAGTAGGCGCCGCCGATGAATCGCTCGGGGAAGAACTCCACGACGTGGCGGTCGTTCGCGGCGGGATAGGCGCCGTAGCGGCGGAAAATCTCCCACGAGAACGGGTTGTGCCAGGCCTTGCCGTTCTCCCAGATCGACCCGATTTCCGCGGGGACGGCCGGCTCGGCCAGTTCCCGTTCCATGCGTGCACGCACCGCGGGCCAGGCATCGCGGCCGTTGTGACGGAAGTCGTAGATGAAGGTGAGGTGGTTGATGCCGGCGTAGAGGGTGGAGGTCTCCTCGAAGGGCAGGTCCGCGAAGGCGGCGAGCTCCCGCTGAACGTGGTGCATGCCGTGGCACAGGCCGACGACGTCCACTCCCGCGTACCGGGTCATCGCCTGGATACTCGCCGTCATGGGATTGCTGTAGTTGAAGAAGAATGCGTCGGGCGCGAGTTCGGCGATGTCCCGGGCGATGTCCACCATGACGGGAACCGTGCGCAGGAGACGGGAGATGCCGCCGGGCATGACGGAATCGCCCACGGGCTGGAAGACTCCGTGCCGCATGCAGATCTCGTGGTCTTCCTGCCAGGCGGGCCGTCCTCCCACGCCGACGCAGGTGACGATGTAGTCGGCGCCGGGCAGCATGGCGCGGCGGTCGGTGGAGGAGCGAACGGTGATCCGGCCGTCGGCCGCACGGGCGGTGGCCATCTGCTGGGCGAGGCGCTCAGCGACGGACAGCGCCTGTTCGTTGACGTCGACGAGACGCAGTTCCCAGGAGCCGAGGTCGTCTGCGGAGATGAGGTCGGCGAGCAGACCGCGGGTGAAGACGGCGCTGCCAGCGCCGATCAGTACGAGGACCCGGGTGTCGGGCATGAGGTGTGTTCCTTCCTGAGGGCGACTGGGCGGCGCGGGTCAGACCTGGTGGACTTCCACCAAGTGCTCGCGCAGGGCATCGAGCGGTTCCTCGGGGGTAGCCCGGTCCGTGACGAGGACGTCGATGCCGGCCTTGGGGGCTATCCGCACGGCGCTGCGACGGCTGAACTTGCTGTGATCGGCGAGCACGACGAGCCGGCGGGCGGCGGCGACCATGTTGCGGTCGGTCTCGGCCTCGGCGAGATGGGCGCCGAGGATGCCGTACTCGTGGTCGACTCCGTAGGCGCTGAGGAAAGCTATGTCGATGTGGATCTCGGCCAGGGCCTGGGTGGTCAGATAGCCCAGCAGGGACAGCTCCCCGGTGCGCATGAGTCCGCCGAGCACGAGGACCTGCACGGGGGCCGGCATCGTGCCGATGGCGTGCGCGATGGCGATCGAGTTGGTGACCACGGTGACATCCGGCACCTCCGCCAGGAGGGGGACCATGTGAGCAGTGGTCGAACCGCCGGTAAGCAGGATCGTACTGCCAGGTTCGATCAGTTCCACCGCGCGGGCGGCGATGCGGTGCTTGGCGTCCGAGTTGTCCACGGCCCGCTCCTTGACGGGCTCCTCATGGGCCTCATGAGTCTGCAGTGACAGGGCTCCGCCGTGAACCCTGCGCAGCAGACCCCGCTCGTGCATCTCGTCCAGGTCACGCCGTACGGTCGAGACGCTGACCCGCAGCAGGTTGGCCAAATCGTCCACGCCGATGGACCGGTGCTCCCGCACATAGGCCAGCAGCGTGTCCCTGCGTTTCTCGCTCAGCATCAGTACCCCGCGTTTCGGTCGACGAGGTTGAGCAGTTCCCGCCCAGCGAGGAATCTGTGGAGGTTCTCGGTGAACAGTGCTTTGACCTGCTCGTGATAAGCGGGTGAGAAGCCGGCCACATGGGGGGTGATCAGTACGTTGGGTTCCCTCCACAGCGGGCTGTCGAGGGGCAGCGGCTCGGTCGCGAACACGTCCAGCGCGGCGAACCCGAGCCGCCCGGAGCGCAGTGCCGCCAGCATCGCCCTCTCGTCGACGACTCCGCCGCGGGCGGCGTTGATGAGGGCGGCACCGGGGCGCATGGCGGCGAACGCCTTGGCGTCGAGGAGGTGATGGGTGTCGTCCGTGTACGGGACGGTGAGCACGATGTAGTCGGAGCGGTCGAGCAGATCATGCAGTCCGTCGCTTCCGACGACTTCGGTGGCGGCGTTCTCGGGAGCTTCCCCGTACCGTTCGCCGCTGCGCCCTGCGCCCCGGCGCATGCCGATGACGTTCATGCCGAAGGCCTGGGCCAGACGGCCGATTTCGCGGCCGATCCTGCCGTAGCCGACAATGCCGACGGTGGCGCCGGGCAGCATGCGGGGCATGAGCCGGTTCCAGCGATGGTCGAAGTCGGGCCATCGGGGCTCGCTCTGCAGCTTCACCGTGGCGGGCAGGTGGTGGGCGTGGGCGAGGATCATCATCAGCGCGTACTCGGCGAGCGGCTTCGGGGAGACGCCGCCGATGGTCGTGACAGGGATGGACGACTGCCACAGCGGAGCGCTCCGGACATGGTCGCAGCCGGACGTGTCGAGCTGGACCCAGCCGAGCCGGGGTGCCTGCTCGGCGGTGGGGAAGGCGGTGCTGGTGTACAGCACGTCGGTACGGGCCAGCAGTTCGGCGGGGATGTCGTCCGCGGAGGCGGCCAGGTGCTTGTGCACGGCGATCCCGTCGGACACGGCGGCCACTTGTGCGAGCCACTCCTCGTCGAAATCGAGCGTGACACAGACGTTGATCATGTGGGTTTCCCGAGAGTGTGGGGGCATCACTTGATGCCGGAGCGGGCCATGCCTTCGACGAAGTGCCGCTGGAAGAGGGCGAAGACGACGAGCATTGGAAGCATCGACACGAGGGACATGGCCATCAGCGCGCCGTAGTCGTGCCCGTACTGGTTCTTCAGGAACAGGAGGCCGACCTGCAGTGTGTAGCTCTCGGGATCCTTCAGCACGATCAGGGGCCAGGCGAACTCGTTCCAGCGCCACATGAAGGTGAAGATCACGAGCACCGCGATCAACGGCTTGCACAGCGGGAGCACTATGCGGGTGAAGATGCGCACCTGTCCTGCGCCGTCGACCTGCGCCGCCTCGATCAGTTCGTCGGGGATCGCCATCATGAACTGGCGGGCCATGAACAGTCCGAACGCCTCGGCGAGCCGGGGCAGGATCACGCCCCAGTCCGATCCGATCAGCCCGAAGTCCACCACGAGGTGAAACTGCGGCACCATCACCACTTGGACCGGCACCATGAGAGTGCTGAGGATGAGGATGAACAGAAGGTTCCGGCCCGGAAAGCGCAGTTTGGCGAAGGCATAGCCGGCCATCAGGTTGATGACCACCGTCAAGGCGACGGCCGCAACCGCGATCACAGCGGAGTTCAGGATCCACGTGGAGTAGGGAAACTTTTCCCAAGGTTCGCTGAAGTTGCTCCAGTTCAGCGTCGACGGCCACAGGCGCAGCTCCGCGTCGCGCTGTTCGGCCGGTGTGGACAGGGCGGTGACCACCATCCAGTACACCGGGAAGAGCATGGCCAGGGCTCCGGTGACGGCCAAGGCCAGCCGTGCCCTGGTCGCGCGCTTCTCGCGCGTGACCACTGCGGTCGCCATGGCTGTTCTCCTCTTGCGTGCGGGCACACCGGGTTCGTGGAAGGTGGCGTCGGGGCAGTGACGGCCGGTCTTGGTGCTCATACGGCGTCCCGGCGACGGCTGAGGCGCCACTGCACCACGGTCAGGATCAGGACGATGGCGTAGAGGACGACCCCGAGCGCTGAGGCGTATCCCTGCCGGCGCTGGTCGAATCCGGCGGTGTAGGCGTAAGTGACCAGCATCGTCGTCGAGTTACCGGGGCCGCCGCCGGTCATGACGTACACGATGTCGAAGACCTGGAAGCTGTTGATGATGCCGATGACCAGGAGGAAGAAGGTGGTCGGCGCGAGGGAGGGGACGGTGATGGAGCGCAGGGTCTGCCACCAATTCGCACCGTCGACCCGGGCGGCTTCGTACAGCTCGCGGGGAATGCCCTGGAGCGCCGCGAGGTAGACGACCATGTTGAAGCCGAGGCCGATCCACAGGCTCACGACGACCAGCGAGAGCATGGCCGGTCCGCCCTGGGACTGCCAGGCCACACCCTCCATGCCGAGCGCCGTCAGCAGTTTGTTGACGATGCCCAGGTCAGCATTGAACATCCAGGCGGCCGCCAGTGCGCTGCTGACCCCGGAGATGACGGCGGGCATGTAGAAGATGGCACGGATCAGGCCGCGGCCCGGCATGGGGCGGTTGAGCAGAAGGGCGGCCCCGAGGCCCGCGACGAGGCACAGCGGGACGGACAGCACGGTGTAGAGGGAGGTGTTGAGCAGCGCCTGCCAAAAGACGGTGTCTCTCACGATCTCGCGGTAGTTGTC
The DNA here is from genome assembly GCF_053610705.1 of Streptomyces sp. NPDC054872. Lineage (NCBI taxonomy): Bacteria > Bacillati > Actinomycetota > Actinomycetes > Kitasatosporales > Streptomycetaceae > Streptomyces > Streptomyces sp. NPDC054872. The sequence goes on along the minus strand of NZ_JBSGYY010000047.1, from coordinate 27,406 downwards.
GAACCCGACCCACTCGGAGAGCCCGAAGCCGCTGGTGTTCTGGAAGCTGATCCAGAACACCTCGATCAGCGGCCAGAACATGAACACCGCGAACACGACGACCGCCGGGGCGGCGAAGGCGAGGCCCGTCCACGCCTCGCGGGTGCTCCTCCTGCGGATCTTGCGTGCGCCCGAGGGAGGTCGTGCCTTCACCCGGGCGGACGCCGGCCGCTTAGGGCTGCTTGTCAAAGTCATGAGCTGTACTCCTTGAACAAGGCCCAGGGCCCTGCCGTCGACGGGTATCCCCCTCCCCCCGGGCACCGTTCCAGGTGCCGGTGCCTCGTTCGTGATGTGTGCCGGCCGGAGGGGGTCCGGGGGTTCGTCGAGAGGTCGGCGGGCCGCTCTGCATGTTCCGGCTTGCCGAGGACAGGAGGTCCTGGCAGAGGACGGGGTGCGGCCCCCTTGAGTGGTCAGACGTCGAGCGCCTTCTTCAAGGCAGCGGAGAGCGCCGTGAGCGTTTTCTCGGTCGACTGGCCGCCGGCGAAGTGGGCCTCGAGTTGCTGCACGAGCGCGTCGTTGACACCCGAGAACCCGGGGAGCGTGACGAGCTTCGTGAGGTCGGCGGGGATGGCGGTGGCCTGTTCCTGGAAGACTGGCATCAACTCGGGCTGGACGGCGTAGGAGAGTCGTTCGGTCGCCAGCTTCTTGCGGGCGGGCAGCACGGTGGTCTTCTCACAGAACAAGCGCATTTGCTCGGGTTCGGCCAGGAATGCAGCGAATTGTGCCGCTGCTTCCGGGTTCTTGGTCTGCGTGGTGACAGCCACCGCGTTGCCGCCGAGGTCCGCCGCGGCACCGCCCTTGCCGCGGGGCAGGAACGTGGCACCGAACTCCATGGACTTCGCGCGTTTGGTGAGGTTGGGCAGGAGGAAGTCACCCACGAAGGCCATGGAGATCTTGCCGGTGGGGAAGACCAGGTCGGGCGAGTTGTTGGTCTTCAGGAGCATGTTCTTGGGCATGAGCCCGGAGTCGTAGAACGACTTGGTGAACGCGAGGGCCCGCCGGGCCTCGGCCGACTCGATGGCGACCGACTTGCCGTCCTGGCTGAGGGCCCGGCCACCGGATTGCCAGAGCCAGTTGAACCAGCGATACGCGCCGAACTGCTGCCAGTTGACACCGAAAGCGGCGTGACCCGTGGAGGCCTTGAGGCGCTGCGCTATCTCGAAGAACTCCTCCCAGGTCCAGGCCTCCTCCAGGGTGGTCGGCACGTCCTTGATGCCGGCCTTGGCGAAGTGCTCCTTGTTGTAGAGCACCGCCGAGGTGTCGGTGTGGTGGGGGACGCCGTAGGGCTTGCCCTGGTACTGCACGCCCGCCCACAGGGCGTCGATGAAGTCGGCCTTGCTCTTGTTGATCGTGGAGCTGAGGTCCTGCAGCACCTTCTGGGAGCTGTAGATGCCGATGTCGTTGTAGGTGACGCGGAACAGGTCGGGGCCCTGGCCCGCCTGCAGGCGGGCGTCGAGCGTCGTGCGCATCTGCTCGTAGGGCAGCCGCTCGACCTTGATCTTGATGTCGGTGTGCCGCTTCTCGAAGGCACGTGCGATGGCGTTGAACGCAGCCATCTCCGCGTCGGAACCCCAGACCGAGAAGGTCAGGTTCCCGGGAGTCGATCCGCCGGTGGAGCCTCCGCAGGCGGACAGGGTGCCGGCCGCGGCGATGCCGATAGCAGTGGAACCAGCAGCTCTGAGGAGCTGGCGACGGTTGAGATGCATGGGGCCTCCTCTTAGGCCTCAACAATGTGAGGCGTTCCTATCAACCTCTTCCAGAAAGCGTCAATAATCTGCACCGAACTTTGCCAACTGCGGGCCCATTGCTGCTTCCACGACCCAGGGATGAACTCTTGACCGTGCAGGACGGCAGGGCTACGGTGCGACTCACCTTCAGTTGCTTGTTTCTGCTCATTTCTGCTCGCGACGACAGGCAGGTTGCCCGGCCTTCCCGTCGCAGGAGGCGATGTGGCCGATCGCGGCGTACTTTCAGTTCCCGGGTCTGGCGGACCAGGGACGTACCTGGCCGAGTACGGCGCTCTCGTGCCGATCGGCGACACGCAGCGCCGCTGCCGAGATCTCGTCTGGGGTATGCCAGCGGGAGCCGTTCGGGCCGCTGTGCCAGCCGAGCAGGAGATGCCGGACCTCGGCGCTCCCACGCGGGCCGTCAGGCAGCGGCGGCATCGCCGCCCCCTCAGCAGCGAAAGCACTCACCCACAGGGCTACCAGCGGCCCCTGCGTACGGTCGGCCAGCAACATCCAGCTCGATGGCGGCGCGAACGGCTGGTAAGCCAGCGTGAGCGCGATTGGTCCGCGCAGTTGGACCGATCGGTGAAGGGCATCGCCCAACGCCACGGTGTCCCTGACATCGGCGACGACAAGTGCCGAGGAAGCCAAGGGCACTCCGGGCCGCGAGGCGTCAGCGGAACGGGACACCACCGACACCGCACTGCCGCGTGCAGTCAGCGCGCGGACTGCTGGGGCCAGGATTCTTGTCCCACCGACGACCAGGACGTGCTCATGCATCACTGTCTCGCTCTCCTCGCAGGGGGCCCGCGCGGCGAAAAAACACCGAATGGCGGCAACCCGCCACATGAACCATTCCGTCGCAGCGCGCGCGGTCACGCCGCACCCGGCGACCCGCGCGAGGGCCCGGTCGACACGCACCGAGAGGCACAGCGACTGCGCGGCCCCGCTTGCTCGACGCCACCCTAGGCCCTGCCGCGCTCGGTCCCATCGAGCACCACCCCACCGAACGACCTCACCCGGAGTGCCCATGCCGACCGCATCACCCGTCCAACTCGCCTTCCACACCGAGCGAGAGATCCACAGTCAGCCCGAGGTCTGGCGGCGCGTCCTCGACCGTGCCGACTCACTGACCGCTCTCCTTCCAGGACCGGGAAAGCGCGTCCTCGCGGTCGGCTGCGGAAGCTCGTACTACATCCTCGACTCCTACGCCCGACGGCGGCAGCAGCTCGGCCTCGGAACCACCAGGGCGGCCATCGCCACGGAACTGGACGACCGGGACGGCTACGACGCCGCGGTGGTGCTCTCCCGGTCCGGCACCACCAGCGACCTGCTCACCGTCGCGCGTGACCTGTCCGCCCGCATACCCACCGTGGCGGTGACCGGCACGCCTGGCTCGCCGATCACCGAGGCTGTGCACACCAGCGTTCTCCTCGACTTCGCCGATGAGCGCTCCGTCGTACAGACGCGGTACGCCACCAGCGCCCTCACCCTGCTGCGTGCCTCTCTCGGGGACGCCGTCGCGTCGTTGCCCGCCGAGGCGGCCGCCGCCCTGGCCGAACCGCAGCCCTGCGACCCGGAGGACTTCGACCATCTGGTCTTCCTGGGCAGCGGCTGGGGACGGGGGCTCGCCGAGGAGGCCGCCCTGAAGTGCCGCGAGGCCGCGCGACTGTGGACCGAGTCGTACGCCACCCTCGAATACCGGCACGGGCCCATCGCCTGCGCAGGGCCTCGGAGCCTCGTCTGGGCTCTGACGCCACCGCCCGCCGACGTCGTCGCGGCGGTGGAGGCCACCGGGGCGACGCTGCGGATCGCCACCGGGGATCCGCAGTCCGAGCTCGTCAGGGTGCACCGCACAGCGGTCGCCTACGCCCGCCTGAGGGGCCTGGAGTGCGACGCCCCGGAGCACCTCTCACGATCCGTGGTGGTGGATTGACCATGCCCTTCATTCAACTCATGACCCACTCCCCCGCGGCCTCGAGCCGCGGCATTGCCGTCGCTGCGGCCTTCGACTCCGCCGCTGTCGCCGGCCGGCTCGCCGAGGAGTTCGCCGCGGCACTCCACCTGCCTCCGGACGCGGTGGTCGTCCAGCACACGGTTGCGGAAACGGCCACGGCGCCCGGCGCGGTGGCCGTCGTGCGCGGGCGCCCGCGTGACATCCCCATGATGCACCGAGCCGTCGAACGCGCCGGGGCGCTGCTGAGTGCGGAACTCGGCATCCACCCCGATCTGATCTTCGTCAGCTGGCCACACCCCGGTACGGCATCCACCGGCGCCCACCTTCTGCCCTGACGATGTCCCATCCCACCGAAGGAGAGAGCGACATGAGTCCGCAGTACACACCCCACCCTGATCCACGAGCAGTGCTGGCCGAGTGCGAGCAGCGGGCGCTGGAGCGCGAGGGCATCCCCATGTTCCTGGCACTCGAAGACCTCACCACCGGGTCCATACCCCCGGTCACGGACGCGGCCGCCCTCGCGGAGGGGCCTCAGCTGGCCGCACTGACCACCACCTACCGGCAGCAGCTCAAGCCGGAGGCGGAGGACGCGGACCTCGCCGCACTCGCCTCCGTCATCACCGTCCTCGCAGCCACCCACCTCCACGAGGAGAAGCAGGCATGACCGGCCTCGGATTCGGACAGCACACAGCAGCCCTGAGTGAGGGCCGCCACCTGCGCGTCGTCAACTATCACAACACGCCGCACGCCACCGCCGACCAGCTGCGTGCCGAACTGACCGCCTACGCCGCCGCTTTCAGGTCCGTCACGTTGGAGGATCTGGACCGCTTTTTCACCACGGGCGTCTGGCACCTCGACCGCCCCGGCTTCATCCCCGTCTTCTACGAGGGGTACCTCAACAACGCCACGGTGGCCGCACCCCTCTGCGATGAACTGGGCATCACCGCCTGGTTCCCGGTCATCACCCAGTTCATCGACTGTCCGGTCCCCGAACAACAGGCGTTCGCCGACGCCCACCACATCTCCCTGGTCGAGGAGGAGCGGCACGGCGGGCAGATCGCCATGTCCTGGGATCAGGTCGCCGCCCTGTCACAGAAGCACGTCATCACGCCGCACACGGCCACGCACGAGCAAATCACCAAGATCATCACGCCGGAGGACTTCGAGCGGGAGATCGTGGAGCCGCGCCGGGCCGTGGAGCGAGCCACCGGGCGGGAAGCTCCGGCGTTCGTGGCTCTGTACGGCACACCGCACGGGACTAGCCCCGACCATGACCGCGCCATCCGGGACGCCGGTTACCGCTATCACATCAGCAACACGGCGATTCAGCGCATCGGTTGAGGCACGGCCAGCACTCGGCCCAGCGCACGGGGTCCGGGTCGGCACGTGGGATCGTGCCGACCCGGACCCCGTGCGGTGTCCTCGTGGTCAGGCGCTCTGAGCGTGCAGCAGGTCCCGGACCGTCGCAGCCAGCGCCTCCCGGGCAGGCGTGAAGTATCGGCGCGGATCCGTCAGGGCCGGATCGTCCCGCAGGGCGCGGCGTGCCGCCCCCGTGAAGGCCACATTGAGCGCCGTTCCGACGTTGATCTTGGTCATTCCAGCCCGCACCGCCTTGCGCAGGTCCTCGTCACGGACGCCTGAAGAGCCGTGCAACACCAGGGGTACCGGTATGGCCTGGTGCAATTGCTCGATGAGGGCGTGGTCCAGCGACGCCGAGCGCTCCGTCATCGCATGGGAGCTGCCCACCGCCACGGCCAGTGCGTCCACCCCCGTGCGCCGTACATAGTCCGCGGCCTCATCGGGGTCGGTGCGCACGCCGACCGCATGCGCGCTGGCGGGTGCGCCCGGTTTCCCGCCCACGTACCCGAGTTCCGCTTCCAGCCACAGTCCCGCGGCGTGTGCCCACCGTGCGGCGGCTGTCGTCGCTTCGACGTTTTCGGTGAAGGGCAGTGCGCCGGCGTCGAACATCGCGGAGGAGAAGCCGGAGTCCGCTGCTTGCCTCAGCAGGGCCGCGTCGGTGACGTGGTCCAGGTGGAGGGCGACGTCGGTACGGCTGAGGCGGGCAAGCTCGACCGACGCCCGTGCCAGGGGCGCCACTTGGCCCGCGTGGTAGCGGACGGCGTTCTCGCTGACCTGGAGAATCACCGGCCGCTCTGCCGCCTCGGCGCCGGCGATGATGGCTTCGGCGTACTCCAGCGTGATGACGTTGAACGCGGCGACGGCTCGTCCCTCGTCGGCGGCTTGGGCGACCAGATCTGCGGTGGAAACCAGAGACATCACGGGGTCCTTGCTCGTCGGTTTGCTGTCTGGTTCACCTGAAGGGAAGGGCCATGGCGACCCGTAGCCCAGGCGGGGGCGCCGTTCCGCGGCCCTGGACGGGACAGCCAAGCGGTGTGTGACACCTTGCGCAGCGTGCCCGGCCTCACGGTGTCTCTCCGGTGCGGCGTGGGCGGTCAGCGGACCGCAAGGAGTCCAGTGAGGATGCGGCGAGCGGGGCGCCGGCGCGTTTGGCCGCGTAGATCGCGGCCCCGATCACCGGTGTGAAGAGCGGCAGGCGCAGGTCGTAGACGGCGTCGTGGGCGCGCAGCCCGGCCGTGAAGGACGCGAGGACGGCCTCGGACGAGAAGACTCCCCCCGAGTAGGAGACCGGCACGGTCTCGCTCGGGGCGAAGCCGAGGCGTCGGCGTGCACTGTCGACGAGAAGCGCGAGTTGGTCCCCCGCCTCCGCCAGGATGGCTTCGGCGTGCGGGTCACCGAGGCTTGCCGCCTCGGCCACCCGCGGGCTCAGCGCGGCGATCTCACGCCGCCGGCCCTGCCACCGGTTGAGGACCACGTCCACCAGGTCGAGGTCCGAGGTGAGTTTCAGGTGGCGGCGCAGGACCCCGGCGAGCGGGCCGTCGGGGAGCCGTCCGTCGCTCATGCGGGAGAAGGCGTTGAGACCTCGGGCGGCGATCCAGTATGCGGACCCCTCGTCGCCGAAGAGTTCACCCCACCCGCCGGTACGTGTCTGCCGCGCGGACCGTTCCCCATATGCCATGGAGCCGGTGCCGCTGATGACGTTGATGCCGTCGATCGCGCCGAGGGAGCCCGCCCAACCGCAGACCATGTCGTTGTCGCACAGGTAGCGGTGGTGTCCGAGGACCGAGTACGGCACGGCTTCCAGCGCGGTCACGTCCGCGGCGACCTCTCCGTAGCCGGGCAGACCGAAGAATGCGTAGGAGATGTCCCCGGGCCGGATCCCCGCCTGCACGCAGAGCGATGTGACGCCGTCGCCCAGCACGCGGGCGACGTGGTCCACCCCGCGCGCGGCAGGGTCGGCGAGGTAGTAGGAACTGGGACCCAGCACAGTGGCCCGTACTGTTCCGGACGGGTCGATGAGGCAGAAGGCCGTTTTCGTGCCCCCTCCATCCACACCCAGGAACATCGTGCTTCCTCCGATCGGTCTGTGTGGATGCAGGGCAGGACTGTGTCAGTCGTTCGGCAGCGGGTGCACGGTGACACCCTGCACCACTCGGTTGACTTCGCCCGAGGGAAACGGATTGTCGGGGCGGATGCCCCTGATCAGGGAGGCACGCAGGGCGATGAGCTGTGCGCACACGACGGCGAGCAGGGCGAAGGCGGCGTCGTCCGCGTCCTCGGGAACGGGGAGAACCCACGTGCCTTCCAGGGGCAGCCCGTCGGGGCGGGCGGCTATGGCGATCACGCCGCCCGGCGGCAGAGCCGCGCGCAGCTCGGCGACGATGTCCAGGTCATAGCGGCGCGTATACGGGTTGTTCGACACGTACACCACGACGGCGGTGTCGTCGGTGAGGACTGCCTTGGGACCATGGCGGAACCCGAGCGCGGAGTCGGCGGTCGCCACGACAGCACCACCGGTCAGTTCGAGCAGCTTCAGGGCGGACTCCTGGGCGAGGCCCTTGAGGGCTCCGCTCCCCAGGTAGACCAACCGCTGCGGTGCCCGGGCCAGCAGGGCGTCGAGATTCCCGTCGAGGCCACCGCCGGTGACGTGCTCGGCCCCGTCGGCGAGTTCACCGACCAGGTCCGCGGTGGCATGCGGACCGAGCGCGAGGAGGGCGGCGAGCACCATACAGGTGAAGCTGGACGTCATCGCGAAGCCCTGGTCGTTGGCCGCGGACGGCATCAGCAAGGCGCGGGACGCCGGCCTGCTGCCGTGCTCACGCGCGAGCCGCCCCTCCCCGTTGCAGGTAATCACCAGGTGGGCCACGCGTGACAGGCAGCGGTCGGCGAGTTCGGTGGCGGCCGCACTCTCCGGGCTGTCGCCGGACCGGGCGAACGAGACCAGCAGAGTGGGCACGTCCTCGGCGAAGCAGGCGTGCGGGTCGGCCACGATGTCGGTGGTGGCTACCGCGTCGACCCGTCGGGCGAGGTGCCTGCTCAGTGTGGTCCGCAGCACTTCGCCGGCAAATCCCGAGGTACCGGCGCCGGTGAGCACGATGCGCGCGTTGTCGGCAGCGAGCAGCGGGGCGAGGAAGTCATCCAGCGCCGTCCGCTGTGCCGCCACAATGTTGCCGACCTCCCGCCACAATGCGGGTTGCTGCGCGATCTCGGCGACCGTGTGCTCCGCTCCGGCGTCGGCGGGCAGGATGCTGAGAGCGGGGTTCACACGTACTCCTCATCGTTGACGCGGCATGCCCGGTCATAGTCCCTCAGTACGTCGCGGACCCGGTCGACGGCCAGGGACTTGGGCGTGGCCGCAAGCCGGCCTGCACGTACGCGCCGGTACTGGTCGGGCAGATGAGCGCTGAGCAGAGGCAGCGGTATGGTCAGCCTCGACAGATTGTCGAACAGCAGGTTCTGGGCGGCGGTGATCTCGGGATCAGGCCAGTAGTAGCGAATCCGGTCGCTGTAGCTGTAGCGCCGGGCCAGGCGCTGCTGGACGAGGCCGCCGTCGTAGTAGCTCTGCCACCAGGATGGCTGCGCGCGCATCCGCTCATCGGTGACGCATACGAGACGCGATCGCCGGTCGGGGTCGACGAGTTCGTCCTCGATCGTGGCAAGCGCGAACAAAGCCTCACGCAGAGCGAAGGTCAGGCCGGGACCGACCTTGAGAAAGGCCCAGTGGTCTTCGACCAGTTCGGTCAGGGCCGTTGAGGTCTGGTAATCGGTGGAGTGGGCCTCGAAGACCATGTCCGGTTCGTCGTCGAGGACGGTGCGCAGTTGCGCGGTCCGCTCCCGTCGGTAGTCGACGACCTGCACGTGGTCGAACTCCACACCGGGCTGCACGACGAGTGCCATGATCCTGGGCCAGACAGCGGCCAGGCCTCGGGCAGTGAACGCAGCACGGTGGCGTTTCACGGTCTCCCGGGCTGCTTCGGCCGTGGTGGGGGCGACGCCGTTCAGGGTCTCGTGGGCGCCGCCGGGCACGGGCACCTCCGTACCAATGACGTATCGGATCCGGCCTGCGCCGGGCCCCGCGGCCTCCTCCGAGGCCTGGACCAGACGCGCGGCACGTTCCGCCACGATGTCGTCGGTGAGGGGCGAGGGATCTCCGGCACAGGAGAAGCTGCAGTCGAGATGGATCTTGGTGAAACCGGCCCGGACATAGGCCGCGACGAGCTCTTGTGCCTTTGTCATCGCCTCTTCGGCCGGAAGTGACTGCCAGCGGTTCGGTCCGAGGTGATCTCCTCCGAGGACGATCCGTTCGATCGGGAGACGATGCTCCGCCGCTATCCCGTGCACGAGCTCCCGGAAGTCGGCGGGGCGCATCCCCGTGTAGCCCCCGCACTGATCGACCTGGTTCGACGTGGCCTCGATCAGCAGGAAGCTCCCGGTCTCGACCGCCTGCTGGACGGCCGCTTCGATCACCAGCGGGTGGGCCGAACAGACCGAGGCGACACCGCGGGCCTCGCCGGCCTTCTGCCCCTTCACCAGCTCGTCCAGTGGGCTCGGGCTCCACATTGGCCCCTCCAGGGATCGGCACGTCGGCAGCAAACGGGGGCATGTTCGCTCACCCAGATCACTGGAACCCTACTGGTCTGCAATCTGGGACGTCAACGGCCTTCTACTGGTATGCTACTGGTATGCCTACGCTGGACGAGACACGCCGCCTCCCCCTAGGGCTGCTGAGCGACGACGCCCTTCCGCTCTACGTGCGCATCGCCACCCGCCTGCTTGACGACATCGCGACCGGCGGGGCACAGGCCGGGGACCGGCTCCCCTCCGAGCGAGCCCTCTCCACCCGGTATGAGGTGTCCCGTGTAACGATCCGCGCCGCGCTGAACGAACTCGCCACCCGCGGGATGATCGAGTCCTCTCCCGCCCGGGGCTGGTTCCTCACCGAGGCGGGTGCCCGCACTCCGGGCATCGTCGGCAACCCCGCCGCCCCGGCGGGCCGTACGATCCAGGGCTTCGCCGACTACGCCGCCAAGCACGGCCTCGCAACACGGACGGCCGTCCTGGCTTCCAGAGTGCGGCCGGCAGCGGTTCAGGAAGCCGAGGAGCTGCGGGTCGGCCCCGGAACTCCCCTCTTCGAAATGCGCCGGCTGCGCTTCCTCGACGGTTTGGTGGTCGTCGTCGAACACAACCGGCTGCCCCTCGCCCTGTGCCCACAACTCGCAGGGACCGACTTCACCACGGCTTCGCTGTACGCGACGCTGCGCGCTGCCACGCCCCCGCAACTGCCGCGTGTCGCCGACTACTCGGTCGAGGCGCGACAACCGGACGACGAGGAGAGGCGGCTGCTGGAAATCTTTGACAACACGCCCGTACTCGTCGCCACCCAGCTCGCCTTCAACAAGGAGTCCCGCCCCTTGGAGCTGACAATCGCCATCTACCGCGGGGATCGGTATCGCTTCCGGGCGTCGATCACCGACTGAGCTGCACTGAACGAGCCGACAGCGCCACCGGGGCCTCGGAAGCCGGTTGACGGTCCCCCGAAGCAAGGTGCCGAGCCATGGCGCTAAAAGAAGCGTTCTGGTCCGGCGTGGTTGTTTGGCGTTGATTCACAGGCTGAGCCGGTATGGGCGCTCGGGGACCTGTCTGATGCAGGGCGAGGGGTTCGTGTCGTCGTTCGGTGACCCGTTTCGCTCCGTTGCTCCTTTTTGATCCCAACACCCCCCCGGTTGACCTCGTTTGCGCCCTAGGGAGGCGGCCTGCTCGTCGGTACTACCGAAAACCGAAATGCGATGCGACACCGTCCTTATCCAAGCGACCTCTCCGATGCACGCCGGACACTGATCGGGCCCACACTCATCACCTGGTGGGTTGAGGCCGAGGCAAGCGTTTCGACATCGGCCGCCCGCCTGAGCATGACCTGCGCCGCATCATGGACGCCATCCTCTACGTCGACCGCACCGGCATTGCCTGGCCATACCCGCCCCACGGCTTCACGCCAGGGGAGACGGTCTACGGATACTTCGCCGCCTGGCAGATAGAGGGCGTCTTCGACCAACTCAACGGGCTTCTTCGGCGCCTGTCCGGGAGGCCGAAGGACGCGACGCCGAGCAACAGCGACTACCTCCGGGAATGCGCCACGTCGCCCAGCGCAGGCAGCAGCACGGCAACCCGAGTTAATAGCTCTCGCGGCCTGTGGGTTACCCAGAACAGTTCCGTCGGCCAGCGGCGTGCCCAGTCGGGCGGGTCGGTTTCGTTGTAGCCGTTACGTGTTCCGATTTCGGGCCGCAGCTCGATGAGGTCATCATGATGAGGCCCGCGCCGCGCAGGACTTTGACCCAGTGGCCTCAGGTGAGCTGATAGCTGGTCGCGCCGTCGTGATCGGCGATGGCGTTCGGCCCGAAATACTGTGCGGGGGCGCCCAGTTGAGCCCACCGAAGTCGCAGAGCACCAGGTCGAAGCTGTCGGCGGCGAAGGGGAGTTACTCGGCGACGCCTTGCACCAGGAGCCTCAGCCCCCTGCCTATGCTCCCGAGGAAGCCGAATGGAGGAAGAGTCGCGCCGGGGTGGTCAGCACCTGACACCCGGCACACAACACCCCGTACATGGGCTGCTCCTCCTTACCGGGGTGGTCAGGAGTGGCGAAATCCACGGGCGGGGTCGCGGGCGTGGACGGAGTCGAACGGTGCGAACCAGTCAGCCGGGGCCAGGTTGTCCATGGCTTGGCCAATGTCGCTGTCCTCAAAACCGACGAATGAGCCGTCGAAGAGCATCAACACGTCACGGCCCTGGAATAGGCAATCGGAGCAGGCGTCCCAATCGTAGTCCCGTCGGTGAGCGGGCAGCTCCCCCACTGCTTCGCGTACGAGCCGCGGGCGGTTGCGCTCCATGGCACGGGCGTGGGCAATGCCCAAGTGCAGCGCCATCTCCTCACCCGTACAGCGAGGCTTGACCTCGGCTCCGGCTATAAGATCGGCGGCCAGGTCGTCGAACGCCCGGGCCATGTGTCGCCGCCAGCGGCCGTCCCGGCCCAGGGTCACCGGCGGCAGGGCGCCGAACAGGCCGCCAGCGCCGCGCCGCAGCGGCTCGTCCCCGAGCGCTGCCACCTCCTGCCACGCCTGCTTCGAAAGCGCGCTCAGGGCCAAACACAACACAACGGCCGTGCGTGCAGTGAGCACCTGGTGGCCGTCCTCGTCGTCCTCCCATTCATTGCGGTCCGTCTCCGCTGAGTCGATCCCCCCGTAGCGAGCGCGCCCGCGCAGAAGGTCGCGCACCTTGTGCGTCGCTCTCTCGGGAGCGGCCTGACAAGTGTCGAGGATCAGCAGTTCGTCGGAGAACGGCATGGCACTCAGCAGGATGCCAGCCTGCTCGAGCAGCGCGGCGCCCTCACTGCCCGGTGCTCCGGAGCGGGGGAACACCACGGCGTAGAAGTTGTCCGTCAGCCGTTCGACGATGCTGGCGGCCACGGTGGCGACGATCAGGGAATCGTCCCAGGGCGCCGACATCTGAAGCTGGTCAATCACCAGCACACCGCTGATCATCTCGGCAAAGTCCTCGAGCTCCCGGCTGCGCGAGCCGTCCGGGTTCAGCAGTTGCTCGGCGACCACGGCGAGAAACGCTTGCTCGTCGCCCATCCGCTCCCGGAGATTGTCAGACTTCCAGTACAGGCCGCGGGTGGCGCGCAGTTTTCCCACCGGCTGGCCACCGACGACCACCCGGACTTGCCACGTCTGTATGCCCTCTTCAGCGGGGGCCAGGAGCTGGTGGACGTGGTGAAACTCCAGCCTCAAGGCAGCGAGGTCCGCCTGCGGATCCGCTGAGGGCGACAGCTCGGTCATGGTGCCTCTCCGGAAACTCTGCCGGCACGAGCGCGCGGCCTCTACGCCACCAGGTCGAGGACAGCCCACACCCTGCGGCCCTCGGCGGTCAGTTCAGTACTGCAGGACACCGCGCTCATCTCCAGCAGGCGCGGCCTTACGGCTTTCCCAACGGGAATGCCGGTGGGCTGGTGGCTGAGCGCCAGAATAAGCACCTGGTGGTTCTGCGCGGCGGAGGCGACGGCGGCTTCTTCGGCGGGAGATTCTTGAGTGGGTAGCCGTGGCGCGGCTTGGTGGCCTCTGCACAGCGCACGCTTCCATGAGGGCCTCCCAGCGCAGCGTGCATTCATCGTAGAGTCCACCCCTCACACCCGACCGGTGAACGACGCATCCCCGACCATCCATTGCGGCCGACGCGCGCCATCGAGGCCCTCGGCGCCCTAGCCGATCTCGGTTTCCTCGGCCTGGACGAGAGCCTGGACGTGACTGCGCCCAAGTAGCCCGAGCTCTCGTACCGCCGCCGAGACTGCACGCATGTCTCCGCGGCCCGCTCCCATGACCGGAAATGCTTAGCGGGCCCACGATAATGAAAGCACCAACTCCCCCGCACCACACGAAGGCCACCTGTCGTCTTTACGCCGACTCTCGCCGGCCTCACCCGGCAGCCCACACCGGCTCACCCAAGCGTTCCCCGCCGCACCATCAACAGCGCCAGGACTCACCTGCCGGCCGGTGTCCTCTCCGCGGCACAGCCTTTTTGGGAACGAGGCGTCTTGATGCCGACCTTGCCCGGCTCAATGGTCCTGGGATCGATGGCCTCGACAGGCGCACCCACTTGATAGGGACCAGAAGCATCGTTCGGCCGGTCGTGCGGCAGGAGGAAGAACGTGCGACGAGCGAACAGCCCACTGTCTTCGTCGCGGTCGGCGTGGGGGCCGAGATTGGTGTAACCGACAAGACGGCCGCCCCGTTCGTAACGCGGTTTGCCACGACGGGTGTTCACCTTGTCCAGGGCCTGACGGACATAGTCGAGACCGTCAATCTCTTCCAGCCAGACGACTTCTCTCTCACCGGTGAGCTGGCTGTCGCGCAGCATCGAGCTCATGGCCGCAGACCCTCCTCATTCTTCGTGTTCGGCCCCCGGTTTTGCCATGCGGTGTACCCAACCGGGTTGGAACCAGTGATGCGGTCCGTGCGGGGGTGGCGCTGTCCATCGTACGGCTGTGCACAGTCCCACCCAGGGAGCGCGGCGACTTCATACAACTGCCTGTCCGCTAGCCCGCGGCGGATGGGGGTCCTCCCTAGCGCCGTCGACAGCAAGCAGGGCCAGGCCGGGATACAGCTTGCGATTGTTGTTCTTGATCATCTCCGTCGGCGACACCAGACCGAGTTCCTGACGCACCCTGCTGGCGAAAGCACGGCTGGTTGCCGGGCCGATTCCTTCGTCGGCGCACCAGCGGACGTACGTCTCGTACAAGAGCTTTTGCTCGACTCTCAGTTCAGGATGGGGCCCAAGCCCGCTGCCGGTGGTACAGCGCTCGGCCAGGAAACGGCCGATGTGGTCTTCGGTTCTTTCGTAGGCTTCGGTCGCCAGCCGGATAGATGCCGGTCCAGCGAGCGAGTCACGAGAGGCGAGGTACTCCCGGGCCCCCTCAATCAGCCAGTACAGAATGCCGGGGCCCTCCTCCTGCACGAGTTCGGCCGCGAGATTGTCGATCTTTCGGCGGTCCGGGACCTTGCGTTCGAACGGGATGAGCCGAATACGGCGCCAGAAGGCATGACCGCCGGTATGGACTTCCGGCCGGTGGTTGCCCAGCAGCCACAGCTTGTGGGTGGGGGTGAAACTGAAGAAGTCCTGCCTCATCCTCCGGGCAGTGATCTTGTCTCCGCCAGTGAGAAGCTTCACCCGGGCCTCGTTGAACTTGTCGTTCGGCTTGAGCTCGCTGCACACCACGATGCGCCGACCGTGAAGTTCGGTGAGTTCCGTGCTGTGCTCGGCGAACTTGCCCTTCTCCATCAAAAAGCCCGGCGGCGCGGCATTGGCGTAGTCCCCGAGCACCTGCATCATCACGTCCAGCAACACCGACTTGCCGTTGGCGCCCGAACCATAGAGGAACGGCAGAATCTGGGCGCCGACATCTCCGGTGATGGAGTAGCCGAGCAGGAGGTGGAGGAACCTGGTTGTCTCCAGACCAACCTCGTCGTCACCAAACGTGTCCCGCAGGAAGTTCTGCCACCGAGGGATCGGCATCCGCTGGGGTCCCACCGTGGTCGCGCGGGAGTGCATATCCGTGAGCGCATTCGGCTTCCGCAACTCCCCGCTCCTCAAGTCCACTACGCCTCCCGGCGTGCAGAGGGCGTATATGTCGCCGTCGAGGACTTCCGGGTCCAGGCTGAGACCGGGGGCCGCCTGAGCTTGTTGCAACAGCGCCTTCATGCCCGCAGTGGACTGAGTGCGCCGTCGATGCACGGCCACCTCGCGGTCGCTGAACACATCGTAGGGATCGGTCCGTGGCATCTGCTCCGCCATGTCGCCGGCCGCCCATACCGCCGCCTTCTCTCCACCGGCGCGCCGCCAGCGGTACTGGTCCCAGCTGAACCAGCCCAGCCCTTCGACGTGCCGGAAGCGATCGCTGTACATGCGAACGAAGAGTTTGGCGTTCCCTCGGTCGGTGAGTTCGTCAGGCAGTACCCCCGCGCTCGCGCCGATGCGCGGCCGCGTGGCGTGCGTCTGTTGGGCCGGCAACGGCGGTTGCCAGTCCGCCGGGGGGAGGTCGTCGAGGCTCTGCTGCTCTTGGATCTGGTGAGCAACGGCAACGGCGTCGAAGCAAGAGGGCTCGGCGCTGCTCATGAGCATCCTTGGAGGTGGAACGGGCGCTGGACGTCTGCGGAGAAGGCGGGATCAGTGATCACCTGGTGTGGCGCTTGGCTGACGCCTGGGCGCTGCCGGGCGCTCAAGGCGTGCCGAATGCGTGTGGGGGTGCAGCAGAGGACTCACTGCAGAGTCTTGGACTGAATTTCTGCGGGGTCAGCGGGCGCGTTCGCCCTGGGACGGAAACGCCCGGGCTTGGGGGCCTGACTGCCTCACGGCCGTCCGGGATTCTCTTCTGGTGCGGGGCAGAGGGGCGACACGGCCGCCCGCCTCCCCCGCGCCATATGAGCTTGACCTGAGCGCGCGCCCGGTTCAGGACGGGCGCGCCAGTGCTCGCAGCGTTGCTCTGCACCGGTGTTTTTATGGGTCTTCACACTCAGCCCTCCTTAACTCGCTACCGGCTGACGGTTAAGCCGTGACTCACGGGACTGACGGGACTGACGGTTTCACATGCGGCACAGAGATTAGCGCACGATTCAGCCATCTCCTGTCACCGCGACGGCCGTTCAAAGTTCCGCCGATTGCGTAATCCCGCCGCAGAGCGGGACAAAGGATGAGTCCCGCCGCACGCGACGCGTTCGGTCCCGCTCCCAGCGGTGGCTGCAAAGGAGCAGGTCAAGGTCGTAGCGGCAGGCTATGACGGGACTGACAGGACCCACAGTGGCAGATACGACACGCCTGCATCACAGGTCTGCACAGACAGCCGCGAGCACGTACGCGCACCCCCATGAAGACAACCTTCGACTTCGGTCCCTTCAGTCCCGTCCAGCCGATAGGCAGCCCTCTGACACGGCCTTTTACGAACGGGACCGCAGAAACCCAGGGCAACCAAGGCACCCCCGATCTTTCTACTGGCGTATTCACGCCAACCCCCAACCCAGGCACCCGATTTCGACCGATATTGCGCAGCAACGGTGAATTCGGTGACGAAGCTGAGTGTCTCGGTGAGGCTGTGTCCCTGGACAGTGAAACGAAGGTGCCAGCGGGTAGTCGCGCCCAGCCCACAGGGCGATACGTCCGGGCATACCGCACTACGGCGAGGGAGCAACCCTCTTCGCGGCGTCCGCGGAGTATCAGACGCCGGACCGATAAGTAGTCTGCGTCTCGAATGCGTCGGAGGTTCACTCCGGAGTCTGTGTAGTCCCTGTCGTCTGCAGCTGGCCTACTGCAGATCGAGCAGCATGGTGGTGTCCGCATGGTCCCGGCTCTCGACCACCCGGTAGCCCTCCGCGTAGTAGAGCGCGGCAGCAGGATTAGCGCGTTCCGCGCTGAGGCTGACGGACTCCAAACCGTGCTGTCGGGCGGGCGTCGGCCAGCGCCCGCAGCAGCGCACGTCCCACACCGCGCCCCCTCCAATCAGCGACAACGCCGATCGCCAGCTCGGGGATGTCGGCATGGACGAAGCCGTAGGCCGGCTCATCCTCGGTGAAGAACCTCAGCCATGCCGCACCGACGGCGCGCCCGTCGGCCTCGGCGGCTACCAGACCGAGGTCGGTCGGTAGCACGTGGCCACCCGTTGATGTAGCGCGCAAAACCACCGCTGATGGATCAGGCTGCCGCACCGTGATCAATCCTCAGCACTCACCGGTGCTACGCAGTGCCAGATGTCGGGTGACGGCAGCGATACGAGAACTGGGCCGTCTGGTCAGATGCCCGGGCGGTGAGGGGGATCCCGCAGGAGCGACGCGTTTCCCAACGCGGTGCAGGTGCACACCCCCGGTGCATGCCTCCTGGGTGAACCAGGTGGAGATCTTCTTCGCAGCCGTGCAGCGCAAGGTCATCTCACCCAACGACTTCACCGACCTCATCGAGGCCGAGCACCGACTCCGAGCCTTCGAACAGCGCTACAACACAACCGTTCCAGTGGAAGTTCACCACGTCGACCTCGATGATCTGCTGGCCAGGCTCGACCGGCACACCGCCGATCACCCAGAGGAATCCTCCGCCGCAGTGGCAGCATGATCAACCCCGAAGGATGTACGACGCAGATCACTAAGCCCCCAGGCGATGGGGCGATGATGCGCCGGATGGTTTCTTCGGCATCAACAGAATTTGGCCGGTGCTCCGGTAGCGGCGGCCTGTTGCTCGTTCGCCGCAACCGGAGCTCCGGCGAACTCGGTGGCTACCGCTGCTACTCAGCCGCCCGAGGCATGGGCGGCCGTCCTTCAGCAGAAGTCACCAAGCTGGGCCGCTTCATGGCCGCCTGGGACTCTGGTCTTCGCGGTGGGACGGACGAGTCGCCTGAGACGCCGCTGGCCTTTCCGCTGCCGCGTCAGCCCGGCTTCCGCTCGGTAGTGGGGCGCTCCGGCAGGATGGGGCCAAGGCCCCGTACCGGGGCGGGACCTAGGAGAAGAGCTGCTGCCATGACCGCCAAGTCCACGCCGTTCGACGAGCTTGACCGGAAGATCACTGCGACCCTGATGGCGAATGCCAGGGCGAGTTTCTCCGAGATCGGCGCGGAGATCGGTCTGTCGGCCACAGCCGTCAAGCGGCGGGTGGATCGGCTGCGCAAGACCGATGTGATCACGGGCTTCCGGGCCACCGTCCGGCCGGCTGCGCTCGGTTGGCGCACCGAGGCGTACATCGAGGTGTACTGCGACAACGCGGCGCCGCCCCGGCGTCTGTCGGAAGTGGCCCGCAAGTACCCGGAGATCGCGGCGGCCATAACGGTGACCGGGGCCGCCGACGCACTGCTGCACGTCAGGGCCACCGACGTGGGCCACTTCGAGGAAGTGCTGGAGCGGATCCGCAGCGAGCCCTTCATTCGCAAGACGATCAGTTACATGGTGCTGTCCCACCTGCTGCCGGAAAGCCCGGAGGCGGGAGCCAGTGAGTCGGCGCCGGACACCCCCACCGGCGGGAGGCCAGCCACGCAGTGAACCTGCCGTGAGCCACTGTCCTGCGCAGCATTCCTGCATATGCACGCAGCTTTTCGTTCTTGTCGTGCGTATCAGCCGCTTCCTACGGTGTAACCATCCCCGTCGTCACCGGCAGAAAGCGGAGGGATCCCCTGTGCCCGCAGGCCCCCCCATGCGTCGCCAACCCCGGCGCTATGTGATGTGCGAACCCCGCTATTTCGATGTGCGCTATGCCATCAACCCCTGGATGAACACAGCCATTCCAGTCAACCGCGCGTTGGCCCGTGACCAGTGGTGGACGCTCGTCCAGACGTACCGCGACCACGGCCACACGGTCGAGACGCTGGCTCCGGTGGAGAGCCTGCCGGACATGGTGTTCGCGGCGAACGCTGCGGTGGTCGTGGACGGCCGGGTCTTCGGCTCCTCCTTCCACGCCCCGGAGCGGCGGCCGGAGTCGGTCGCGTACGAGACCTGGTTCAAAGCGGCCGGGTACGACGTCCGCCGTCCTGAAGCGGTCTGCGAGGGCGAGGGCGATCTCGTGCCGGCCGGCCGCTTCGTCCTGGCCGGCACCGGCTTCCGTACACACAGAGACGCCCACCGCGAGGTACAGGAGTTCTTCGGTAGACCGGTCATCAGCCTGGAGTTGGTGGACCCCCGCTTCTATCACCTGGACACCACGCTGTTCTTCCTCGGTGATGAGGGCGACGAAGGAGACGATGCGGTGGAGAGCGACGGCAACGTCGCTTACTACCCGGGGGCGTTCTCCCCCGGCAGCCGCGAGGTCCTCAGGCGGCTCTACCCGCGCGCGGTGATCGCCACCGAGGAGGACGCCCTCGTGTTCGGCCTCAACTCCGTGTCCGACGGCCGCCATGTCTTCGTCGCTCGGGAGGCCCACGACCTCATCGCCCAGCTCGCCCACCGCGGCTATGTTCCCGTCCCCGTCGACCTCTCGGAGCTCCGCAAGGCCGGTGGTGGCATCAAGTGCTGCACCCAGGAGATCCGTTCATGACCAGCCCCATCACCGCCCCCGCGCCCCGCAGTACCTCCAAGACACAGTCCTCGGCACAGCTCATCCGCGCCGAAGGCCCGGTCCTCGCACACAACTACCATCCGCTTCCCGTGGTGATCGCCCGTGCGGAAGGCACCTGGGTCGAGGACGTCGAAGGCCGCCGCTACCTCGACATGCTGGCTGGCTACTCGGCCCTCAATTTCGGGCACCGCCACCCCACCCTGGTCGAAGCCGCGCACCGCCAGCTCGATAAACTCACCCTCACCTCACGCGCCTTCCACAACGACCGGCTGGCCGGCTTCGCCGAGCGCCTGACCGAGCTGACCGGCCTCGAGATGGTCCTGCCGATGAACACCGGCGCCGAGGCCGTGGAGAGCGCCGTCAAGGTGGCCCGCAAATGGGCCTATGAGATCAAGGGCGTCATGCCGGACCAGGCGACGATCGTCGTCGCCGACGGCAACTTCCACGGGCGCACCACCACGGTCGTGAGCTTCTCGACGGACAAGACGGCACGCGCGGGATTCGGGCCCTTCACGCCGGGCTTCCGTGTCGTCCCGTACAACGACCTGACCGCCCTGGAAGCCGCTGTGGATGAGACGACTGCCGCGGTGCTGATCGAGCCCATCCAAGGCGAGGCGGGCGTCGTCATCCCCGACGACGGTTACCTCACCGGTGTCCGCGAACTGACCCGGCGCGTGGGATGTCTCTTCATCGCCGACGAGATCCAGTCGGGCCTGGGGCGCACGGGCCGCACGCTGGCCGTCGACCATGAATCAGTGAGGCCGGACGTCCTGCTCCTGGGCAAGGCCCTGGGTGGTGGCATCGTGCCGGTCTCCGCCGTGGTCGCCCGCCGCGATGTCCTCTCTGTGCTCCGGCCCGGGGAGCACGGCTCCACGTTCGGCGGCAACCCGCTGTCGGCGGCGGTCGGTTCGGCGGTCCTCGACCTGCTGGCTACCGGCGAGTTCCAGCGGCGTGCCGCCCAGCTGGGCGGCGTACTGGACCGTGGCCTGGCCGCGCTCACCGGAGCGGGTGTGATGGGCTATCGATCCCGCGGCCTCTGGGCTGGCGTAGACATCGACCCCGCGTTCGGGACGGGACGGCAGATCAGCGAACGGCTCCTCGCCGAAGGCGTCCTGGTCAAGGACACCCACGGCTCCACGATCCGGCTGGCTCCGCCGCTGACCATCACGGAGGAGGAACTGGAGTCCGCCCTCACCGCCCTGAGGAAGGTCCTGACATAGCCACCGGTCCTCGAGGAAAGGCCCTCAAAACCACGGCGTGGGCCCCGAAAGGGCCCACGCTCGCCGGATCCACGCCTCGGGATGCGGGGAAGCACGGGGGAAGGCATACGGCCCACACTTGGCGAAGCACTGGGACGTCTCCAGGGATCCGCGCAGCGGCCCTTTGGTCACGTGCGGCCGACCGCCCATGCGCCTGACTCGCTCACTGGGGCGTTTCCCTCACGAGCGTGCCCGCAGGATCTGCGGCCCCCCCCCCCCCAGGAGGAGGACGCGCGCGAACGCGCCGATCTGGATCCACCAGTTGGAACTGCCCATCAGGTGGACGAGGGACCGATGCAACAGCATTCAGGTGACCTCGGCCAAGAGGCGCACCCCGATGGCCGAGCAGCCCACTGCCCCGACCGCCGCGTAGACCTTGGCCCGCGCTGGACAAGGCCGTTGACCTCGCCGGCGAACTGCGGACTCTGGCGTCCGCGTCGCCCTCCTCGTCCACGAGCTCAGCGACTGGGTAGCGGCATCGAACTGACAACGCTGGCCGAGGAGCTAAAGGCCACTGACGACTGAAGTCGGCTTCCCGGCTGATCGAACTCCAGGGTTCGCATGACACCTCCGACGCCATGTCCAACGTACTGGCCTCGTTCTTCGGCATAAAAGCGAGTACATCCGCCACCGCACCTCGAAGCCAACGAGTGCGCAGGTGATGGCAGAGCACGCCATCGAACTCCGCTGGCGAGTTCGCTCGGCAGATCGGTCGCGTCGGCCTCCACACAGCTGATCAGTTCATTCACGCCGCAAGCCACGGCCCGCTCGGCGGCCGCGTCGAGCAGGGCGGCGGAGTCGACGACGCGACGCGCCAGGGCCGGGGGGTGGCGTCCCCACCGTCACCGCCTGCAGCAGCGGTCCGCCGCCCTGGCCGTCGAGGTGGCAGCTGCGGCGCCTATCGCAACCGCAGGTTGGCGAGGTGCCGACCGCTGGCAACCCCCGTCCCGGCCCTCACCCGGTATTGCATCATTCATTCGAGCCCACACTCTTAGCTCACCTAATGAGGTATGAGTCAATACAGCGCCATTCAGGTACCAGCTCGCAAACCATGCCCCAGCGAGTCCTTTCCATGGGGATGTGCATTCAGCGGGACTGGGGTGGCGCATATGCGCCGTCGTGTCTGGATCGGTGGCCGTCCCAGCGAAACAGGCTCTACGCTCCAAGATGTCGCGACACACAGCTCAGTGCATCACCGCGCAATTCAAGCACAGGAGTGACCATGGAAATGCTCGCCAATCTCACCCCCCGCCAGATGGGTTCCCTGCTGATGGAACCGGAGGTTTCGTTTGCCGATAACGACGGAACTCAGGCAAGCGCCGACAAGTGCCCGATCACTGCTTGTGACCGCACCTGCATGGGCACGGGCAACACCAGCTGACACTTCCTCCAGCTAATCGGCGTATAGCGCAATCGCGAGGTTCAACAGGATGCCCCGAGGGAGATCGACCGTGACTGACTGGACTGCAGAGCGCGCGCTGCGGGAACTCATCAATGCGGCCGGCGCCTCGGGTCACTCCTTGTCCATAGGCCCCACGTGGGTTCGCGTGACCCCACGTCCTGCACCAACCTTGCCTGATCACGGATGGAAGATACACATCTCCTCCCGTGCAGCAACCTTGCGTGGTCTATCGGACATCCTCCTCCCTTGGCTACTTGAACAGCGCGTGCAATTCAAAATTGCGCGTTCTGAAAGTGTTCTGCGCCGTTTGAACAACGGGCAGAGCAGCCCTGCAGCAGTCGGCAAGGCTGTCACGATCTATCCAGATCAGACACGCGTCGAGAGCATCGGTCGCGATCTGGCGAAATTCTTGGCAGGGCATAACGGACCCCGCATACTCAGTGACAGACGGGTGAGTCCCCAGGCACCGGTCTATTACCGCTACGGGCCCTTTCGGACACAGTGGCATGCAGGACCGCAGGGCACTCTGGTTGTCCGCTTGCACGGCCCGGCAGGCGAAGTATTCGATGCGGCGGCCACGCTTACCTACGAGCAACCCTCGTGGGCCGTGGACCCGTTCCTCCCACAGCCGGAGTGCGATACCAGCTCCAACTCGCCCGCCACGCTTCCGTCGGCCCTGCTTGGTGGGCGTTACGAGGTACTGGAAGGACTCTACGAATCAGCCCGGGGAAATGTGTACCGAGCTGCTGACGTAGAGAGCGAAGAGCGATCTACGGTTATCGTTAAAATGGCGAGAGCCTACGTAGCCGAGGACCGCCATGGAACGGATTCGCGAAGTCGCCTCCGTAACGAACGACGGATCCTCGAAGCCTGTGCCGGCATCAACGGCACCCCTTCGCTTCTTGATCATTTCTCGCACGGCGACGACGAATACCTGGCTACGACGGACGCCGGTCCAAATAATCTGCTGAATCACATATGGCAGAACGGCTCCATGCTGCCGAGAGAGTCCAGTATCTCTGATCGCGACGAGGAATTCGCTCATTTTGCGTCAGAATTGGTCACTACACTGAATGAGCTGCATTCACGCGGAGTGATCATGAGGGATATCACGCCACGGAACGTGGTGCTTGACCAGGGACGCGTCACCATCATCGATTTTGGCATCTCCGCGCTCGACGGCCTGACGCTACCAGGTGGGACTCCCGGATATGCTCCGCAGGGACAATTGGACGGATCCGAAGAAGCTCATGTGAAGGATGATCACTTCGCATTGGGAATGCTTCTGTCTTTCGCAGCGACAGGATTGCCGCCTCTGGCAGGAGAAGTTTCCCGGGAACTGGCACGTATCCGCATGGTGCAGTCTCTCCATGCAATTTACGGCAACCTCCGCAGTGGTTTCGTGGCGGCCATCGACGACCTGCTCTCCGGTGACGCGTCGAGGGCTTCCCACGCTTTGCAGGTATTCACCTGTCGATCTTGGACCATCCCGGCAAAACAACCCGTAGCCCCTCCCGTAAGTGCAGATGCTGTTAGCTTGTTGCAACGGAAGGTGCTCGAGCTATTGCTTAATGACGGCAGCAGGCATCATACTTCCGGGGGCGAGCGGAACGATTTCGCAGCAGTAGATGCTAGCCTCTATACGGGCAGCGCCGGAATAGGCCTTGAGCTTCTGCATCACCAAAATGAGCCTGGGACGCTGCGTACTCTCGGGCAGCTTGTCACGCACGCTCGTGATGCCGTCGAGGCCGTAGCCCTGCCGCCGGGATTGTTCTCCGGCAGGACCGGCACCGAAGTCTTTTTGCATGTCGCCGAGGCCGCGGGCATTCAGTCGCAGTCTCCTATGCGTGCCTTGAAGGCAGACCGTGACCCCAAAGACCCCAACGACTATGACGTGATCGCGGGTCATGCAGGGGTCGGCATGGCGCATCTGATGACCGGTGACTTCGAGCGTGCTCTCGCGGTGGGACAATCACTGGTCGCACGATCGGAGCTGGCCGCCGTGCCGGCGGATGCTGAGACCAGCCTGGGTCGCAGCACGGATTTCGGTTACGCACACGGCTTTGTCGGCGTGACAGACTTCCTCGTTCTGCTGACGGCGCGAAGCAACGACCAGAAGGTCGGCGACGCCGCCTACGAGCGTGTGAGCGCTCTGGCAGACCTTGTACCGTCCCTGGGCAACGCAGCTGGAGCACCCTCGGCCTCCCCCATGGCCGCGTCCTGGTGCAGGGGGCTAACCGGTCTGGTCCGTCCGCTCAGGCATGCTTGGATCATCTTCGGGGACACAAAGTTTCTTCAAGCTGCTGAGACTGCAGCGCTGGCCTCTGCAGAGTGGATCCCGAGGATGGGCACTGCGGGGCAATGCTGTGGAACGGCAGGCATCGGTTCGATGTTGCTTGACATGGCATTCGACACGAACGAAGAACGCTACTGGGATGCTGCGCAAGAGGCTGCACGACACCTCATGCGACGCAGCCACGGCCCCGATGACGCCCCTCGCCTTATAGCGAATAGCGATTTCAGAGAAGCCCCCTACTCATGGGCTCAAGGCTATGCCGGGATTCTCACCTTCTTGCGCCGTCTGAACCACCCGCAGACTCCGGACTTGTTGCCCTCACTCTGAGGGGTTGTAGATCGCGGACCTGTCAGAATCTCGGGAACTTCGGAGGCTGCCCCTGTGCTCGAAGCCGCAGGGTGCGTCACGCTCCACCGTCGCCAGCTGTGGGGCGTTGGGGCGTGCGCTTTCGAACCGGTGAGTGTCGGCAACCGAGGGTGAGCTCAAGTGGTCAGCGCATCACCGCTGTTCAGGACAGCAGCCTAGACCTCTGGAGCGCGGTAGCCGTGCGGGTAGTGTTTGAGTTCAGGGCGTCGAGGTAGCCCCAGGTCTGCTTCTCAACGCCGCGACGAGGACGTCGCCCGCCTCGCCCCCATTCATGGGGCGGCACATCACCGCAGCCAAGGCATCCCCACTGGCCAGGGCTCCGCGAGGCGTGTACGGAGCCGTCTCGCCAGCTGGAGACTCCCCCCCATCCGCCCCGTCCTCTCGGATCCGGTCGGGTCATGTGTTGTCGGATGGACGCGGATATTCCACGTGCGAGATCCAAGTGGTGAGCAGTACTTCAAGTCCTTTGGCCTCGACGGGCGTCAGCAGGCTCAGTACGCGGTGTTCGTTGCGCATGTGGTCGGTGAACGCCTGGTCGATCAGTTCGCGACCGGGCTGGGTGAGGGCCACGATCCGGCCGCGCTGGTCGTCGTCGGAACGTCGGCGGGTGACGAGTCCGGACCTCTCCAGACGGTCGATCCGCTTCGTCATCGCGCCGGTGGTGACCATCGTGTGTGCGGCGAGTTCGCCGGGCGCGCGCTCATAGGGATCACCGGCGCGGCGCAGTGCGCACAGAACGTCGAACTCGCCCTCGCTGAGTCCGTAGCGCCCGTAAACGAGGTTCAGTTCTTGGGTGAGATGGTCGGCCAGCCGGTGCAGCCTGCCAATCACACCCTGCGGGGAGACATCGAGGTCGGGCCGCTCACGGCGCCAGTCGGCCTGGATGCGGGCCACGCGGTCCAGCCGTTGCGGATCGTCCATGCCCCCATGGTAGCTTCTCAGGAAGCTATATTATCTTCCATGGAAGGTAATATACGGTGGGTCGCCCTGACCGCTGTCGCACCGGTGGCCTGGGGCACCAACTACTACGTCACCCATGAATTCCTGCCACCCGACAGCCCCCTCTATGGGGCGGCCCTGCGGGCGCTGCCCGCCGGACTCGTCCTGCTGGGCCTGCGCAGACAGCGACCGCACGGCGCGTGGTGGTGGCGGTCCGCAGTGCTTGGGCTGCTCAACGTGAGCGTGTTCTTCGTGCTCGTCTACGCCGCCTCACAGCTCCTCCCAACGAGCGTCGCCTCGACCGTAATGGCGATGTCCCCGCTGGCGATGATGCTCATCGCCTGGGCCCTCCTCTCCGAGCGGCCAGGCATCGCGCACCTGGCCGGAGCCGCGATCGGGCTCGGCGGGGTCTGCCTCATGCTGCTCACGGGAACAGGAAGCGTGAGGGTGCAGGGAGTCCTCGCCTCAGCCGGGGCCATGCTCGTGTCGGCCTTCGGCCACATCCTGACCAAGCGGTGGAACAACACCGGCACTGACGTGCTCGCCTCGACCGCCTGGCAACTTACCGCCGGAGGGCTGTTCCTGCTGCCGGTCGCCGCAGCCGTGGAGGGCCCACCGCCCGCACTCTCCGCACTGGCGCTCCTCGGTTTTGGCTACGTCACCCTCGTCGCCACCGCGCTGGCCTTCGCTGCCTGGTTCACCGGGCTACGGCACCTTCCCACAGGGACCGTGGGCCTGGTCGGACTGCTCAACCCTGTCACAGGCGTGCTCCTCGGCATGGGAGTGGCCGGAGATGTACTGACAGGCCAGCAGTTGTGCGGACTGGCACTCGTCCTGGTCGGAGTCGTCCTGGGACGGCCCAGACCCGCAGGACGACGCGCCGGTAGTCAGACTCCTCTCCAGCCTGAACCCGACAAGCCTCTCGCCCGCGAATCCTCCCCCGGCCATTCCCTGTGAGCATCGGCCCCCGCTTCACACTCAGATCGATCGACTAGAGCTTCTTCGTCTCGTACTCAGCACTAGGGACCCCGACTCCGTGCGGCATTCAGCCTTGCTGCACTCGTACCTCCAGCCGCTTACGTGAGCGCTACTGCCCTTGCAATAGGCGCACGCCTACACATACTTGCCCGACCCCGCACACTTGGCGTGGATTGGCCCTGTCTTTTCTTCAAACCGCGCCAGACAGAGCGGCATCAGAACGCCACCGGTTCTGCAGCACCGAGAGCGGCCGAGGCGGCCTGAGAGACCGAATCAGATCAAA
The DNA here is from genome assembly GCF_053610705.1 of Streptomyces sp. NPDC054872. Lineage (NCBI taxonomy): Bacteria > Bacillati > Actinomycetota > Actinomycetes > Kitasatosporales > Streptomycetaceae > Streptomyces > Streptomyces sp. NPDC054872. The sequence continues at coordinate 231 of NZ_JBSGYY010000047.1, read as the reverse complement.
GCGATCTGTTCGAATCCTTTCGATTCTTCTCCAGAAGCGATCCTAAGGCTCCGACCTCCCCACCAAGTTTCCCGATCGAGCAAGCTGTTCGCTCCTACACAAGTGACTGGAGGCACCTGAGATACATCCCGCCCGCGCCCCCGTGAGGGGGGCAGTGTTGCACCCCGCGCGTCTATGCAGCCAGGGAGGGCGTCGCCCCTTCTCTCCAGCCGGTCGGCTGGAGAGAAGGGG
>NZ_JBSGYY010000046.1:0-79792 GCF_053610705.1 Streptomyces sp. NPDC054872 | reverse complement strand
GCGCCCCCATGGGTGCGCCGCCCCGCTTCATGTCCGTACGGAAAGGCGTCAGCCCTCCACGCCCAGCTTCTCCAGGATCAGTTCCTTGACGCGGGCCGCGTCGGCCTGACCGCGGGTGGCCTTCATGACCGCGCCGACCAGCGCACCGGCCGCCGCCACCTTGCCACTGCGGATCTTGTCCGCCACCCCGGGGTTACCGGCGATCGCTTCCTCCACGGCAGTGGACAGCGCGCCCTCGTCCGAGACGACCTTCAGGCCGCGCTTCTCGACGACCTCGTCCGGCGTGCCCTCGCCCGCGAGGACACCCTCGAAGACCTGGCGCGCCAGCTTGTCGTTCAGGTCGCCCTTGGCGACGAGCTCGGCGACCCGGGCGACCTGCACCGGGGTGACCCCCAGCTCGTCCAGGGCCTTGCCGGACTCGTTCGCCGCGCGGGCCATCTCGCCCATCCACCACTTGCGCGCGGCCGCCGAGTCGGCGCCCGCCTCGATCGTGGCGACGATGGGGTCGACCGCACCCGCGTTCAGGATCGACTGCATGTCGTGCTCCGAGACACCCCACTCCTCGCGGAGGCGGTTGCGGCGCACGCGCGGCATCTCGGGGAGACCGGCACGCAGTTCCTCGACCCACGTACGGGCCGGGGCGACGGGGACGAGGTCGGGCTCCGGGAAGTACCGGTAGTCCTCGGCGTTGTCCTTGATGCGGCCCGACGTCGTGGAGCCGTCCTCCTCGTGGAAGTGACGGGTCTCCTGGACGATCGTTCCGCCCGAGTTCAGCACCGCGGCATGACGCTGGATCTCGAAGCGCGCCGCTCGCTCCACGGAACGGAGCGAGTTGACGTTCTTCGTCTCCGAACGCGTACCGAACTCCTTGCGCCCGTGCGGACGCAGGGACAGGTTCACGTCGCAGCGCATCTGGCCCTTGTCCATCCGGGCCTCGGACACGTCGAGCGCCTTGATGACCTCGCGCAGCTCCGCGACGTACGCCTTGGCGACCTCGGGAGCCCGCTCGCCCGCACCCTCGATCGGCTTGGTGACGATCTCGATGAGCGGGATACCGGCGCGGTTGTAGTCCAGGAGCGAGTGCGACGCGCCGTGGATACGGCCCGTCGCGCCACCGACGTGCGTGGACTTGCCGGTGTCCTCCTCCATGTGGGCGCGCTCGATCTCCACGCGGAAGACCTCGCCGTCCTCCAGCTGGACGTCCAGATAGCCGTTGAAGGCGATCGGCTCGTCGTACTGGGAGGTCTGGAAGTTCTTCGGCATGTCCGGATAGAAGTAGTTCTTCCGGGCGAAGCGGCACCACTCGGCGATCTCGCAGTTCAGCGCGAGACCGATCTTGATGGCGGACTCGACGCCGATCTCGTTGACCACCGGCAGCGCGCCGGGCAGTCCGAGACAGGTCGGGCAGGTCTGGCTGTTGGCGTCCTGCTTGAGCTCGGTGGAGCAGCCGCAGAACATCTTGGTCTTGGTGCCCAGCTCGACATGGACCTCAAGGCCCATGACGGGGTCGTACGTCGCGAGGGCATCCTCGTACGACACCAGGTCAGTCGTGACAGTCACGGTGAAACTTTCCCTCTCAACCCAGCAGGACGTCGTCGTCGCCGAGCTTCTTCAGCTCGCGATAGAGCAGAGCAAGACCGGTGACGATGGCGGCGGCGGAGACAGCGGCGTCGACGAGACGGAGCGTGTCGTTCTCCTTGCGGGCCATCCTGGCCTGCTTGACGACGGAGACCGCCCCGAAGGCGGTGGTGGCCATCGACAGGTACGCGCCGGGCTTCGACTTCCTGAAGCCCTTGGCCTTGGCAGTCATCGGACTCATAGTGACGGTGCCTCCTCAAGCAGCGGGTGACCCCACCTTTCCACGAAGGCGGCCTCTACGGCGGCTCCCACCTTGTAAAGGCGGTCGTCCTTCATGGCTGGGGCGATGATCTGCAGTCCGACGGGCAGGCCGTCCTCCGGCGCGAGACCGCAGGGCAGCGACATGGCGGCGTTGCCCGCCATGTTCGACGGGATGGTGCACACGTCCGCGAGGTACATCGCCATCGGGTCGTCGGCGCGCTCGCCGATCGGGAAGGCGGTGGTGGGCGTCGCGGGCGAGACGATCACGTCGACCTGCTCGAAGGCCTTCTCGAAGTCCTTCGTGATCAGGGTGCGGACCTTCTGGGCGCTTCCGTAGTACGCGTCGTAGTAGCCGGAGCTCAGGGCGTACGTGCCCAGGATGACGCGGCGCTTGACCTCGTCGCCGAAGCCCGCCTCGCGGGTCAGCGCGGTGACGTCCTCGGCGGACTTCGTGCCGTCGTCGCCGACCCGCAGGCCGTAACGCATGGCGTCGAAGCGGGCGAGGTTCGACGAGCACTCGGAGGGCGCGATCAGGTAGTACGCGGAGAGCGCCAGGTCGAAGGACGGGCAGTCCAGCTCGACGATCTCGGCGCCGAGCTCCTTGAGGAGCGCGACGGACTCCTGGAAGCGCTGGACGACACCGGCCTGGTAGCCCTCGCCCGCGAACTGCTTGACGACACCGACACGCATGCCCTGTACGGAGCCGTTGCGGGCCGCCTCGACGACCGGCGGGACCGGGGCGTCGATGGACGTCGAGTCGAGCTCGTCGTGCCCGGCGATGACCTCGTGCAGGAGCGCGGCGTCCAGGACCGTACGGGCGCAGGGACCGCCCTGGTCGAGCGAGGACGAGAACGCGACCATGCCGTAGCGCGAGACGCCGCCGTACGTGGGCTTGACGCCGACCGTGCCGGTGACGGCCGCGGGCTGGCGGATGGAACCGCCGGTGTCCGTGCCGATGGCGAGCGGGGCCTCGTACGAGGCGAGGGCGGCGCTGGAGCCGCCGCCGGAGCCGCCGGGGATGCGGGTGAGGTCCCACGGGTTGCCGGTGGGGCCGTACGCGCTGTTCTCGGTGGAGGACCCCATGGCGAACTCGTCCATGTTGGTCTTGCCGAGGATGACGACGTCGGCGTCCTTCAGCTTGCGCGTGACGGTCGCGTCGTACGGCGGGATCCAGCCCTCGAGGATCTTGGAACCGACCGTGGTCGGTACGCCCTCGGTGGTGAAGATGTCCTTGAGCGCGAGCGGGACGCCGGCCAGCGGGCCGAGCTTCTCGCCGTTCTCCCGCTTGGCGTCGACGGCGCGGGCCTGCGCGAGGGCGCCCTCGCGGTCGACGTGCAGGAAGGCGTGCACCTTCTCGTCGACGGCCTCGATACGGGCGAGGTGCGCCTCGGTGACCTCGACGGCCGTCAGCTCGCCGGAGGCGACCTTCGCGGCGATGTCGGCGGCGGTGAGCCTGATGATGTCGATCTTGCTGTCCGTCATGGTGGTTAGTCCTCCCCCAGGATCTGCGGCACCTTGAAACGCTGCTGCTCTTGGGCCGGGGCGCCGGAGAGCGCCTGCTCGGGGGTGAGCGACGGACGGACCTCGTCCGCGCGCATGACGTTCGTCAGCGGCAGCGGGTGGGAGGTCGGCGGTACGTCTTGGTCGGCGACCTCGGAGACGCGGGCGACCGCGCCGATGATGTCGTCGAGCTGTCCGGCGAAGTGGTCGAGCTCCTCGTCCTTCAGCTCAAGACGTGCTAGGCGGGCGAGGTGGGCGACCTCCTCGCGCGTAATGCCAGGCATGCGGCGATCCTCTGGGGTGAGTGTGTGGTGTGTGGCCCCAATCCTATGGGGCCACACCCCATGCCCGTGAAACGGATTGCCTCGGCCTGGCCCGGCCGCCTTCCCGCGGGGCCCGCCCGGCCTACTTCGCGATGTCGGCCCCGGCCTCGGCCGCGGCCGCGGCGGCCGCCTCCTCCGCGGCGACGTCCACCGGTCGGCGCCACCCGCGGGAGCCCCTGGCCCGCAGCCAGGCGGTGGTCTCGTCCGGCGGCATCGCGGCGGCGACCAGCCATCCCTGCACCGCGTCGCACCCCAGGTCGCGCAGCCGCTCCCACGTCTCGTCGTCCTCGACGCCCTCGGCGACGACGAGCAGTCCCAGGGAGTGCGCGAGGTCGACGGTGCAGCGGACGATCTCCGCGTCCTCGTTGTCGACGGCCAGGCGGGCCACGAACGAGCGGTCGATCTTCAGTTCGCTCACGGGCAGCCGCCGCAGGTGCACCAGGGACGAGTACCCGGTGCCGAAGTCGTCGAGCGACATCTTGACGCCGTGGCCGGTCAGGCCGGCCAGGGTGTCCGCGGCGCGCTGCGGGTCCTCAAGGAGGACGTGTTCCGTTATCTCCAGTTGGAGCGCTCCCGCGGGGACCCCGTGGCGGGCCAGGCGTGCGGCGACTGCGCCCGCGAAGCCGGGCGTGTGCACGTCACGCGGCGAGACGTTCACCGCGACGGGGACCTTGAGGCCCATCGCCTGCCACTTCGCCACCTGGCAGAGGGCCGTCTCCAGGACGTACTCCGTGAGGTGCGGCATGAGGCCGGAGGACTCCGCTATCGCGATGAACTCGTCCGGCGGCACCTTCCCGCGCTCGGGGTGCACCCAGCGCACCAGCGCCTCGAGCCCCGCCACCCGTCCGTCGAACTGGACCTTCGGCTGGTAGTGGAGCTCCACGTCGCCCGCGTCGAGCGCCCGGCGCAGATCGCCCAACAGGCCGAGACGGTCAGGGGTGTTGGAGTCCCGCTTGGACTCGTACACCTCGACGCCCGTGCGGTCCCGCTTGGCCTGGTACATCGCGACGTCCGCCCGGCGGAGCAGTCCTTCGGCGTCCATGGCGTGGTCGGGGAAGACCGCGAGTCCGGCGCTGGCCTCCAGGACCAGCGTCAGGCCGTCGAGGTCGAGGGGTGAGCCGAGGGCGGCGACGAGGGACCGGGCCACGCGGGTGGCGGACGTCGTGGAGTCGGCGACGGGCAGCAGGACGGCGAACTCGTCACCGCCGAGCCGCGCGGCCTCCGCACCGCGCGGCAGGGCGAGCCGCAGCCGGTCGGCGATCTGCAGCAGCAGGCGGTCGCCCGCGAGGTGACCGAGGGTGTCGTTCACCGACCGGAAGCGGTCCATGTCGATCAGCATCAGGGCCGAGCGCGCCCCGATCCGCTCGGCGTCGTCCAGGGCCGTCCAGGTCCGTTCGAGGAGCCACTGGCGGTTGGGCAGGCCGGTGAGCGGGTCGCGCAGCTGCTCCTCGGCCCTGGCCCGCGCTATCCACAGCGTCGAGTCGAGCGCGACGAGGGGGATCGCGAAGAGCGGAAGCAGTATCGGCGTCGAGGCCGCGACCACGCAGATCAGCGGCGCGATGCCGAGCAGCGCGACGCCGACGAGTCCCTGCCGGACCAGGGCCGTACGGGTGACCGTGGGCAGGGCACCGGTGCGCGGCGCGTGGACGTACCAGAGCAGGACGCGGGTGACCACGAGGTACGCCGCGGCGGCGAGGGCCACCTCGGGGGCCGAGTACAGGTCCCAGGTCTCGGGCAGCCAGGGCGACTCCGTCGTCGGGGCGGTGCCGAACGCGGCCATGGCGAGCGCGCCCGCGCCGATGCCGAGGATGTCGACCGCGCCGTGCAGGATGCCCTGGCGCCAGCGGTGGCGGCGCGCGACGCCGACGAGGACGACGACGGTGAGGCTGACCATTCCGGCGGGCACCCAGCCGTACAGCAGGAGCACGGCGACCGTCAGCGCGCCGCCCGAACCCGTGCCGCCCCACCAGCGGTCGCGGCCGAGCGCCACGAGGTGGCCGACGATGAGGCCCGTGAGGACGGCGAGGGACCAGCCGACCGTGCCGGAGGGGAACAGGTCGCCCCGCCCGGTGAACGCGTGGAAGAAGCCCGTGCCGAGCACCACCGCGGCGATCGTCACGACGACAACCGGAAGCACCGGCCAGGGGTCGCGCTCGCCCGATCCGTCGTCCGGGCCGTGCGCCTCGGCGCCGCGCCAGAGCGGCCTGCGCCGTCCCTCGACGCCGGTCTGGGTGGAACAGGGCCCCGCGTCCCGCCCGCCCGCGCTCTCGCCCACACCGAGCTCCTGTGTGCCGTACCCGCCGACGGTGCTCCATGCGCGTTCGCGCCGCTCAACTGCCGTGCTGGGGACGGCGGGGCGCTCTCTCTCCGCTTCGCGTGACCCCCGTGCCGCTCTGCGTCCGCTGAGCCACGCGCCCGGCCCGCGCCGCAGGCGCGCGCGCAGCCGGGAGTCCGGTGCGGCGCTCTCGGTCGGTTCCATTCCCGTCCCTCTCACAGCCGGCGGTGCCCAAGCCACGCGACTCGCTCCAGAAGTCAGCCGCGTCTGAAACTCCTTCCCCGTGCTCCCGTTGAGCAGGGGATACCCCAATCGCAGCGGGGCACGGCAGGCGCACACCTCAACAGTAGGCCGCAGAAGGCTTCCACGGGCAGCGGTCCACAACGGTTGCCCGAATGCGACCCGGCCACCCGTATGCATCTGGTATGCGCTGAACGGGTGGCCTTCAACCGCTACTCCTCGGTCGGAAGCGCGACTTCCGCTGCCGCGTCCGGTCCCTGTTCCAGCAGGACGGCGAAGCCTTCCTCGTTGAGAACCGGAACCTTCAACTGCATCGCCTTGTCGTACTTCGAGCCCGGATTGTCACCCACGACCACGAAGGCTGTCTTCTTCGAAACGGAACCGGTGACCTTTGCTCCCCGGCTCTGCAACGCATCTTTTGCGCCATCCCGCGTGTGATGTTCGAGCGTTCCGGTCACGACGACGGTGAGGCCTTCGAGCGGTCGCGGCCCCTCGTCCTCTCCCCCGCCCTCTTCCTCCATGCGGACCCCCGCCGCACGCCATTTGCGCAGGATCTCCCGGTGCCACTCCTCCTCGAACCACTGCTTCAGGGAGGCGGCGATGGTCGGGCCCACGCCCTCGACGGCGGCCAGCTCCTCCTCCGTGGCCTGCTCGATCCGGTCGATGGACCGGAACTCGCGGGCCAGGGCCTCGGCGGCGACCGGACCCACGTGGCGGATGGACAGGCCCGTGATGACGCGCGCGAGCGGACGCTCCTTGGCCGCCGCGATGTTCTCCAGCATGGAGAGGGCGTTCTTCCTGGCCTCGCCCTGCTGGTTGGCGAAGACCGTGGCGATCTTCTCCTCGCCCGTCTTCGGGTCCCGCTTGGGCAGACCGCTGTCCTGATCCAGTACGTACGCCTTGATCGGCAGGAGCCGGTCGATGGTCAGGTCGAAGATGTCGCCCTCGTCGAGGACCGGCGGGTCGGACGGTTCGAGGGGCTTGGTCAGCGCGGCCGCCGCGACATATCCGAAGTTCTCGATGTCCAGGCTCTTGCGGCCCGCCAGATAGAAGAGGCGCTCGCGCAACTGGGCGGGGCAGGACCGGGCGTTGGGGCACCGGAGGTCGATGTCGGCCTCCTTCATCGGCCGCAGCGCCGTCCCGCACTCGGGGCACTCGGCGGGCATCACGAACTCGCGCTCGGTGCCGTCGCGCAGGTCGACGACCGGGCCGAGGATCTCCGGGATGACGTCGCCCGCCTTGCGCAGGACGACCGTGTCCCCGATGAAGACGCCCTTCTTCTTCACCACGTCCTGGTTGTGCAGGGTCGCGAACTCGACCTCGGAGCCCGCGACCGTGACGGGCTCCACCTGCGCGTACGGCGTGACGCGACCGGTGCGGCCGACGCCCACGCGGATGTTGACCAGCTTGGTGTTGACCTCCTCGGGGGCGTACTTCCAGGCGATGGCCCAGCGCGGCGCGCGGGAGGTCGAGCCGAGGCGGCCCTGGAGCGGGATCTCGTCCAGCTTCACGACGACGCCGTCGATCTCGTGCTCGACGGAGTGGCGGTTCTCGCCGAAGTACGTGATGAAGTCCCGTACCCCGTCGAGGCCTTGGACCACCTTGCTGTGCTGGGCGGTGGGCAGGCCCCAGGCCTTCAGGAGCTCATAGGCGTGGCTGAGGCAGTCGATGTCGAAGCCCTCGCGGGCGCCGATGCCGTGCACCACCATGTGCAGCGGGCGGGTGGCGGTGACGCGCGGGTCCTTCTGGCGCAGTGAACCCGCCGCCGCGTTGCGCGGGTTGGCGAAGGGCTTGTCGCCGGCCTCCACCAGGCGGGCGTTGAGCTCCTCGAACTTCTCCATGGGGAAGAAGACCTCGCCGCGGATCTCGACGAGGGCGGGGATGTCGTCGCCCTTGAGGCGGTCCGGGATGTCCGCGATGGTGCGGACGTTCGGAGTGATGTCCTCGCCGGTGCGGCCGTCGCCGCGAGTGGCCGCGCGCGTGAGCTTGCCGTCCTCGTACGTCAGGTTCACGGCGAGGCCGTCGACCTTCAGCTCGCACAGGAAGTGGTGGTCGGTGGTGCCGACCTCCTTGCCGACGCGGTCGGCCCAGGCGGCGAGCTCCTCGTCGTCGAAGGCGTTGTCCAGGGAGAGCATGCGCTCGCGGTGCTGGACCGAGGTGAACTCGGTCTCGTACGCCCCGGAGACCTTCTGGGTGGGCGAGTCGGGCGTGCGCAGCTCGCTGTACTCGTCCTCCAGGGCCTCAAGTGAGCGAAGGAGCTTGTCGAACTCGGCGTCGCTGACGACCGGTTGATCGTTCACGTAGTACCGGAAGCGGTGCTCCTCGATCTGTTCGGCCAGCTGGGCATGCTGATCCCGTGCCTCGGCGGGCACAGAGCCTTGCTGTTCGACAGCCACCGTTACATCCTCCCGTTACGTCATACCCAATTACTCAGGGTTGTCCGCGAGTGATCTCGCCGCCCGGGCGCAGTGGGCGAGCACCGCGCGTGCGTACGCGGGGGAAGCCCCCGCGAGGCCGCACGACGGAGTGACCACGACCGACTCCGCGAGAGACCCCGGATTCAGCCCCAGCCTGCGCCACAACGTCCTGACACCCATGACGCTACCGGCAGGGTCTGACAATGGGCCGTCCACGCCCGCCACGACACCGGCGAAGAGCTTCGTGCCGCCCTCGACGGCCTCGCCGATCGCTTCGTCGTCACGCTCGGTGAGCAGCGAGAAGTCGAACGAGATCGCGTCGGCGCCGGCCCGGCGAAGCAGCGCGAACGGTACGTCCGGCGCGCAGGAGTGCACGACGGCGGGCCCGTCATGCACACCGAGCACCTCCCGCAGGGTGCTCTCCACGAGCTGGCGGTCCACGGCGCGGTGGGTGCGGTACTCGCTCGCGGTCTTGATGTGCCCGCGCAGTACGCCGATGAGCGAGGGCTCGTCGAGCTGGAGCACGACCTGGGCGCCGGGGATGCGGCGGCGTACGTCCGCGAGATGGACGCGCAGGCCTTCGGCGAGCGATCCGGCCAGGTCACGGCAGGCGCCGGGGTCGGAGAGCGCGGCCTCGCCGTTCTTCAGCTCCAGGGCGGCGGCAAGGGTCCACGGCCCGACGGCCTGCACCTTGACCGGCCCTGCGTACCCCTGGGTGAACTCCTCGAGGGCGTCCAGGTCCTCGCCGAGCCATGCCCTCGCGCGGCGTGTGTCCCGCCCCGGCCGGTCGCCGATCCGCCAGCCGCTGGGCTCCACGCGCGCGTAGAGCTCGACGAGCATGCCGGCGGTCCGTCCGATCATGTCGGCGCCGGGGCCCCGCGCGGGCAGCTCGGCCAGATAGGGGAAGTCCTCGAAACTGCCGGTGACGGTCTTCGCGGCCTCGCGGGCGTCACCGCCGGGCATGGACCCGATGCCGGTGGCCGGGCCCCAACTGGTGGCGTTCACTGGCCGGGCCGCACCGTCAGGTCGTTGACCTCGGCGTCACGCGGCAGGTCCACGGCCATCAGGATCGTCGTGGCGACGGACTCCGGGTCGATGAAGCGGGAGGGGTCGTACGTCTTGCCCTCCTGCTGGTGGACCTTGGCCTGCATGGCGCTCGCCGTGCGGCCCGGGTAGACGGAGGTGACCCGGACGCCGTTCGCGTGCTCCTCGGCGCGCAGGGAGTCCGCCAGGGCCTTGAGGCCGTGCTTGGAGGCGGCGTAGGCGGACCAGTCGGCGTGGGCGCTCAGGCCCGCGCCCGAGTTCACGAAGACCACGTGGCCCTGCGCGACGCGCAGTTGGGGCAGGAAGTGGCGGGTCAGCTCGGCGGGGGCGATGAGGTTGACGTTGAGCTGGTGGCGCCAGGACTTGGGGGTGAGGTCGCCGACCCGGCCCAGGTCGACGACGCCCGCGATGTGGAGCAGGGAGTCCACCCGGTCGGGCAGCGACTGGTGGCCGAACGCCCAGGAGAGCTTGTCCGGGTCGGAGAGGTCACCCACGAGCGTGGCCGACCCGGGGAATTGCGCCGCGAGTTCCTTGGCCCGGCCCGCGTCCCGTGCGTGCAGGACGAGCGCGTCGCCGCGTGCGTGGAGGCGGCGGGCCACGGCCGCGCCGATGCCGGAGCCGGCCCCGGTGATCACATGTGTTGCCATGCGTCCATCGTCGCACCCCGGCAGGCGCAGGTCAGCGCGTGCCCATGCTCTCCTCCAGGTAGGCGAGGGCGCCCACGGGCTCCTCGGCGAAGAAGACGAGACCGGTCAGCGGCACGGGCAGGAAGCCCTCGTCCTCCATGCGCTGGAACTGCTCCTTCAGGCCGTCGTAGAACCCGGCCGAGTTGAGCAGGACCACCGGCTTCGTGTGCTTGCCGTGCTTCTTCAGTTCGAGGATCTCGGTGGCCTCGTCAAGCGTGCCGGTGCCACCGACCATGATCACGATGGCGTCGGACTTCTCCAGGAGCAGCGCCTTGCGCTCGGCGAGGTCACGCGCGATCACCATCTCGTCGGGCGCCGTCACGGTCCTGGCCTTGGCGGCGAGGAAGTCCACCGAGACGCCGACGAGCCCCCCGCCCGCCTCGTGCACACCGTCGGCGACGACCTTCATCAGGCCGCTCTCCGAACCGCCCCACACCAGGGTGTGGCCGCCCTTGCCGAGCAGTTCGGCGAACTCGCGCGCGGGGCGGGTGTAGCGCTCGGGGAGATCGGCCGCGGAGAGGAAGACGCAGATGTTCATGGCCTCACCGTACGATCCGGCACAGACTGGGTGGACCACGGCCGTTCACGGACGGCCGTCCACAGGCCGCCGTTCGCAGAAGGAGATCACGGTGACAGCAGGACACACGATCACCATCGAGCAGGGCACCGAGCAGGTGCGCGTGGTGCGGGACGGCCAGGTCGTGGCCGAGAGCAGCCGCCCGCTGCTCCTGCGCGAGACGGGCTACCCGGTGCGGTACTACCTCCCTCCGGAGGATGTACGCACCGACCTCCTGACCGCGTCGGACACGACGACGTACTGCCCGTTCAAGGGGACGGCGTCCTACTGGTCGCTGCCGGGCGCAGAAGACGGCAAGGACGGCAAGGACGCTGTGTGGGGGTACCCCGAGCCGAAGGACGCGGTGGCGCGGATCAAGGACCACTTCTGCTTCTACGACGTGGAAGCAGCCGGGTGATGCCCGGCTGGGCCTAGACCGCCGCCGTCGCCCTCTCCGTAGTCGCGATGGTCGCCGACCCCACCACACGCGTGCCGTCGTAGAGCACGATCGCCTGGCCGGGGGCCACGCCGCGTACCGGCTCGTCGAAGGTGACGCGCAGCTCCGAGCCGTCGACCAGCTCCGCGCGCACCGCCGTCTCGCCGCCGTGCGCACGCAGCTGCGCGGTGTACTCGCCGGGCCCGGTGGGGGCGGCGCCGCACCAGCGGGGCTTGATCGCCGTCAGGCCGGTGACGTCGAGGGCGGCCACGGGGCCGACCGTCACGGTGTTGTTCACCGGGGAGATGTCCAGGACGTAGCGCGGCTTGCCGTCGGGGGCCGGGGTGCCGATCCGCAGGCCCTTGCGCTGGCCGATGGTGTAGCCGAAGGCGCCCTCGTGGGTGCCCAGCTTGTTGCCGTCGGCGTCGACGATGTCGCCCTCCGCCTTGCCCAGGCGGTCCGCGAGGAAGCCCTGGGTGTCGCCGTCCGCGATGAAGCAGATGTCGTGGCTGTCCGGCTTCTTCGCGACGGCGAGGCCACGCTCCTCGGCCTCCGCGCGGATCTCCTCCTTGGTGGTGAGCGTGTCACCGAGGGGGAACATCGCGTGGGCGAGCTGGCGGTCGTCGAGTACCCCGAGGACGTAGCTCTGGTCCTTGGCCATGTCCGATGCGCGGTGCAGCTCGCGGGTGCCGTCCTCGTTCACGACGACCGTGGCGTAGTGGCCGGTGACGACCGCGTCGAAGCCGAGGGCGAGCGCCTTGTCCAGGAGCGCGGCGAACTTGATCTTCTCGTTGCAGCGCAGGCACGGGTTGGGGGTGCGCCCCGCCTCGTACTCGGCGATGAAGTCCTCGACCACGTCCTCGCGGAACCGCTCTGCCAGGTCCCAGACGTAGAACGGGATGCCGATGACGTCCGCGGCGCGGCGGGCGTCGCGGGAGTCCTCGATGGTGCAACAGCCTCGTGCGCCCGTGCGGAACGATTGCGGGTTCGCCGAGAGCGCCAGGTGCACTCCGGTCACGTCGTGCCCGGCTTCGGCGGCACGCGCGGCGGCGACGGCGGAGTCCACGCCGCCCGACATGGCGGCGAGCACGCGGAGGGGGCGGGGGTGCTGCGGGGTCCGGTTCTCAGTCATAGCTCTAACAGGGTACGGGCCCGCGGGAACCAGCCGCCCGTGAGTAAGCGTTGACGATCACATGGGGGAAGAACAGGACTCGACAGCGGAGCAGGGGCAGGGACGCCGGGGCGTCAACCGGCGGACGCTCCTGATCGGCGGCGCCGCGGCGGCCGTCGGCACGGCCGTGCTCGCGTCGGACGAGCTGGGGCGCCTGTGGTGGCGGATGCCCGGCGTGGTGAAGAAGCGCAAGGAGGGCGAGGTCGACGCCCGGGGCGCGCAGTGGATAGCCGCGTCCGACTACAACTGGCGCCGCGCGGACCGCCCCGACGACTACGGCATCGACATGGTCGTCATCCACGTCGTGCAGGGCGGGTACGCGACGGCACTGAAGGTGTTCAAGGACCCCGGGCACGGCGCGGCGGCCCATTACGTGGTGCGCAAGGACGGGCACGTCGCGCAGATGATCCGCGAGCTGGACGTGGCGTTCCACGCGGGGAACAAGAGCTACAACGAACGGAGCATCGGCATCGAGCACGAGGGCTTCGTCGACAAGAAGTCCTCGTTCACCGACGCGATGTACGAGTCGTCGGCGCGGCTGACGGCGGGCATCTGTGAGCGGTACGACATCCCGGTGGACCGCGAGCACATCATCGGGCACGTGGAGGTGCCGGGCACGGACCACACGGACCCCGGGCCGCACTGGGACTGGGACCGGTATCTGAAGCTCGTCAGAAAGGCCCGCGCGGCCCTCGACTGATTCCCGCTACCGAAGGTGCACCGGCAGCGACTCCACCCCGTACACGATGGACAGCTTGCGGAAGGCGAGTTCCTCGGGGGCGACCGCCAGCCGCATCTCGGGGAAGCGCCTGACCAGGGCCGGGTAGGCGGCGCGCAGCTCCATGCGAGCCAGTTCGGCGCCGATGCAGCGGTGGATGCCGTACCCGAAGGCGAGGTGGCCCGAGGCCTTGCGGTGCGGGTCGAAGCCGCCGCCGTCGGGGGTGTACTTGGCGTCGCGGTTGCCGCCGCTCAGGGAGCACAGGACGAGGTCGCCCTTGGGGATGCGCACGCCGGCCACCTCGATGTCCTCGCGGGCGAACCGCGGGAAGGCCACCTGCACGACGGTGAGGTAGCGCAGCGCCTCCTCGACGAAGGGTGCGGCGGCCCCGTCGTCCTCGCGCAGCCGCGCCGCGGTCTCCGGGTGCTGCAGGAGGAGCAGGGAGCCGAGGGCCACCATGCTGGCGGTCGTCTCGAAGCCGCCGGTGAGGACGCCGTCGGCGAGTCCGGCGAGCTCCTCGTCGTCGACCGTGTCGCCGTGCTCCTTCACGATCATGCCGAGCAGTCCGTCGCCCGGGTTCTCGCGCTGCTTCTTGACGACGTCCCGGAAGTAGGAGAGCGAGGCGGATATCGCGCCGAAGGGAGCGGTCGCGCCGCCGAAGAGGTCGAAGCGCTCCATGGCCAGCTGCTGGAAGTCGTGGCGGTCCTCGTAGGGCACGCCGAGCAGCTCGCAGATCGTCAGGGAGGGGATCGGCAGCGCGAAGGCCTGGACGAGGTCGACGGGCCCTTGCGCGCCCTCGGCCTCCATCGCGTCGAGCCGCTCCTCGACGATGGCCTCGATCCGGGGCGTGAGGCGGCGCAGCCTGCGCATCGTGAACTCGGGCGTGAGGATCCGGCGCAGATGTGTGTGGACCGGGGGGTCGCTGAAGCCGAGGCCGCCGGGATGGTGGTCGTCGATCACTCCGGCGTTGCCCGCGAGGTTCATGAAGTCGTTGCTGAAGCCGTCGGTCGCGCCGAGGACCGCCTTCACCTCGTCATAGCCGGTGACCACCCAGGCGTCCATGCCGAACGGCAGCGGCACCTTGGATATCGGCTGCTCCGCCTGGTGCTCGGTGAGCCTGGCGACCGGGTCGAGCCCGTCGCGGCGCATCGGCGCGAGCAGGGGCTCGGGCAGCTTCGAGATCGTGGAGGCGCTGATCCCGTTCCGCTGGATACGGGAGAGGTACATGCGTCCGAGCCGCGCGGCGATGCGAGAGCGGAGGTTCGCCTTCAATGTGAACTCCATGAGGGGGTTGTCGTGCAGCCCCGAACGCGCGGAGCGGACTCGCGAGCGGCAAGCATAGATCGGCCGACTGTGGGCCTCGTCGCCCGCTCCTGTGCCTGTCCGACCTATAGCGGCCGAAACCGGCATCAACTCAGGGGGAGGTCAGCCCAGTCCGGCGTTAGCCTCGTCACGTACTGCCGTAAAGCGGGCAGGTCTCAGCTCAGTCCCGCCGTCCGCGCCCGTTCCACCGCCGGTCCGATCGCCTGCGCCACCGCGGCCACGTCCGCCTTGGTCGAGGTGTGCCCGAGGGAGAAACGGAGCGTGCCGCGGGCCAGGTCGGGGTCGGTGCCGGTGGCGAGCAGGACGTGGCTCGGCTGGGCCACGCCCGCCGTGCAGGCCGAGCCGGTGGAGCACTCGATGCCCTGGGCGTCGAGCAGCAGCAGAAGGGAGTCACCCTCGCAGCCGGGGAAGGTGAAGTGCGCGTTCGCGGGCAGCCGGTCGACCGGGTCTCCGCCCAGGATCGCGCCGGGGACCTCCGCGCGCACCGCGGTGATCAGATCGTCCCGCAGGCCGCCGATCTCCCGGGCGAACCAGTCACGCTGTCCGGCGGCGTGCTTCCCGGCCACGGCGAACGCGGCGATCGCGGGCACGTCGAGCGTCCCGGAGCGCACATGACGCTCCTGCCCGCCGCCGTGCAGGACGGGCACGGGGCTGTACTCGCGGCCGAGGAGCAGCGCCCCGATGCCGTAGGGGCCGCCGATCTTGTGGCCTGACACGGTCATCGCGGCGAGCCCGGACGCGCCGAAGTCAACGGGCAGCTGACCGAAGGCCTGCACCGCGTCGGCGTGCAGCGGGATGTCGAACTCCCGCGCCACATCGGCCAGTTCACGGATCGGCTGGACGGTGCCGATCTCGTTGTTGGCCCACATGACGGTGGCGAGGGCGACGTCGTCGGGATTGCGCTCGATCGCCTCGCGCAACGTTTCGGGGTGCACGCGGCCGTACGCGTCGACGGGGAGGTACTCGACGGTGGCGCCTTCGTGCTCGCCGAGCCAGTGCACGGCGTCGAGGACGGCGTGGTGCTCGACGGGGCTGGCGAGGACGCGGGTCCGCGCGGGCGCTCCGTTTTTGGCATCACGCCGCGCCCAGTACAGGCCCTTCACGGCGAGGTTGTCGGCCTCGGTGCCGCCCGCGGTGAAGACGGTCTCGCTGGGGCGCGCGCCGAGCGACTCGGCGAGCGTCTCGCGGGCCTCCTCGACGGTGCGTCGAGCCCGGCGCCCCGCGGCGTGCAGTGAGGAGGCGTTGCCGGTGACGGCGAGCTGGGCGGTCATCGCCGCGATCGCCTCCGGAAGCATCGGAGTGGTCGCTGCGTGGTCGAGGTAGGCCATGGTGGGCACGATTCTACGAGCCTCGCCGTGCCCCGCGTCCAAGCGGTGTCAGCCCGCGAGACCCCAGGACACGGTGTTGTCCATGGACATCAGTACGGCGAGGACGACGAGATCGGCCACACCGAGCCCGAGTCCGAGCATCGCGCGGCCCTTTCGGCTGGTCCCGCGCATGAGCGCGATGCTCGCGAGGACGATCGCGATCGGACCGAGAAAGAGGTTCAGGACGAGCAGCCCGAGCAGGCCGAGGACGAACGAGGCGACGGCCATGCCGTCGGTGTCGCGCCGGCCGGTGGGGGCGGGGGCGGGGCCAGACGTGGCGGATGCGGCGGACGTGTTCGACGTGGCGGACGTGGTGGTCTCGGAGCGGGGGGCGGTGGTGGTGAGTCCCATGGTGCGTCTCCTTTCGGGGCCGTACGGATCAAGTGCGGATCAGGTCGGTTCCTGGTGCGGATCAGCTCCGATCCAGAGCGGATCAGGCGTGCCGCGCTCAGGACTGGTGGGACCGGCGGCGCGAGTGTCGCTCGCGGACCGCGAACACCATGAGCCAGACGCCGATCACGACGGCGGCCACGAGGCTGACGGGGAGCGGCGCGTGAGCGACGGAGCCCAGGGCGACACCGAGCAGCAGGAGGGCGGCTACGAGGAACAACATGGGATGCCTCTCGTCGGGGACTTCGGTGAACGCTTGTGGTAACAACTGTTCACTGACATAGAGAGTACCGCCTCTCCGGCTTTCCAATCCCGGAGAACAGTTGTTAACTGCATGGCATGAGTCACACTCTCGGCATCCGGCAGGCCCAGAAGCAGAAAACCC
This sequence comes from Streptomyces sp. NPDC054872, assembly GCF_053610705.1. Taxonomy (NCBI): domain Bacteria; kingdom Bacillati; phylum Actinomycetota; class Actinomycetes; order Kitasatosporales; family Streptomycetaceae; genus Streptomyces; species Streptomyces sp. NPDC054872. Next base: position 63,122 of record NZ_JBSGYY010000046.1, on the reverse strand, counting down.
GGCAGGCACTCCTCGACGCGGCGCTCCAGCTGCTCGAGGAGCAGAGCCTGAGCAGCCTGGGACTGCGCGAGGTCACCCGTGCCGTCGGCGTGGCCCCCACCGCCTTCTACCGGCACTTCCGCGACATGGCCGACCTGGGTGTGGCCCTGGTCGAGGAGGCGCTGAGCAGCCTGCACACCACGCTCGTCGCGCTCCTCGCGGCGACCGGCGACGGCAGCCGGGACAGCGACGGCGAGGAACGCATCGCGGCCACGGTCGAGTTGATCGTCGCCTATGTGCGCACGCACCCCGCGCACGTCCGCTTCGTCGCGCGCGAGCAGCACGGCGGGGTGCAGGCCGTGCGGTCCGCGATAGGCGATCAACTCGCCCTGTTCGCCCAGGAGGTGAAGGCCCAGTTCGCCCTGGAGCCCGAGTCCGCGGGCTGGGACGAGGACGATCTCCTGATGCTGGCCAGGATGTACGTCGATCACATGGTGATGACGGCGTCCGCACTCCTCGAGGCGGCGCCCGGCACCGAGGAACGGGTGGCGGCCGGCGCGCGCAGGCAGCTGCGCCTGGTCTCGCTCGGGCGGCGCCACTGGCTGGACGAGCAGTGAAACGAGGCGTGGCACGGCTGTCGACCGCGAGCCTCGACACTGCGGTAAGGAGCTACTAGCCTTACGGTCATGACGACCGATCGCGACTGGACGCTCGACCAGACCTTCGCGGGACCGACCGGCGCCGTCCGCTGGACCGCCATCGGCCCCACGGACGCACCGCCCGTCGTCCTGGTCCACGGCACCCCTTTCTCCTCGTACGTCTGGCGGGGCGTGGCCCGCGCGCTCTCCCGCGAACACCGCGTGTACGCATGGGACCTGCCTGGCTACGGCGCCTCCGAGATGCGCTCCGGGCAGGACGTGTCGCTGGCCGCGCAGGCCCGCGTCCTCACCGAGCTCCTCACCCACTGGGGTCTCGACCGGCCTGCGGTCGTGGCCCACGACTTCGGCGGCTGCGTCGCCCTGCGCGCCCACCTCCTGCACGGCGCCCGCTATGAACGCCTCGCGGTCGTCGACCCGGTGGCCCTCGCCCCCTGGGGATCCCCCACCTACCGCCTGCTCGGCGCGAACGCCGACGTCTTCACCCAGCTGCCGCCCGCCCTGCACGAGGCGCTCGTGCGCGAGTACGTCAGCTCGGCGAGCCACCGCGGCCTGCACCCGGCGGTGCTCGACCGCCTCGTCGAGCCCTGGTGCACCGAGGAGGGCAGGCCCGCGTTCTACCGGCAGATCGAGCAGAACGACCAGCGGTACACCGATGAAGTCCAGGGACGCTACGGGGAGTTGGAGCTGCCCGTGCTCATCTGCTGGGGCACGGACGACACCTGGATCCCGGTGGAGCGTGGCCACGAGCTCGCCAAGCTGATCCCCGGCGCCGAGCTGCGGCTGATCGAGGGGGCGGGACACCTCGTACAGGAGGACGCGCCCGCCGAGCTCACCGGCGAGCTGAGCCGTTTCCTGCGTACAGGTCGCTGACGGCGGCGGCAGCGCCCGCCAGCTCGGCGCGGACCTCGGGCGGCGACAGGACCTCCACGCCGGCGGCGAACGGGAGCAGCGTGCGGGCGTCACCGACGTCGCCGAATCCGAGCCGGACAGTGATCCACTCGCTCTCCCCGTCGTCCTCGGGGGGCGCGCTCAGAAACTGCCCCTTGAGGCGCAGGAACTGGGCGAAACGGTCCCGCGCGACCCGCGCCGTCACGTCGACGCCGACCGGCCGGTCCTCGACCTGGCGCTTCAGCACACCCCAGACATCGGCGAGTTCGACGCCGGGCCTGCGCCGGACGGGCTGGTCCGCGAGGGTCGCGGCCTGCACACGGTCGGCGCGGAAGAGCCGCGGGGAGCCGTGCCGGTCGGCGACCAGATACCAGACGCCCGCCTTGGAGACGAGGCCGTACGGATCCACCGTGTAGGCGCTGGGCGACGCGTCACCGCTGTGCCGGTAGCGCAGCCGCAGCCGCCGGTCGCTGAAGACGGCGTCCTGCAGTACGTCGAGATCGACGGCGACCGGATCCGATCCGCGGGGCCCCGGCATCCAGCGCGCCGAGTCGACGAGGATGCGCCGGCTCGTCAGCTCGGCGGCGGGGCGGTGCGGTGCGGGCAGCGCCGCCATGACCTTGCGCAGCGCGGAGCCGAGCGCCTCGTCGAGCCCGAGCGCGGCGTGCGCGCCCTGCGCGGCCAGGATGAACAGCGCCCGTGACTCGTCCGCCGTGAGCCCCGTGACGTCCGTACGGAAGCCGGGCAGGAGCGCGATGCCGCCGTGCCGCCCGCGCTCCGCGTAGACCGGGACGCCGGAGGCGGAGAGCGCCTCGATGTCGCGGTAGATGGTGCGTACGGAGACTTCGAGCCGCTCGGCGAGTTCATGGGCGGGAACCTGCCCGCGGGTCTGGAGCAGCAGCAGGATCGAGAGCAGCCGGTCGGATTTCACCCGGTCAAGGATGGCCTGTCGGCCCTCTCCGGATCATGCTTATGATTCAGGCGTGTTCGATTCCCGGCACATCAGGTCATTCCATGAAGTGGTCCGGACCGGCTCCTACTCCGCCGCCGCCCGCTCACTCGGCTATACGCAGCCCGCGATCACCCAGCAGATGAAGGCGCTCGAACGGTCCGTCGGCACGGTCCTGTTCACCCGCGTCGGCCGCAGGATGCGGCTGACCGAGGCGGGCGAGGCGCTGTCCCGGCACGCGGGAATCATCCTCGGCAACATCGACGCCGCCCAGCAGCAGATGAACGCCATCACGGGCCTGCGCACCGGCCGCGTCCGCATCTGCGCCTTCCCCAGCGCCAACGCCACCCTCATCCCCGAGGCGCTGTCCCGGCTCGCGGCGAGCCACCCCGGGGTGCGGGTCGAACTCCAGGAGAACGAGCCGCCCGAGTCGCTGCAGCGCCTCGTCGACGGTGACTGCGATGTCACCCTGGCCTTCCACTATCCCGGTCTGCACGAGGACGTACCGGATGAAGTGGTGGAAATCCCGCTGATGGAGGACCAGTTGACGGTCCTCATGCCGTCCCGCCATCCGCTGGCCCGGCGCCGTTCCGTCCGGCTCGTCGACCTCGCGGGCGAGCGCTGGATCGCGGGCTGCCTGCGCTGCCGCGCCAACTTCCTGCACGAATGCGCGGAACAGGGCTTCGCGCCCGACATCGCCTTCACCACGGACGACAACCTCGTCATCCAGAGCCTGGTCGCCGAGGGCCTCGGGATCGCGATGATGCCGGGGCTCGTCCTCGACTTCCTGCGCCACCGTCAGGTGACGGGCCGGGCCCTCGACCCGGCGTCACGGCGCCAGGTCTCGGCGTACGCGCTGCGGGAGCATCTGCGGATTCCGGCGACGGCGCTGGTGCTCGACGAACTGAAGGCGGTCGCGGCGAACCGGGTGGGCTGCTGAGCCGGGCGGACCGGCCCCTCCGTCGTTTTCTCTGCCTTCTCTGACGCCTCCTCCCCCTCCATCCATAAGCAGAAGTTGGGGAGTGGCTTAGAAACTGTCGTTGGACGTGATGGATAGGCGGCAGGACGCTGCCCCTATGAGTACCTCTGCCACCGCGTACCGAGCGGCCCGCACCACCGGGCGTCTGGACACCCTCGTCTCCGGCATACGCGAGGCCGTCGGCCGGGGGCTTCCGCCGGACCTGACGGCGTACCTGGTCGGTGAACTGCTCGCGCCGCATCTGGGCGCCGCCGATCTGCTCACCGGCGAACAACGCTCCGGTGACCCCGAGCGCTACCGGCAGCACCTGCTGCACGCCGAGCACGACGGCAGCTTCTCGGTGGTCGGCATCGTCTGGCTGCCGGGCCAGCACACGCCGGTTCACGACCACGTCTCCTGGTGCGTCACCGGCGTCCACGAGGGCGCGGAGCACGAGCGGCGCTACCGCCTCGTCCCGGCGTCGGGCGACACCCCGGCGCGGCTCGCCGCCACGGAGGACCTGGTCAACCGGCAGGGCACGGTGTGCGGTTTCGCGCCGCCCGGCGACATCCACCGGGTCTGGAACGGCGGCACGCGGCGGGCGGTCTCGCTCCACGTGTACGGCGCGGACATCTCCCGCCTGGGCACCAGCGTGCGCCGGGTGTACGACCTGCCGGCCGACCGCTGATGGCGCTTCTGGGACAGCGTCAGCAGGTCACCCCGGTCACGCCTCCCGGACCTCGCCCGCTGCCGGGGCTCGGTCTTGCCGCGCTCGGCGTCGCGGCGGCCTGGACGACGCATGCCCTCATCCCGGCCGTACCGATGCTGACGGCTGCGGTGGTGCTCGGCCTCGCGGCGGCGCATGTGCCGGGTGTGCGCGCGGTCGTACGGGGTCCCGGGAAGGCGGGGCTCTCGCTCGCCGGGAAGCGGCTGATGCGGCTCGGCATCGTGCTGCTCGGCCTGAAGCTGAGCCTTGACGACGTCCTCGGCCTCGGCTGGGCGTCGGTGGTGATGGTGCTCGGAGTGGTGGCGGCGACGTTCTTCGGGACGTGGTGGCTCGGCCGCCGGATGGGGCTGCCCGGCGACCAGCCGCTCCTGATCGCCACCGGGTACTCGATATGCGGGGCGTCCGCGATCGGCGCGGTCAGTGAGGCCACCGAGAGCGAGGAACGGGACGCGGCGGTCTCGGTGGCGCTCGTGACGCTGTGCGGGACGCTTGCCATCGCCGTACTGCCCTTGCTGCAGGGGCCGTTGGCGCTGAGCGACGCGGAATTCGGCCGCTGGGCCGGGGCCAGTGTCCACGACGTGGGCCAGGTGGTGGCCACCGCGCAGACCGCTGGGGCGGGGGCGCTCGGGGATGCGGTTCTGGTGAAGCTGATGCGGGTGGCGATGCTTGCGCCGCTGGTGGCGGGGGTGGGTCTCTCGCTGCGGGCGCGTTCTGTGGCGCGCGGGGCGGGGAAACGGAGGCCGCCGGTTTTGCCGCTGTTCGTGGCGGGGTTTCTGGGGATGGTGGCGGTACGGAGCACGGGCTGGTTGCCGGGTTCCGCACTGGACCTGGCGGGCCACGCCCAGGAACTGCTGTTGGCCGCGGCATTGTTCGGCCTCGGCGCGGCGGTGGACCTGCCCTCGCTCACCCGAACGGGCGGGCGCGTGGCGGCGCTTGGGCTGTGTGCGTGGGTGGTGGTGGCGGGGGTTTCGTATGTGGGGGTGGTGGTGGTCGGGTAGGGATTTCCTTTTCCCCGACCCTTCCCGAAAACCGTCTGCGCCGGAGCGTCCTCAATCGCCGGACGGCTGAAAGATTCCCCCTGGCCGGGGAAATTTCAGCCCGTCCGGCGTTCGAGGACGAACTCGGCGGAGCCGGTGATGACAGCCACCAAGGCCCCTGCGCCGGCGGGTTCTCAGCCCAACCGCACCCGCGCCAGCTGCCGCGACTGGGCCACCAGGCGGTCCGCGGAGTCCCAGACCTCCGCGTCCTCCTCCAGGAAGCCTCCCGCGAGGTTCCGCGTGGTGATCGAGACGCGGAGAGGGCCCGGCGCGGGCTTCGCCCGGACATGCACCGTCAGCTCCACCGTCGGCACCCATCCGGAGATGCCCAGCTCGAAGGCGGTCGGCGGCAGCGCGTCCACCGCGAGCAGCAGCGACAGCGGATCCGCGTCCCGGCCGTCCGCGAGGCCGAACCAGGCGCGCATCTCCCCCTTGCCGGAGGGCTGGCCGAGGGCCCACCCCAGGGTGGAGGGGTCCAGCTTCAGGAAGAGCCGGTCACTGATCGCGGAGCTGCCGGGCACCGGCCGGTGGTCCGGAGCGTCCTGGGGGCCGAAGCACTGCTCGATCGGCGGCAGCGCGGGCGGCTTGGCCGTCGTACGGACGTCGTCGGGCAGCCCCGCCAGATCTCCGTACGAGGCGAGCACACGGATGCGTTCGACCTCGCGCCCCTCCTCGTCGTACTGGAAGAGCGAGGCCTGCCCGGTCGACAGGGTCCGCCCGGCACGTGCCGTGTCCGTGCGGATCACGGCGGGCCCGGGGTGGGACGCCGTCAGGTAGTGCGCGGAGACCGTGAAGGGGTCCGCGTGCGGCAGCGCGTCGGCGAGCGCGCGGCCGAGGACCGCGAGGAGATAGCCGCCGTTGACGGCGTTGATGATCGTCCAGCCCGCGGAGAGATCGATGTCGTAGACACCGGGCTCCCGCCGGGTGACCGCGGTGTCGCGATCGAACTCGCTGTCGCCGATGCTCGCGGGCACCGCTGCCGCTAGGGATGTTGCCTCTGCCATACCAGCAACGTACAACAAGTAATTACTGAGCGGTAGCTTTTTCTGCCGGACCGATGCTCCGACCCGCTGCCCGGTATCCCGGTACGCAGGCATCCCGTCCCGCTGTCCCGCTACCCCGCTTCCTCCACCTCGACCGCGGTGGACCGCCGGTGCCAGGCCCGGGGCGCCCGCCAGTGGTACCGCAGCGCGAGCAGCCGCAGGACGAAGGTCGTGATCACGGCGAGAGTGCTGGTGAAGGCGTTCACCATGTCGTAGTTGATGCAGAGCGCGACCATCGCGGATCCGACGATGGCGGGCACGGCGTACAGGTCACGGTCCCAGCGCACCAGCGAGGGCACCTCGTTGGCGATGATGTCGCGCAGCACACCACCGCCCACCGCGGTGGCGAGCCCAAGGGCCGCCGACGCGGTGAGGCCGAGGCCGTAGTCGTACGCCTTGGTCGTGCCGGTGACGCAGAAGAGGCCGAGGCCTGCCGCGTCGAAGACGTTCACCGCGAGCTGGGTGCGCTCCACCTCCGGGTGCAGGAAGAAGACCAGGGCGGCCGCGAACAGCGGCGTGATGAAGTAACCGAGGTCGACGAAGGCGGCGGGCGGCACCGCCCCGATGACCACGTCACGGAAGATCCCCCCGCCCAGCGCGGTGACCTCGGCGAGCACGACGATGCCGAAGACGTCGAAGTTCTTGCGTACGGCGAGCAGGGCGCCGGAGATCGCGAAAACGAAGATTCCGACGATGTCGAGCGCGTGCTGGACGGAGGGACTGAACAGATCCTGGATCACGCGACATTCTTACCTGCCCGCCGTCGCGGGCCTCACCAGGGCGGCACCGCGCGGCGGCAGCGCCGCGGGCGCCGCTACAGGGCGGGCTTGCCCTTCGTGAACAGCCACGTCTCGAACAGCGCGTCGAGCTGCTTTCCCGAGATCTTCTCGGCGAGCCGGATGAACTCGGCGGTCGTGGCGTTGCTGTAGCGCTGCTGCGCGGCCCAGGCGGGGAGCAGCTTGAAGAACGCCTTGTCGCCGATGCGCTCGCGCAGAACCTGGAGCGTCATCGCGCCGCGCTGGTAGACGGCGGAGGCGAACATCGTGTCGCGCTGCGGGTCGCCGACGGTGATCTGCCAGAAGGCCGAGTCGGCGGGGCGCGAGTTGTAGCCGGCGAGGAAGGCGTCACGGGCGGACTGGGTGCCCTTGTGCTCGCTCCACAGCCACTGGGAGTAGGTCGCGAAGCCTTCGTTGAGCCAGATGTCGTTCCACTTCGCGGGCGTCACGGAGTCGCCGAACCACTGGTGGGCGACCTCGTGCGCGATGGTCGACTCACTGCGGATCGCGGAGTAGACCGGCTTGGTCTGCGTCTCCAGGGAGAAGCCCGCCTGCGGCATGTCATCGACGATCGCGCCCGTCTCCTCGAAGGGGTAAGGACCGAAGATCTTCGACCAGTAGTCGGTGACCTCGGCCGTGACGCCGTACACGTCGACGTTGTTGCTGTTCTCGAGAACGGGGTCGATAGCGACGTAGATCGGGGTGCCCCCCGGGGTCCTGCCCTTCTTCACGTCGAACTTGCCGATGGTCGCGGTCGCGAGATACGTCGCCATGGGCTTGGACTCGCGCCAGTGGGCGACGGTCTGTCCGCCCTTGGTGTACGTGTCGACGAGCCGGCCGTTGGAGACCCCGGTCAGGCCCTTGGGCGCCTTGATGCGGATGTCGAAGGCGGCCTTGTCGGAGGGGTGGTCGCTGGAGGGGAACCACGTCGAGGCGGCGTTGGGCTCGCAGGCGACGAAGACGCCGTCGGTGGTCTTCATCCAGCCGTAGTCGGAGCCGAAGACGATGGGGCCGCTCAGCGGCTCGGGCACGCCGCCGTAGGTGACGGTAACGGTGAACGTCTTGTTCTTGCGCAGGCTGTCGCGCGGGCTGATGCGTATCTCGTCGCCGTTACGCGTGAACTTCGCGCGTCTGTCGTTCACCTCGATCTTCGTGACCTGCAGCTTCTGGAGGTCGAGGTCGAAGGAGGAGAGGTTCTGGGTGGCGCGCGCGGTGATCGTGGTGCGGCCGTCGAGGCGGTCGGTGTCGGGGTTGTACGCCACGTCGAGGCCGTAATGGCGTACGTCGAACCCGCCGTTGCCGAGCAGCGGAAAGTACGGGTCGCCGACGCCGGGCGAGCCGGGGTGCGGTGCGGGTGCGGCGGCGATCAAGCAGAAAGAGGCGGCGGCGGTGGCCAGTGCCCCCAGACGTGCCGAACGGGAGAGTGCCATGAGTCATCCCTTCGCGCGTGTTCCGATGAGACGGACACGCAGACTCTGCACTCTCCCGTATGGGCGTGTACATGACCTGGTGACTGATTTTTACCAAGTCATCAGGCGTTACTTGTCAGTTGACTCCTGACCCTTGGCTTCCGCTTCGGGGGCGTCCTTGTCGGGAGCACCCTTCGCGACGGTCTTCTTCGGGGCAGCGGCCTCCTCGGCCGTCTCCTCCGCCTTGCTCACCACCGACACCACGTCGATCGCCTCCTTGGCGACCTGCAGCAGCTTGGTGTCGCCCGGCTGCTGGTCCTCGGCGTTCTCCGGGTGGTGGCACGCCACCTGGTGACCGGAGGCGAGAGGGATCAGCGGCGGCTCGGTCTTCGCGCAGATCTCCGTCGCCTTCCAGCAGCGCGTGTGGAAACGGCAGCCGGTGGGCGGGTCGATCGGCGAGGGGACGTCACCGCGCAGCAGGATGCGCTCGCTCTTGGCGCCGCGCCGCCTGGGGTCGGGCACCGGCACCGCGGAGAGCAGCGCCTTGGTGTACGGGTGCATCGGCGTGGAGTAGAGGTCCTTGCGGTCCGCCAGCTCCACGATCTTGCCGAGGTACATCACCGCGATGCGGTCCGAGACGTGCCGGATGACCGAGAGGTCGTGCGCGATGATCACGTACGTGAGACCGAGCTCGTCCTGCAGGTCGTCCAGGAGGTTGACCACCTGCGCCTGGATGGACACGTCCAGGGCGGAGACGGGCTCGTCGGCCACGACCAGCTTCGGCCGCAGGGCGAGCGCACGCGCGATGCCGATGCGCTGGCGCTGACCGCCGGAGAACTCGTGCGGGTAGCGGTTGTAGTGCTCGGGGCTGAGCCCCACCCGCTCCAGCATCTCCTGCACGTGCTTCTTCAGGCCGCCCTCGGGCTTGACGCCCTGCAGCTTGAACGGCGCACCGACGATCGTGCCGATGGTGTGCCGTGGGTTCAGCGACGAGTACGGGTCCTGGAAGATCATCTGCACGTCGCGGCGCAGCGGCCGCATCTTGCCGGTGTTCAGGTGCGTGATGTCCACGCCCTCGAACTCCACGCGGCCCGCGGTCGGTTCGAGCAGACGGGTGATCAGGCGGCCCATCGTCGACTTGCCGCAGCCCGACTCGCCCACGACGCCCAGCGTCTCACCGGGACGCACGTCGAAGCTGAGCCCGTCGACGGCCTGGACGGCCGCCACCTGGCGCTTCAGCAGCCCCTTCTTGATGGGGAAGTGCTTCACCAGGCCTTCGACCTTGAGCAGCGGTTCGACCGAGCTCTTCGCCTGTGCCGGGATCGTCATCTCCTGGCCCTCCGCCTGGTCTTTCGTGTCGTCTTTCACAGGTTCGGCGCAATCTCTTCGGTCCAGATCCGGGTGCGCTCGTCCTGCGACATGTGGCAGGCGGTGAAGTGCCCGGGCTCGACCTCACGCAGGTCGGGGCGCTCACGGCGGGTGATCTGGTCCTTGGGGATGTCCGCGTACGGGCAGCGCGGGTTGAAGGCGCAGCCCGTAGGCAGGTTGATCAGGCTGGGCGGGGAGCCCTTCACCGGCACGAGACGGTCGGTCTGCTCACGGTCGATGCGCGGCATCGACCTCAACAGGCCCCAGGTGTAGGGGTGCTGGGGCTCGTAGAAGACCTTCTCCGCGGTGCCGCGCTCGACGCAGCGCCCGCCGTACATCACGAGCAGCTCGTCCGCCATCTCGGCGACCACGCCCAGGTCGTGCGTGATCATGATGACCGCGGAGCCGAACTCCTTCTGCAGATCGCGGATGAGGTCGAGGATCTGCGCCTGGACGGTGACGTCGAGGGCGGTCGTCGGCTCGTCCGCGATGAGCAGCTCGGGGTTGTTCACCAGGGCCATCGCGATCATCGCGCGCTGGCGCATGCCACCCGAGAACTCGTGCGGGTAGCTGTCGACGCGCTTGTCCGGCTGGGGGATGCCCACCCGGTCGAGCATCTCGACGGCACGCCTGCGGGCGACCTTCTTGTCCACCTTGTGGTGGACCCGGTACGCCTCGGTGATCTGCTGGCCGATGGAGTAGTACGGGTGCAGCGCGGACAGCGGATCCTGGAAGATCATCGCCATTTCGCGGCCGCGCAGCTTGCGCACCTCGTTCGGGTCCGCGCTGAGCAGCTCCGTGCCGTTCAGCCAGATCTCGCCGGAAAGACGCGGCTTGCGACTGCCGTACTGGCCGGCGGTGTGCAGGCCGAGGATGCCGAGCGAGGTGACCGACTTGCCGGAGCCGGACTCGCCGACGATGCCGAGGGTCTTGCCCTTCTCCAGCTTGAAGCTGAGCCCGTCGACGGACTTGACCAGGCCGTCGTCGGTCGGGAAGTGCACCTTGAGATCGCGTACTTCGAGGAAGGCGGTGGGAGCGACCGAGTCGGCTGTGACGTCGGTGGGTTCACCGACCGCCGCTCCGGTCTTGTGCAGTTCGGTCATCCCAGCCTCACTCGCGGGTCGATGACGGCGTACAGAAGGTCGACGACGAGGTTGGCCAGTGCGATCGCGAGCGACGCGCACAGGGTGACACCGAGGATCACCGGCAGGTCCTTGTTGCTGATGGCCTTGACCGCCTCCAGACCGAGCCCCGGCAGGTTGAACGTGGATTCGGTGAGGACGGCGCCGCCCATGAGCACACCGAGGTCCAGGCCGAAGACGGTGAGGATCGGCGTCATGGCGGAGCGCAGCGCGTGCCGCCTGATGACGACGGCCTCACCGAGGCCCTTGGCGCGCGCGGTGCGGATGTAGTCCTCGCCGAGGACTTCCAGCATGGTGGCGCGGGTGAGTCGCGCGTACATGGCGGCGTTGAGGAACGCGAGCACGATCCACGGCAGGATCAGGGTCTCAAACCAGATGTTGATCGGATCGTCCGTGGTGAGGGTGTCCTCGATCTCCACCCAGCCGAGGGTGTGGACGAAGAGCCCCATCGCGATCATGCCGGTGAAGAAGACCGGAAGCGAGACGCCACCGAGGGCGGTGATCATCGCGGAACGGTCCCAGATGGTGCCCCGCTTGAGTGCGGAGAGCACACCGGTGGCGACACCGGCGACCAGCCACAGCACACACGCGCCGGCGGCGAGCGCCGCGGTGACGGGCAGGGCGTCCTTGAGGGTCTCCCAGACGGGCGCCTCGGTACGGAAGGAGTATCCGAAGCAGGGGGCCGGGCAGTGGGTGACGTCGTTCCCGTTGGCGTAGTCACGCCCCATCGGGATGCCCTTGACGAAGTCCCAGAACTGGACGAGCAGAGGGTCGTCAAGACCCAGTTTGATCCGGATGCCCGCGAGCTGCTCGGCACCGGACGACTTCCCGGCGAAGAGGACGGCGATGTCCTGTCCCGCCCATTTGGGCAGCATGAAGAAGACGGTGAAGGTCGCGAGCAGTACGACCAGCACCATGATGACGACGGCGATCAGGCGCCGGATGAGATAAGCAAGCACTGTGCGCGGCCCGGCGGTGGCCGGAGCCCCCTCGTGAGGAGCTCCGGCCATCGCCCGGGGCCATCACCTGCCCTTCGGACTGGCGGGATTCGGCGGGTGGGACTGCCTTGCGGCGGGGACTACTTCTTGTCGTTCACACCGAGCGAGATGTAGTCGTAACGACCGCTGTACGCGGCGGACGAGTAGACGTTGGTCGCCCGCGAGGAACGCCAGGAGATGTTCTTCTCGTAGATGAAGGGCATCCAGTACGCCTTGTCGACGATCTCGTGGGCCAGATCGGTGTAGATCTCACCGGCCTTGTCGGGGTCGACCGTGCCGATCGCGTCGTCGAAGTACTTGTCGATCTTCGGCTCGTCGATCTGGGACTCGTTGTAGTTGCCGTTCTCAGCGATGAAGCGGCTGTCGAACAGCGGCTGGGCGTAGCCCTGGCCGGTCGGGAAGTCCGGACCCCAGCCCGCCATCGTCATGCCGATGCCGCGCTTCTTCACCACCGAGGGAGAGCCGGTGATGCTGGAGGAGTCGGCGCCGTCGATCTGGTCGACGTCGGCGTTGATGTTGACCTTCTTCAGCTGCTCCTGGAGCGCCGTGGCGGCGTCCACCTCGCCCGGCTGGTTGGTGCGCGCCGAGATCTTGGTCGAGAAGCCGCCCGGCTTGCCGCACTCCTTGAGCTGGGCCTTGGCCTTGGCGACGTCCGGCTTGCCCTTGCGCTCCTTGATGCCGTACGGGTCGTAGTCGTCGTGACCCTTGATCGACTTCGGGAAGACGTTGGTGGCGATCTCACCGGCGGCGAGCTCACCGCCACGGGTCTTCTGCAGGCTCGCGAAGTCCGTGGCGTAGAAGACGGCCTTACGGCAGGCCTCGTTGTCGAACGGCTTCGTCTTGGTCACCAGGGCGACGTAACGGACGAAGTCCGTCTGCATGTTGTCGACGTTGTCCTTGTGATCCTGAATGGCGGTGGTACGACCCGACTGGGTCATGCCCGTGCCATTCATGTCGATGTCGTAGTCGCCTTCCATCAGGCGCTTGTCGTTCTCTTCGAGGTTCGCCGAGATGGTGACCGAGATCTTGTCCGGCAGCGCGGGACGGACCGGGTCCGACGACTTCTTCCAGTTCTTGTTGCGGACGAGCGTGATGCTCTTGCCCGCGCTGTAGTTCTGGAACTTGTACGGGCCGGAGGAGAACGGGCGCTGGGTGTACTTGGCGCCGGTGTCCTCGGACTGCTTCACCGGGGTGCCCGACGGCATCGCGAGCATCTGCTCGAAGTCGCCGTTCTTCTTGGGCAGCTTGAAGATGATGGTGTTGTCGTCCGGCGTCTCGATCGCCTTCAGACCCAGCTTGTCCTTCGACTTGTCGTCGTAGGGGCCCTTGTACTCGCCCTTGGGGTCGAGCGTCGTCTTCAGGTACGAGGGACCACCGGTGATGACCTTGGTCGCCCAGATGCGCTCGATGCCGTACTTGATGTCCTTGGAGGTCAGCTTCGAGCCGTCCTCCCAGGTGAGACCGTCACGCAGCTTGTACGTGTAGGTCTTGCCGTCGTCGCTGATCTTCGCCGTGGACTCGGCGAGGTCGGGGACGAGCTTGTTGGACGCGGCGCCCGGCTTGGTGTCGTACGTGATCAGCGTGCGGGTGTAGTACCGCATGAAGTCCCACGTCATGCCGTAGTAGGCGCGCTGCGGGTCCGCCGAGTCCAGGTCCTGCTTGGCGATGAACTTGAGCGTTCCGCCCTTCTTCGTGGACTCGTTCGCGACCTTGCCGATGGCCGCGTTGTAGCCCGCGCCCTTGCTGTCGTCGTCGTCGCTGCCGCCGCCGCACGCCGTGGTGGTCACCAGCGCCGCCACGACGAGGGCCGCGCCTGCGGTCAACCGTCGTTTAGAGGAACCTGTGGGCATTTCTCGCATCCTCCGAGATTCGCGGTCCTAGGCTTTGACTGCCTTGAGAACCATGGGAAGAGCCACCTGACGCTGCGGCAGGGGCAAGCCAGTTGGAGCTGTTTAACGAGTTCCCTTGGGGTCCAGGGCGTCGCGCAGCCCATCACCGAAGAGGTTGAAGGCAAGCACGGTCACGAAGATCGCCAGGCCGGGGAAGACCATGAACATCGGATCGTGCTCGTACGTCGCGAGGGCGTCCCGGAGCATGCCGCCCCAGGAGGCCGTCGGCGGGCGTACACCTGCGCCGAGGAAGCTGAGTGCCGCTTCGGTGAGGATGTTGGTGGGGATCATGAGCGTCGCGTACACGGTGATCGGTGCGACCAGGTTCGGCAGCAACTCACGGAAGAGGATGTGCCGTTGGCCGCCGCCGAGGCTGCGGGCCGCCTCCACGTACTCGCGTTCGCGCAGGCTGAGGGTCTGGCCGCGGACGATGCGCCCGACGTAGGGCCAGCCGAAGAAGCCGATCACCAGGATCAGTACGGCGATGCGGACGCCGCTGCCGGTGAGGCCGAGCAGGTCGTCGGGGAGCACCGAGACCAGGGAGATCACGAAGAGCAGCTGCGGGAAGGCGAGCAGCACGTCCATGACACGGCTGATCGTCGCGTCGATCCAGCCGCCGAAGTAACCGGCGATGATGCCGAAGAAGGTGCCGAGCACCACGGCGACCACGGCGGCGAGGAACGCCACCAGGAGCGAGATGCGGGCTCCGTAGACGATGCGGCTGAAGACGTCGCGGCCCTTGTTCGGCTCCACCCCGAAGAGGAAGTCCCAACTCATGCCGCCGAACGCGCCCTTGGGCAGGTTCGTCAGGTCTTCCAGCTCTTCCTGATGGAACTCGTTGGGCGGGTGGCCCAGCAGGGAGACGATCAGGGGTGCGAAGACGGCGACAAAGACCAGGACGAGCACGGTGATGCCGCCGGCCAGAGCGACCTTGTCCCGCTTCAGGCGGTTCCAGGCAATCTGCTTGAGGGACCGCCCCTCGACCTTCTTCACCCCTGCATCAGCTGCGGGAGCGACGTCCGCTGTCGGGTCCGCGTCCGCAGGTGTGTCATGCAATGGTGCCGTCATCGTGGCAGGGACCCCTCTCAACCGGTGGTGACCGGCCCGCACTTGCCGCTGTAGCGACGTGATCAGTCCGTCGTACACAGGGGCGAAGCGCCCCTGGTGCGGGAGTCTTCATCGGTGTCGCGATCTGTTACCAGCCTTGACGGGGAAAGGATGCGCAACCGTGATGCTGATCGAGGTGTTCCGTTATCCGGACGCACGTGAACGAGGGGCGAACACGGGGCAGTTGGGTCGCAAGGTGCCACGGGAGCCCATAAACCCCCTCCGCCATCAGAACGGACATCTTGGCGGTCGGGGCAGGTATACGAGCCGCGGTGGCCGGTTCCCGGCCCTCCGGAGCGGGGCCGCGGCGCCGTTTCAGTACTGCGCGGGGTAGCCGTAACCGCCCGCGGGCGCCGGTGCGGGCTGGGCCTCGCGGTCGTAGAACGGGCGTGCGTTGGCGCGCAGCCACATGGCCACCGGGTCGTATCCGTCGGACATCGCGACCGTCGACACGGGCAGGCCGTCGGGGACCGCGGCGATCGACTGCTGCATCATCGTGCGCACCCCGTCGACCGACGCCGGCGAGGTGTCGTAGACGTCGAGGCCGATGGCCAGGTACGGGGCGCCGAGCGCGGGCTGCACCCAGGCGCGGCGCAGCGAGCGGACCGCGGGGGTGCGGTGGGCGTTCTGCGTGAGCAGGGCGTAGAACTGGGGGATCTCGATGGCCGGCTCGGTGAGTCTGAGCGGCCCCGCGGGCAGCAGGTCGAGGCCCGACGCGATGCGCCGCAGGTCGAGCCAGGGGATGCCGACGCCGCCACCGGGGGCGTGGGGGTTGAGCCAGAGGCCGTAGTGGTCGGGGAAGAGGGTGCGGGAGATGTCGAGACCGCCGACCACCTCGTACGAGCGGTTCCAGCCACTGGCGGAGAGCTCCTGGGCGGAGGTCACGCACGGCGCGTACCCGAGGCCCTCGACCTCCATGTTCCCGTACTGCGCGTCGGGGGATCCGGCCTGGCCGTGCCAGAGCAGCATCCACACCTGGTCGGCGGCGAGCGCCCGCAGGAGCGCCTCGTAGGCGTCGTAACGCCCCGGCGTCACCTGGCGCAGCATGTGCTCGACCTGCCCGGCCGCAGCCGTGCCCGACGCACTCACCCTTAACCGCCCCTTCGCGATGACCCGCTGACCCGGTGGAACTCCGGGTCATGAAACCAGCTTAAGCGGCGATCCTGACACCGACTTGACGTACGGCACCCTCACACACGTACCTGCACATGTCCTTACACATGTCCGTGCTCGTGTCCCGGAGTCCGGCCGAAGAAGGGACGGACCCGCTCGCGCATCCAGTCGGCGACCGGGTCCTGGGCCACGTCGAGCAGCACCAGGTTCACCGGCCAGGCCACCGGGGCCTGCCCCAGGGCACGGCCCACGGCCTCCATCGGGAGCTCGCGCGCGTTGCCCTCCCAGGAGGTCAGTTCGACGCCGACGAACAGCGAGGGGTCACCGCCCTCGACGCTCGCCAGGCAGCGGCGGGCGCTCAGGACGATCCCGGTGGCCTCGAACTCGCGCGCGGTGGCGGACAGGAAGTCCACCGGGTCCTCCTGCCAGTCCGGTTCGAAGAGGCGTACGCGGCCGCCGGTCGCGGGCCCGTCCAGCGGAGTGCGCCCGGCGCGGCAGAGCTCGGCGACGGCGGGCGGCGGCAGTGGCACACCGACCGTGCCGTCCGGGTTGACCGCGATACCGAGCTGCGGGGGCAGGCCGCGCGCGAACTCCACGGCGGGCGCCACCGTGCAGCCCATGCGCCCGCCGGTGGCCTGCTGGAACTGCTGCTCGGAGCTGAAGACGGGGACGTAGGCCTGGCCGTCGATCTCCAGCGTGGGCAGGTCGAGGGTGCCGCTGTCCGGTGCCCCGCCGTTCGGCAGCGGGACCCAGACGTGGCTGCGGCCGAGCACCTCGACGATGCGGGCCCCGGCGGACGCCCGGGGCGCGCCGGGAGTGCCCAGGGATGCCGCGAGCACCTCTTCGAGTTCGTTGCCCGGCCATCCTCCGTAGGGATGGGCGTGCGCCTGCGCCGGAATGTCCATCTCTTCTAACCCCTGATCGGTCCCGCTCTGCCTGCGGCACGACCCTAACGCGGCGGGCGGCTCAGCCCCCGAAGCCGATCCCCCGCAGCACCCCGGCCGCCGCCCGGTCGAGGAGCACCGCCGAGCCGCAGCCGCGCGGCAGGTCGCCGCGCTCGGCGGCGCCGACGAGCCGGCCTACCGTCCTGCGGTGCCGCGCGAACGCGTACCGCGACACGCCGCGCCCGCGCGCGAGCTGCCCCTCTATGGCGGTGTCCGGCGGCACGTCGAGCAGCAGCAGGTGCAGGGTCGTGCCGCGCCGCGCCGCCTCGCGGGCCAGCCAGCGGCGCACCCAGGTCTGGGTGCCGCAGTCGTGCACCACGATGCCCTCACCGGAGCGCAGGGCTCTGCGCAGGCCCGCGTAGTGCGCGATGCGGACCAGCGGGCGGTACACCGCGTACGGCAGCAGGCTCGGCATGCGCCCGGCCCAGCGGTCGCGGGTGTCCTGCGAGTCGATGCGCGGGCCCGCGACGGCCCTGCGCATCAGCGTGGACTTGCCGCTGCCCGGCAGACCGGAGACGACGATCAGGTCGCCCTCGCCGAACGTCAGTCGGTGCGGGCTGTGGCCCGTCCGCTGCCGCAGGTCGCGGACGACGGCCGCCGGCAGGGGGCCGCAGCTCTCCCTGGTGGGGGCGGCGGCCTGTTTGGGCAGGGCCACCCCCGTGTTGGTCGCGTAGACGCTCGTCCTGCGCACCGTGATCGGCCTCCCCTTAGCGGTCACGTACCTGCTTCCCGCAGCTTCCCCGGCAAGTGTAAAGAGAAGGTAATGCGGGACAACAGCATTACTGGACTGGCACTGCCCTGTGACGGAGGCGCGTGCAATGATGTGCGCGCAAACTCCATACAGGCCGTTTGAATCCGCGCGGGAGAGTTCCCGGTGGCCGTCGTAGGACGCACCGGGGCGCCGAAGGAGCAAGTCCCTCCCTTGAATCTCTCAGGCCCCGTACCGCGCGGGCGAGGCACATCTGAAAAGCGGGCCGCCTGTGCGGCTCCACCCAAGGTGCAAGTCATGACCCTCATACGTACGGGTCGTGGTGAACCTCTCAGGTTCCGATGACAGATGGGGAGGATCGACCTCGCCCGTCATGCCCCTGGGAGTTCCACGAATGAGCACTGCCCCCCGTCTGACCGCACTCGATGCCGTGCATCGTGCGCTCGGCGCGACCATGACCGACTTCGCGGGCTGGGACATGCCGCTGCGGTACGCGAGCGAGCGTGACGAGCACAACGCCGTGCGCACCAAGGCCGGTCTCTTCGACCTCTCCCACATGGGCGAGATCACGGTTTCCGGGCCCGAGGCCGTGGACCTCCTGAACTTCGCGCTCGTCGGCAACATCGGCTCCATCGGTGTCGGCCGCGCCCGCTACACGATGATCTGTGCCGAGGACGGCGGGATCCTGGACGACCTGATCGTCTACCGGCTCGGCGAGACCGAGGCCCCCGAGTACATGGTGGTCGCCAACGCCTCGAACGCACAGGTCGTGCTCGACGCGCTCACCGCCCGCGCCGAGGGCTTCGACGCCGAGGTCCGCGACGACCGCGACGCTTACGCGCTGCTCGCCGTCCAGGGCCCCGAGTCCCCCGCCATCCTGAAGTCCCTCACGGACGCCGACCTGGACGGCCTGAAGTACTACGCGGGGCTGCCCGGCACGGTCGCGGGCGTGCCCGCGCTCATCGCCCGCACGGGCTACACCGGCGAGGACGGCTTCGAGCTGTTCGTCGCCCCCGGTGACGCGGAGAAGCTGTGGGGCGCGCTGATGGAGGCGGGCACGCCCGTCGGCATGGTCCCGGCCGGCCTCTCCTGCCGCGACACGCTCCGCCTGGAGGCGGGCATGCCGCTGTACGGGCACGAGCTGACCGCGGAGCTGACGCCCTTCGACGCGGGCCTTGGCCGGGTCGTCAAGTTCGAGAAGACCTCGCAGTCCGACACCTTCGTGGGGCGCGCGGCGCTCGCGGCCGCCGCCGAGCGCGCCGAGGCCGCTCCCCCGCGCAAGCTGGTCGGTCTGGTCGCCGAGGGCCGCCGGGTCCCGCGCGCGGGCTTCTCGGTGGTCTCCGACGGCAAGGTCATCGGCGAGGTCACCTCGGGTGCCCCGTCCCCGACACTGGGCAAGCCGATCGCCATCGCGTACGTCGACGCGGCGCACGCCGCCCCCGGCACCGAGGGCGTGGGCGTGGACATCCGGGGCACGCACGAGCCGTACGAGGTCGTGGCGCTGCCGTTCTACAAGCGCCAGAAGTGACACCCCGCACAACAGCCTCGTCCATCAGCACTCCCCCGCGTACAGGAGAATTCAGGTCATGAGCAACCCCCAGCAGCTGCGTTACAGCAAGGAGCACGAGTGGCTCTCGGCCACCGAGGACGGTGTGGCGACGGTCGGCATCACGGAGCACGCGGCCAACGCGCTCGGTGACGTCGTCTACGCCGACCTGCCCGAGGCCGGTGCCGCGGTGACCGCGGGCGAGACGTGCGGCGAGCTCGAGTCGACCAAGTCGGTCAGCGACCTGTACTCGCCGGTGACCGGCGAGGTCGTCGAGTCGAACCAGGACGTCGTCGACGACCCGTCGAAGGTCAACTCCGCCCCGTTCGAGGGTGGTTGGCTCTTCAAGGTACGGATCTCGGAGGAGCCGAAGGACCTGCTCTCCGCGGACGAGTACACCGAGTTCTCCGGCAGCTGAAGCCCCCCGAAGACCCTTAGGGACCACCTGATGTCGCTTCTCAACACCCCTCTCCACGAGCTGGACCCGGACGTCGCCGCCGCCGTCGACGCCGAGCTCCACCGTCAGCAGTCCACCCTGGAAATGATCGCCTCGGAGAACTTCGCTCCGGTCGCCGTCATGGAGGCCCAGGGCACGGTCCTCACCAACAAGTACGCCGAGGGCTACCCCGGCCGCCGTTACTACGGCGGCTGCGAGCACGTCGACGTCACCGAGCAGATCGCGATCGACCGGATCAAGGACCTGTTCGGCGCCGAGTACGCCAACGTCCAGCCGCACTCCGGCGCCTCCGCCAACCAGGCCGCCCTCTTCGCGATCGCCCAGCCCGGCGACACGATCCTCGGCCTGGACCTGGCGCACGGCGGCCACCTCACCCACGGCATGCGCCTGAACTTCTCCGGCAAGCAGTTCAACGTGGTCGCGTACCACGTGGACGAGGCCGGTCTGGTCGACATGGCCGAGGTCGAGCGCCTGGCCAAGGAGAACAACCCGAAGGTGATCATCGCGGGCTGGTCCGCCTACCCGCGTCAGCTGGACT
This sequence comes from Streptomyces sp. NPDC054872, assembly GCF_053610705.1. NCBI lineage: Bacteria > Bacillati > Actinomycetota > Actinomycetes > Kitasatosporales > Streptomycetaceae > Streptomyces > Streptomyces sp. NPDC054872. The sequence goes on along the minus strand of NZ_JBSGYY010000046.1, from coordinate 42,886 downwards.
TCGCGGAGTTCCGCCGGATCGCCGACGAGGTCGGCGCGAAGCTGTGGGTCGACATGGCGCACTTCGCCGGGCTCGTCGCCGCCGGTCTGCACCCGAACCCGGTGCCGTACGCGGACGTGGTCACCTCCACCACGCACAAGACGCTCGGCGGCCCGCGTGGCGGCGTCATCCTGGCCCGCAACAAGGACTTCGCGAAGAAGCTGAACTCCGCGGTCTTCCCCGGCTTCCAGGGCGGCCCCCTCGAGCACGTGATCGCGGCCAAGGCCGTCTCCTTCAAGGTCGCGGCCTCGGAGGAATTCAAGGAGCGCCAGCAGCGCACCCTGGACGGCGCCCGCATCCTGGCCGAGCGCCTGGTGCAGGACGACGCGAAGGCCGTCGGCGTCGACGTCCTGTCCGGCGGCACGGACGTGCACCTGGTCCTGGTGGACCTGCGCAACTCCGAGCTCGACGGCCAGCAGGCCGAGGACCGCCTCCACGAGGTCGGCATCACGGTCAACCGCAACGCGATCCCGAACGACCCGCGCCCCCCGATGGTCACCTCGGGTCTGCGGATCGGTACGCCGGCGCTCGCGACCCGCGGCTTCCAGGAGGACGACTTCCGTGAGGTCGCCGACATCATCGCCGAGGCGCTGAAGCCGGGCTTCGACGCGGAATCCCTGAAGGCCCGCGTCTCCGCCTTGGCGGAAAAGCACCCGCTGTACCCCAACCTGTAGCATTTTCGTACGCTTTCTTTCGTACGAACCTTCGGGGCACCGCGCACACTGGGCAGTGAGGACAGTGAGTGCGGTGCCCCGGCCCATGCCCCGCTTTCACGCTTTCCCTCGCAGTTCCTTGCGTAGTTCTCTGCACCACCCCGGCAGACAACGGCGTCTACCAACCACCATTGGAGTTTCTCGTGGCCCTCTCGGTCTTCGACCTGTTCTCGATCGGCATCGGCCCGTCCAGCTCCCACACGGTCGGTCCCATGCGCGCCGCCCGCATCTTCGCGAGCCGCCTCAAGAACGAGGGCCTGATGGCCCACACCACCGCCATACGGGCCGAGCTCTACGGCTCGCTCGGCGCGACGGGACACGGCCACGGCACCCCGAAGGCGGTGCTGCTCGGCCTGGAGGGCGAGTCCCCGCGCTCGGTGGACGTCGAGTTCGCCGACGACCGCGTCGAGCAGATCAAGAGCACCGGACGCCTCAACCTCCTCGGCATGCACGAGATCGGCTTCGACTTCGACGAGGACCTGGTCCTGCACCGCCGCAAGGCCCTGCCCTACCACGCCAACGGCATGACGATCTTCGCGTACGACCATGACGGCGGCCTCGTCCTGGAGAAGACGTACTACTCCGTGGGCGGCGGCTTCGTGGTCGACGACGACGCCGTGGCCGGCGAGAACCCGATCGTGCCGGACGACACGGTCCTCAAGCACCCCTTCCGCACCGGCGACGAGCTGCTGCGCCTGGCCCACGAGACCGGCCTCTCCATCTCCTCGCTGATGCTGGAGAACGAGAAGGCCTGGCGCACCGAGGAGGAGATCCGCTCGGGTCTGCTCGACATCTGGGGCGTCATGCAGTCCTGCGTCTCGCGCGGCATGTCCCGCGAGGGCATCCTGCCGGGCGGCCTCAAGGTCCGCCGCCGCGCGGCCAACTCCGCGCGCCAGCTGCGCGCCGAGGGCGACCCGCTGGCCCGCTCCATGGAGTGGATCACCCTCTACGCGATGGCCGTGAACGAGGAGAACGCGGCGGGCGGCCGCGTCGTGACCGCCCCGACGAACGGCGCGGCGGGCATCATCCCGGCGGTCCTGCACTACTACATGAACTTCATCCCCGGGGCGGACGAGGACGGCGTGGTCCGCTTCCTGCTCGCGGCCGGCGCGATCGGCATGCTCTTCAAGGAGAACGCCTCGATCTCCGGCGCCGAGGTCGGCTGCCAGGGCGAGGTCGGCTCCGCCTGCTCGATGGCGGCCGGCGCCCTCGCCGAGGTGCTCGGCGGCAGCCCCGAGCAGGTCGAGAACGCGGCCGAGATCGGCATGGAGCACAACCTCGGCCTGACCTGCGACCCGGTCGGCGGCCTCGTCCAGATCCCGTGCATCGAGCGCAACGGCATGGCGGCGGTCAAGGCCGTGACCGCCGCGAAGATGGCGATGCGCGGCGACGGCAGCCACAAGGTGTCCCTCGACAAGGTCATCAAGACCATGAAGGACACGGGCGCCGACATGAGCGTCAAGTACAAGGAGACGGCGCGGGGCGGCCTCGCGGTGAACATCATCGAGTGCTGAGGCCCGCTGCCGGGGTGGAGGGCCGAGGCCCTCACCGCGCCACGAACAACGCCTCCGCGCCCACCGGCCGGTACCCCGCCGCCTGGAAGACCCGCACGCTGCGGGCGTTGCCCGGCGACTGCTGAGCCCACACGTGGGACGCGCCGGGCACCAGGTGCCGGGCGGCGAGGGCGAGCGCGCGGCCGAGGCCCCGGTGGCGTACGTCCTCGTCGACCTCCAGGGCCGCCTCCCAGCGCCCGGCGAGCCCCCGGCCGAGGACAAGGACACCGCCTCCGGCGGACGCCCACACCCGTACGTCGTCGCGACGCTTGCGGGCGCGGGCCACCCGGGGATGGTCGGGGTCGTCGATCTCGCGCAGGTCCAGCGCCGGGTCGGGGCCGCCCGGCAGGGCGTCGGCCACGGTCAGGAGGTCGGTGGTGTCCGTCGCGCGTCCGGTCCGCTCCAGGAAGGCGGCGAGGAACCGCGGGTTCATCGTGGCGGCCAGCGGATCGCAGTCGAGCGCGGCGAGGGTGGCGTGCACCCACCGCGGGTCCTCGTCCGTGAAGACCACCGAGTGCGCGGTGAAGGCGAGCACGCCCGCGTCGCGGTGACAGGGCTGTGGCACGACGGTGGTGGTGCCGTCGGGTGGCGGGAACCGCCCGTGGGCCGCCGCGTCGAGAATGGTGCCGAGCGTCGCAGGGGTGCTGGCCATGGGCGTACTCCTTGTGATCGCGGCCTCGGACGGCCGATACCCTAGCTCTCGTCAGCAGTGCACGAAGAAGGGGTGGATCCGGTGGCGGACATCGAGGAAGCGCGCAAGACGTTCGACCAGTTCGACGCGGACGGCGACGGCTTCATCACGGCGGCCGAATGGAAGTCGGCCATGGCGAAGATGGGGGACTTCTACGTCACCGAGACAGTGGCCGAGGCCGTGATCGGCACGAAGGACACCGACAAGGACAAGCGCCTCTCCTTCGACGAGTTCTGGGCGAGCCTGAACAAGAAGTAGCGGAACGCGACGCGGAAGGGGCCCGGCACACACGAGCGCCGGGCCCCTTCCGCGTACCTCAGCGGGCGCGCCGCGGCGCCCGCACGCTCCACCGTCCTTCCGTGCGCTCCAGCCGCACGGGGTGGTCGAAGCACTTGCTGATCTGGTCGCTCGTCAGTACGTCGTCCACGGCGCCGGAGGCGAGCGCGCGACCGTCACGCAGCAGCAGCGCGTGCGTCGTACCCGCCGGGAGCTCCTCCAGGTGGTGCGTGACCAGGACGGTGGCGAGCTCGGGATGCGTCTCGCGCAGGGTGTCCAGGCTTTCGAGGAGGCCTTCGCGGCCCGCGAGATCCAGCCCGGTGGCCGGTTCGTCGAGCAGGACGAGCCGCGGACGCGGCATCAGCGCGCGTGCGATCAGGGTCCGGCCGCGCTCCCCCTGGGAAAGTGTGGGCCAGCGCGCGTCCGTGCGGTGCGCGAGGCCGAGCATGGCGATCAGGCGGTCGGCCTGCTCCTCCTGCTCGGACGTGGGGCGCCAACGGGGCAGCGGTTCCACGCTGTTGGTGAGCCCGGTCAGGACGACGTCACGTACCCGCAGGGACGAGCGCAGTGGATGGCGCGGGTCCACATGCCCCACGTACGCCCGCAGTTCACGCAGGTCGACACTGCCGAGGCGGCGGCCGAGCACCTCGACCGTGCCGTGCGTGGGGTGGGTGACGGCTCCGCAGAGGCCGAGCAGGGTCGACTTGCCGGCGCCGTTCGCGCCGAGCAGTGCCCAGTGCTCGCCGGGGCGGACGGTGAGGGTGACCTCTTCGAGGATGGGGCGCCCTTCGCGGACGACGGTGACGGTGTCGGCGCGCAGGACGGGAGGCGGCGTCACCGGGTGGCCCCCGCCCTGTTCACGGCGGCGAGCACGGCCCGCACGGACGCGGTCAGGAGCGACGTGTCAAGACCTGCGCCCCAGCGGACGGCGTCGCCCACCCGGCACTCCGCGTACGCGACGGCCTCACTGCCGCCACCCTCCTCGACCGCGTGTTCGGAGTAGTCGAGGATGTCGACGGTAATCCCGGCGGCGGCGAGCGCCTCGACGAAGGCGGAGAGCGGACCGTTGCCCACGCCCTCGAAGTCCCCCGCACGGCCGCCGACCTGGAGGGTGCAGACGAACCGATGGGCGCCGTCCGGTGCCCGGTCGATGGTCCACGAGCTCAGCTCGACCTCGCCGCCATCCCCGCTGCCCTGCCCCGGCGCGACGTAGGTCGCGCGGAACAGCTCGTACAGCTCCTCGGCGCTCGCTTCCTGGCCGCTGTCGTCGGTGGCCTCCTGCACCACGCGCGAGAAGTCGGGCCGCATGCGCCGCGGCAGGTCGAGTCCGTGCCGGGTCTGCAGCAGATACGCCATGCCGCCCTTGCCGGACTGGGAGTTGACGCGGATGACGGCTTCGTAGCTGCGGCCGATGTCAGCCGGATCGATCGGCAGGTACGGCACGTCCCAGGGCGCCTGGCTCTCCCCGACCCCCGACTCGGCCGCCCGGCGCGCGTGATGGGCGAATCCCTTGCTGATGGCGTCCTGGTGGGTTCCGGAGAACGCGGTGTGCACGAGGTCGCCCGCATAGGGGTGGCGGGGGTGCACGGGCAGCCGGTTGCAGTGCTCGACGACGTCACGCACGGCGTCGATGTCCGAGAAGTCGACCATCGGGTCGACGCCTTGGACATACAGGTTGAGGGCCAGCGTCACCAGATCCACGTTGCCGGTGCGCTCGCCGTTGCCGAAGAGGCAGCCCTCGACGCGCTGGGCCCCGGCCAGGACGGCGAGCTCGGCGCAGGCGACGCCGGTGCCGCGGTCGTTGTGGGGGTGGACGGAGAGGATGACGGAGTCGCGCCGGGCGAGATGCCGGTGCAGATACTCGATCTGGTCGGCGTACACATTCGGGGTGGCGATCTCGACGGTCGCCGGCAGGTTGTGTGTGACGGGGCGTTCGGGGCTCGCGTCCCACAACTCGGTGAGCCCGTCGCAGAGTTCGAGTACGTAGTCGGGCTCGGTCAGGTTGAAGGTCTCCGGTGAGAACTGGAAACGGATGTCCGCGCCCGGCCGCGCGTCGGCCAGGCGGGCCATGTGGGCGGCGGCTTCCGTGACGACCTCGCGCAACTGGGCGCGCGACCGCCCGAGCACCACGTCGCGCCATACGGGCGAGGTGGGGATGTAGAGGTGCACGACGGCGCGGGGCAGTCCCTCGATCGACTCGAAGGTGCGGTCGATGAGTTCGGGCCTGGCGGGTGTGAAGACGACGATGCCGACGTCGTCGGGGATGCCGCCGCTCGCCGCGAGCGTGGCGAGGTCGCGCACGAAGTCGAAGTCCGCGCGGCTGGCCGACGGATAGCCGACCTCGATCTCCTTGAACCCCATCGAGACGAGCAGATCGAAGAAGCGCCGCTTGCGGGCGGGGTCCATCGGCTCAGCGAGGGCCTGATTGCCGTCGCGCAGGTCGACGGGGACCCAGAGGGGGGCGCGTTCGATGCGGGCGCTGGGCCAACTGCGTTCGTGCGAAGGGACGTTGACCCGGTCCTGGTAGGGGCGATAGCGGTGGTGCGGCATGGGACCTGGGCGCTGCGGGTTCCAGTCGTACGCGACGCCTGTGCGCGCGGGGGCGGCGGAGGCGGAGAGGTCGGTGGCGGCGGTTGCGCTCATGGGAAGCAGTGTTCCTTCTGCTCGCGGTCGGTTGCCGACCGGCAGCACGGCACCCCGCGGCGGGGTGCCGGTCGCTTCAGGCCCCGCCGCGGCAGCCGAGAAGAAGGAGACCGCAGAAGATCACGGGGCTACACTAGGCACACGTCAGCTCCTCAGACAAGTACTCCTCAGACAAGTACGCGGCACCGCTCAGAAGTACCCCTCGGACAACTCGACGGAAGGTCCCGGATGCCGCTCGGCTCCCTTCGCCCCAGCCCCCTGGTCGAACAGGCCACCGAGCGCCTGCGCGAACAGATCACCGGCGGCCAGTGGCCCATCGGCAGCAAACTCCCCGGCGAGACGACCCTGGCCAATGAGCTCGGCATCGGCCGCTCCACCGTCCGCGAGGCCCTGCGCTCCCTGGCCGGGGCCGGCCTCGTCAAGGCCCGGCAGGGCGCCGGGGTCTTCGTCGTCGCGACGGAGCCGGTCACGGACTGGCCGACGCGGCTGCGGCGGGCGGCGGTCTCGGACGTGTACGAGGTGCGGATGCTGGTCGAGGTGCAGGCGGCGCGGCTCGCGGCGATGCGGCGCACCGACGAGGACATCACCGCGATGCGCGCCGCGCTCGAAGGCCGCAGGGCCACGGCTTCGGCGAGCGACGCCACCTTCATCGACGCCGACATCGCGCTGCACGCGGCGGTCGTGGCGGCGGCCCGCAACCCCGTGCTCACGGACCTCTTCGCGGAGTTCGCCCCCGTTCTACGCGAGGGCCTGATCAATCTCCTCGACCTGATCGACGTGCGGACGGAGGAGACGAACCACGGCGACGAAGCCCACGCCGCGCTCGTACGGGCCGTAGAGGCGAGGGACGCGGAGGAGGCGGCACGCGTGGCGCAGGCCGAACTCCAGGACACCCTGGGCCGGTTGATGGCCCATCACTGAACGGCGGGACACCCCACTCCCCGGTCTTCTACCGTCCTCCGCCCCGCCCCGCGCCCTCGCCCCCGACGGGCCCGTCGGCCCCGTACAGGCGCGCCGACGCGTCCACATGTGCCATCCGTCGCATCGCGTTGAACACCGCCTCCCCCAGGACGGTGCCGATCACCACGCTCTCCACCACGTCCTCGACCGCCACGCGCCGGTCCACATAGCCGAGGTCGGCGCGGGCGACCATTTCGGCGGCGTCGGCGTACTCGTCGAGCAGTTCCGTGAACGCCCCGTGACCGACTCGGCCCATGGCGGCCAGGGCTCGTGACAGGTCGGCCGCGGCGGGGTTGGACTCGTGGGTCCGCCAGCCGCGGCGCGCGATCAACCCGGCGACCGCCTCCTGCGCGGTCGCGGCCTCGGCGTCATCGTCGGCCTCACCCGCCGAGCCGAGCCGGTCCGCGGCGGCACCGAGCACCTTGTGCAGCGGGCGGTCGGGATCCTCGACCGCGCCGAGCACCTCCGCGATCGCGGACACCTTCAGGCCGCCCACCTCGAGGAGCGCGCGAATGAGACGCAACCTGCGTTCGTGCGTCTCGCCGTACTGCGCCTGGTTGGGGCTACTCAACTCGCCCGACGGCAGCAGCCCTTCACGGACGTAGTACTTGATCGTCGGCACCGGCACACCGGTCCTGCGGCTCAACTCGCCAATACGCACGGCCTGCCCACTCTCGACTCTCCCGTTCGCGCTCCCGCCGCCACTCTGCCACCGGCCGCGCCCTTGCCTTTCCCGACCCCCATCATAGATAGTGACGCTATCGGATAGCGGACAGCTCCACTATCCATTCATCTGGGGGATTTCCATGCCTTTATGGCGTTCATGGCATCGACCACTCGTCCTGTTCTCCGCGTCCATGGCGATCCTGGCGGTCATATCCGGCGTCGGACTCGTCGTCGACGACCGCGTCCTGACAGGGGCCCGGATCTGGTTCAAGCCGTTCAAGTTCTCGGTCTCGTTCGTCGCCTACGGACTCTCGCTCGCCTGGATGCTGTCGTTGCTCGACCGCGGCCGGAAGGCGGGCTGGTGGGCGGGCACGGTCGTCGCCGTGTCGAGCCTCGTCGAGATGGTGATCATCACCGCACAGGTGGTGCGGGGAAAGCGCAGCCACTTCAACCACGCGACCCCGTTCGACGAGGCCCTCTTCAACGCGATGGCCGTCACCGTCGTCATCCTGTGGCTCGGCACCCTGCTCATCGCGATCCTGCTGCTGCGGGCCCGCATCGCCGACCGCGCGTCGGCCTGGGCGATGCGCTGCTCGGTCGCCATCGCGCTCGCCGGGGCGGCCATCGGGTTCCTGATGACGCAGCCCGCGCCCGGCCAGGAGCGGGGCAGCTCCCCGATCGTCGGCGCCCACAGCGTCGGCGTACCGGACGGCGGCCCCTCCATGCCGCTGACCGGCTGGTCGACCACGGGCGGTGATCTGCGCGTCCCGCACTTCGTCGGCATGCACGCACTGCAGTTGCTCCCGCTGCTCCTCATGGGCCTGACGGCCCTCGCGGCGCGCCCCCGCTTCGGCCGGCTCACGGACGGCCGGGTGCGGCTGCGGCTCGTGCTCATCGCCTCGGCCGCGTACGCCGCCGCCTTCGCCCTGGTCACCTGGCAGGCCCTGCGCGGCCAGCCCCTCATCCACCCGGACGGCGCGACACTGACGGCGGCCGGGGTGATCACCGCAGCCACGGCCGTCAGCGCGTACGGAGCTCTGCGCACCTCGACCAGACCCACCCGGCGCTCCGTTCAGGAAACCGGGAGCACGGAAACCCACGGCGACAAGGAGCTCGTGTCATGACCGGATTCCTCTTCGAACTCTCCTTCTGGCTGGCCGCTCCGGTCTGGCTGCTCATGATCTTCGCGCCCGGGTGGCGGACGACGGCCCGCATCGCCGCATCGCCCCTCACCGTCGTACCCGTGCTCGCCGTCTACGTCGCCATGGCACTGCCCGTCCTCCCCGAACTCTGGGCCGCCGTCAGCAGCCCGGACATCGACGGGTTCCGTGACCTGCTCGTCCTCGCCAACGGAGCGGGCGCGATCTGGGCCCAGGTCATCGCCTGGGACCTGCTGATCGGACAGTGGATGTACCACGAGGCGCGGCGCATAGGCATCCACCCGCTGGTGATGGGACCGCTCCTGGTCCTGACGATCCTCCTCTCGCCGTTCGGGCTGCTGCTGTTCCTGCTGCTGCGGTCGGTTCGGGTGGCCCGGGCGAACCGTGATCAGCCGCGGCCGGTGGTCGGCTCCGGCTTCATACCGCGCTGATCGACGACCGCGCGCTCCAGGACCGCGCTGCTGCCGTTGAAGACCTCGGGGTTCCCCGCCTTGCCCGGCTTGCCGCCCGGCTTGTGGTTCTTGGTCATGTAGCCGCGCGAACCCAGGTACGCGAAGGTCTTCTTGTCGAAGATCCATTCGCCGCGCGTGGCGAAAGCCGACTCCTCGATGGTGATGCCGATCCCGTGCCGGCCCGCCGCGTCCACCGCGTCGGGCACCTGCACCACGCCGGGGAGCTTGGCGGCCGCCTTGTAGAACGCGGCGGCGTTCTCCGGCGGCATGATCGTCCCGCCGACCAGGCCGCCGATCCGGTCGAAGACGGCCTGCGCCTTCGTCTCCCGCTCACCGGTCACCTTCGTCTCGGCGTACAGCTTCTTCAACAGGGCGTCGGGATCGGTGGGCAACGAGGCCAGCCAGTCGTACGTCGGCCGGTCGGGTCCCTCCGGAATGGCACCGGAGTCGTCGGAGCCGTCCACGGCGGACGCCTCGATGGGCAGATCCTGCCCGTCCATCGGAGCGCCCTTCCCGCTCGCGCGCGTCATGCCGATGTCCGTGACGGGGGCGGGGTTCTGGTTCAGCCAGACCTCCTCCGTGTACGGGGCGCCGATCTTCACCTCGCCGTCCAGCTCACCCTCGTTGGACCGGACGAGGCTGCGCACATAGACGAACTGGCTGTCCTTCACCCGCTGCGTGCCGGACTTCAGGGAGGCGTTCGCGATCCGGTCCAGCGTGACGGTCGCACCAGGAGTGGCGCCCCGGCCCGCACCCATGTCGCGGACACCCCCGGCGCCACCGGACGGCAGCGTGACGGCCACGATCCCGGCCACGGCGAGCGCGGCGGCGGCCGGCATCAGCACCGCGGGGCGCAGCAACCCACGGCGGGGGGAGGCGGGGGCCTTCCCTACGGGGGCAGGAGCCTTCTGCCCGGGGGCGGTGTCTCGGTCGATCTGCTGCATCAGGACGTCCTTGTGGTGAAGGTGACGCCCCGGCGGAAGTTCCCATTCGTTCTCGTCCGACTCCGGCAGCAGGCGGGCCAGTTCAGCGGCCTCGTCCTCTCCCCGGGACGGGGTGGCGGCGTTCATCGGAATTCCTCCCGCAGGGGCAGGGCCGCGAACGCGGCCTCACTCTCTACCTCTCCGCGGCCACGGAGAGGTTCCGTCACGTTCTTCACGTTCTTCACTTCCGGCACATCGGTCATGGCCGCCCCGTCCTCGCTCAGCCGCCGCAGCCGCGCCCGCGCCCGCGACAGCCGCGAACGCACCGTGCCGACCGGAACTCCGAGCGCCTCCGCCGCCTGCGCGTAGTCAAGGCCGGACCACACGCACAGCACGAGCACCTCACGCTCAGGGCGGCGCAGTCTGCGCAGCGCGCCGTGCACCGCCGCGAGCCGCCGCGCGTCGTCCATCCGACCCGCCGACTCCTCGGCGAAGTCCGCCACTTCGGGCGGCGGGGGCTGACGCGACAGAAAAGCGAGCCGACGCCTCAGACCGCGGTTGGCGTTCTGCGCCTTGTGCGTCGCGATGCCGAGCAGCCACGGCTTGAGCGAGCCGCCGTCCGGCTCGAGGCGGTCGCGGGTCCGCCAGGCCGCGAGGAAGGTCTCGGACATGACCTCCTCGGCGGTCGACCAGTCGCCGGTCAGCCGAAGGGCGTGGTTGTAGACCGTCCGCGCGTACGCCTCGTACAACTCACCGAACGCCGCCCGCTCCCCCGCCCGGATCCGCGCATGGATGCCGCCTCCCGCTTCTCCCACTTCAGTACGCCTCACACCACGTACCTCTCCGCGCCCTCCGACGAGTTCCTGTGCCCCTCGTCACATGCCGCCGCCCCGTGCCGACCACCCGGCGGCCCCCAGCCGCCGGTACTGGCCCGGCGCCACCCCGAACTCCCGCTTGAACGCCTTGGAGAAGGCGAACTCCGAGGTGTAGCCCGCCCGCTCGGCGACCTGCCGCAGCGGCAGATCGTCCGCACGCAGCAGGCGCCCGGCCGTCGTCATCCGCCACCACGTCAGGTACGCGAGCGGCGGCGTCCCCACGGTCGCCGTGAACCTGCGGGCGAACGCGGCGCGCGACAGACCCGCGAGCGCGCCGAGGTTCTCCACCGTCCACGGGTGCGCCGGGTCGCCGTGGACGGCCCGCAGCGCGGCGGCCACCGCCGGGTCGGCGAGCGCGGCCGCCCAACCGGTCGGGTACCCAGTGCCGTGCCGCTCCCTCAGCCACCACGCACGCAGGATGTAGAGCAGCATCGTGTCGAGCAGGGCGGGCACGACGGCGTCCGACCCCGGCTGCGCGTCGGCCAGTTCGGCGCCGAGGAGCTCGACCGCGGCGCGCACCGCGGCGTGCTCGCCGACCCTGGCCGGCAGATGCACCACCTCGGGCAGCTCGGCGAGCAACGGATGGGCGCGCGCCTTGTCGAGTTGATAGGCCCCGCAGAGCAGCACCGTGGTCGCGCCGTCGCCCGCGCTCTCCCACTCCCTCGGCCAGGTCCCGTCCGCTTCGAGGGCGAACTCCTCCAGGGGCGCGTCGGGCGCGCTCGCCAGGCCGTGTCCCCTCCCGTGCGCGAGGAAGACCACGTCACCGGGCCCCAGCGCCACCGGCTCCACCCCGTCCCCGGCCGTGAGCAGCCAGGCGGAGCCCTGGAGCACGACGTGGAACCCGGCGCCGTTCGACGGGGCGAACCGCAGGCCCCAGGGGGCGTGCTTGTACGTACGGGAGGAGTGCGGGCGCCCGGTCCGCATGGCGGCGATCGCGTCGCTGAGTACGTCCATGTCCGTACGGTAGCGCGGCACTCAAGAGACGAGACGAACGAACAGAATAACAAGATAGACAAGCATGGATCGTCTCCCTGACCCGGCCTAGCGTTGCCTTCATGACGACATCTCAGCCGACCGGCACAACCCACACGACGCACACGAGCGACGCGGCCCGCACATCCGCCACCACTCCCACCGTGCTCTTCGACAGGATCGGCGGGCCCGAGGTCCTGGGGATCCACGACGTGGAGCTGGCGGCCCCGGGTCCGGGTGAAGTCCTCGTCCGGGTCGAGGCATTGGGCCTCAACCGCGCCGAAGCCCTCTTCCGCTCGGGCGGCTACTACTACCAGCCGGCCCTCCCCGGCTCCCGGCTCGGCTACGAAGCGGCGGGCGTCATCGAGCGGACCGGCGAGGGAGTCAGCGAATTCGCCGTGGGCGACACGGTGTTCACCGGGCCCGGCATCGAGATGAGCGCACAAGGTGTGTACGCCGAGCGCGTCGTCCTGCCCGAGTCCGCGGTCGTCCCCCGCCCGGCGGAGGTGGACGCGATCACCGGCGCCGCCGCCTGGCTCACCTACACCACGGCGTACGGCGGCCTGGTCGAGACGGGCGGGCTCCGCCCCGGCGACCACGTCCTGATCACCGGCGCGTCCAGCGGGGTGGGGACGGCCGCCATCCAGGTCGCCCGGCGCCTCGGAGCCATCCCGATCGCCACCACCCGCACCGAGACGAAGCGGCAGCAACTCCTGGACCTGGGCGCGGCGGACGTCATCGTCACCGGAGGCAAGGACACCGAGGATGTCGTGAAGGAGGCCAGGCAGGCCACCCGCGGGCACGGCGTCGAGCTCATCTTCGACGCGATCGGCGGCCCCGGCTTCCGCACCCTGGCGCAGGCGCTCATCCCGGAGGGCGGCACCGTCGTCGCCTACGGCTGGCTCGACCCGCGCCCCGCGGAGCTCCCGTGGATGGCCGGCCTGAAGATCCACTTCTATGCCAACTCCACCCTGACCACCACACCGGAAGGCCGCCGCCGCTCCACGGCCTTCCTCAACCAGGGCCTGCGCGACGGCACCCTGCGCCCACAGGTCGCCGAGGTCTTCGACGGACTCGACCGCATCCAGGACGCGCACCGCCTGATGGAGTCCAATACGCACATCGGCAAGATCGTGGTGAAACTCTGAGGCAGGCCGCCTCCCTCTCCCGGCCCGGGGCCACCCGGCCCGGAATACTTCACCCGTACCGGAGGTTGGCTCCGCTACGACACCGGCGAATCAACCCCGGAAGGGTCAGTCATGAAGATCGGCATCATCGGCGCGGGCAACATCGGCGGCAACCTCACCCGCCGCCTCACGGCCATCGGCCACGACGTGTCCGTCGCCAACTCCCGCGGCCCGCACACCCTCACCGCTCTCGCCGAAGAGACCGGCGCCAAGGCAGTGACGGTCGAGGAGGCCGCACGCGGCGCAGAGGTCGTCGTGGTGACGATCCCCCTGAAGGCCGTACCGAACCTGCCGTCCGGCATCCTCGACGGCGCCGCCGAGAACGTCGCCGTCATCGACACCGGCAACTACTACCCCCAGCAGCGTGACGGGAAGATCGCCGAGATCGAAGAGGGTCTGACCGAGAGCCGCTGGACCGAGCGCCAGATCGGCCACCCGGTCATCAAGGCCTTCAACGGCACATACGCCCAGGACATCCTCGACAAGCCACAGCCCAAGGGCACCCCCGGCCGCGTCGCCCTCCCGGTCTCCGGCGACGACGAGGCCGCCAAGAAGGTCGTACGCGACCTCATCGACGAGATCGGCTTCGACACCGTCGACAACGGCGGCCAGGACAACTCCTGGCGCCAACAGCCCGGCACCCCGGTCTACGGCCTGGCCAAGGACACCGAAGCAGTAACCAAGGCACTGTCCGAAGCGACCCCGGAGCGCACGGCGGAGTGGCGCGCCTGACAGCCACCGGTCGAACTGGAGCGCCACGTCGGACCCGCCCAGAACCACCGCGGTGACCCACGCCCACCCGCTTCGTTGATCGATCCATGCGTATCTGTTCGGCCAATGGAGACGGGTGGGCGTGCGAGCGCACCTCCGACAAGTACCCCTTGACGAAAGGGCTGTGCCGGTATCACTACAGCCAACATCGGCGACGCAGGCCTCTTACCGCCATCAACCACCGTCGCTCAGCACCGGATGACTACCGAAGGTGCGGGTTCGATGGCTGCGAGAGGGCAGTGTCCGCCAAGGGGCTCTGCACGGGCCACTACGGTCAGCAGAGCTGCGGCAAGGCACTGGCACCGCTACGGAAGCGAAGAGACAGCGCGTCTTACCGGGCCATGATCGAAGGCGGGCTCGTCGAATGCCTCGCATGCGGCGAGAGCAAACCGGTCTCCGCGTATTCGGTGGTCAATAAGGCAGGTGCTCCTCGCCCCTACTGCAAGCCCTGCAACGCCGAACGCGTCCGGCTCAGCAACTACAGCGTGACCAAGGAATTCATCGACAGGCTCTGGAAATACCAGGGCGAGCGCTGCGCGATATGCGGGTCTGCCGAGGCAGCACGGACGCGGGCCCCGGACATTGATCACGACCATGCCTGCTGCAACGGCGGCAGGAGCTGCGGCACGTGCATCCGTGGCCTCGTCTGCTCGAACTGCAATGCTTACGGGCTTGCCTGGTACGAAGCCCTTCCGGCCCACCTGCGCAACTTCGGCCTGCTGGACACCTACATCGCCAATCCACCCGCGAAGCGGTTCCGGCAGGAACCGCTCGCGACAGAAGGGCTGTAGGCGAACAGTCAGTCAACCGTGGCCCAGTCCCGCATCGCCTGCTTGCTCTCGAAGTCCGCCACGTTCTTGTCCAGCGGCGACGACGTGTACTGGTGGATGCGCCACTTCGCCTTGATGCGTGGCTTGCCCGCCGTGACGTAGTCGGCGATCCAGAGGGCGTCGCCCGCGTACGACGTGGTGTCGTGGTTCAACCAGAAGTCGCGGTTCGTGTAGAGCACCGTCCTATGAGAAGGCCGCAGCCTCTTCACCTCGCGGATGAAGCGGTCCTTCTCCGCGTTGCTCGCTCGGGTGTGGTCGCCCGTCCACTCCCAGTCCACCGCGAGCAAGTCCCCTGACTTCTCAGGGGACTTGCTGACGAAGTACTCCGCCTGGGCCTTGATGTTCCCCGGCCACAGGAAGTGGTAGAAGCCGACCACGCAGCCGCCGTCCCGTGCCCGCTTCGTCTGTGCCGTCAGCCTTGGATTGACGTACGAGCGGCCTTCCGTCGATTTTATGATGACGAAGGAGATGCCGTCCGTGTCGAACGTGGACTGGTACGAGCTGACGTCGATGCCTTTGAGCACGGGCAGCCTCCTGAGCGGCAGAGGGGAGGTCGGCTGGATCTACCCTTGTGGTGCCCGGTGGCCGTGATGGTCAACCGTTGAACCGCTCAGCGGAAGATCCCCGTATGTCCGAGCGAGTAGCGGCCGGGCTGCGGGTAGACCGCGAGGCCGTGCGGGCCGCCGCCGACGGGGATGCGGGCGGTCTGGACTCCGGTGCGGGTGTCGATGGCGTACACCTCGGAGTCGTAACGCCCGGACAGCCAGAGGGTGTTGCCGTCCGCCGACACTCCACCCATGTCGGGGCTGCCGCCATCGGGAAGCTTCCACTTCTTGGTGAGCTTGTTCTTGGGGAAGTCGAAGACGGAGACGGTGCCCTCGCCGCGGTTGGACACGTACATCTCGCGTGAGTCCCGGCTGACGTACAGGCCGTGGGTGCCCTTGCCGGTCGGCAGGAGTTTCGGCTTGTCGAACTTGTCGCCGCTCAGGACCCACATGCCGTCGGCCATCATGTCGGCGACGTAGAAGGTCTTGCCGTCGGGCGAGATCTTCACGTCCTGCGGCATCGCGCCCTTGAAGGGCAGCTTCTGCTGGGCGACCACCTTCATCTTCTCCGTGTCGACCTTCAGGAGTTCGCCCGAGAACTCGCAGGAGACGATGAAGTAGCGTCCGTCGGCCGAGAAGTCGGCGTGGTTGACGCCGTAGCAGCTGACCGGTTCGGTCTTGACCTTCTTCATGGTGTGCGGGTCGCGGAAGACGAGCTCCCGGTCCATGGAGGCCATCACGATGGCGTGCTTGCCGTTGGGCGTGAAGTAGAGGTTGTACGGGTCGTGCACGTCGACCGGCTTTCCCGCCTTGCCGGTCTTGGGGTCGATGGGCGTGAGCGTATGGCCGCGGTTGTTGTTGACCCAGAGCGTCTTCAGGTCCCAGGAGGGGACCACGTGCTGCGGCTGGACCCCGACGTCGATCGTGTCGACCACTTCGTACGACTTGGGGTCGATGACGGAGACGGTGTTGGAGTTGGTGTTGGGGACGTAGATCCGGGAGGGGAAGTCCTTGACCACCGGGGAGAGTTTGCCCGGGCGGTCGGCCGCGTAGACGTCCTTGGGGTCGAGGACGGGCGGCATGCCCGGCAGTCCGTCCGCGGCCTTGGGTTTGGTGGTGGGTTTCCGGATGCCCTTGGTGCCGAGGGCTTCGTCCTCGCGGGGCTCGCCGCCGCATCCGGCGAGCGCGGCGGCGACGACGGCACCGGCGGCGACGACCGCTCCGGTGCGCCGGGTGAGGTTCAGGTGCAGGGTCATCAGGTCAGCAACTCCGTGGTCGTCACCGCGCGCGGGTCGCGGCGGTCCAGTTCTTGCAGGACGGCGGGGAGCGCGGCGACCGTGTCCGCGTACCCGGAGTGCGGGCTCACGACGGAGTCCGCGCGTACCTCTGTGGTGATCTTGCGGGTGACGACACAGCCGGCGAGGTCCGCGTAGGCAGCCCGCGGCGGCAAGGCCGGCGCCCGTGCGCGGGGCTCCACGGCGGTCGGTCTCGGTCACCCGACCATTTAATGGGTAAAGAAGGCAAAAGACGCTTATTGGCCGCGCGCGAGCCCCCGCGGTTCGGGCCCGGGAGCCGGGCGGCCACCTCGGCACCCCTTGCGGAACACCTGTCACAGCTGGAACTTAACCAGCGTTTACCAGGCAGGTGTCCCAGCTCACCAAGGATTCACCTTTGAACTGTCATAATTTGTCCCAGCGTGCCCGGATCGGGACTTTTGGATCGCTGGCCCCCGTCTGCCATAGTCGGAATCACGACCCCCATTGACCCGGGCTCAGGTCGTCATCGGCGTCCGCGGACCACACCCCTTTGTCCGCGGCGCCCCGCGCAGGCCCCCGCAGCGCCCCAACCGGCGACCGGGGGCTTTCGCGTATCGGCGACCGCCCCGCGACCGCCCAGCGACCGCCCCGGCGGGCGTCTCCTCAGCGGTCGGCGACCCGCATCTCGAACCAGGTCGTCTTGCCGCGCGGCAGCAGATCCACGCCCCAGCGGTCGGAGAGCTTGTCGACCAGGAAGAGGCCGCGGCCACTGAGGTCCATTTCCTGGACGGGCATCAGACAGGGCAGTCCGCGCGAGGGGTCGCGCACCTCGATCCTGATCCAGCCGCGCCGCCGCATCATCCGCAGCCCGAAGACACGGGCGCCGGTGTGCCGCACGGCGTTGCCGACGAGCTCGGAGGTGAGGAGCACCGCGTCCTCGGTGAGCTTCGGGGAGAGGCCCCAGTGCCGGAGCACCACGACCTGGGCGAGCCTGCGCGCGATGGCGGCGGACTCCGGACGCGACGGCAGCGGAACCTCCGCGTCCGTCGGATTGCCGAACAACTCGAGCGCCTTGAGCGCGTGTTCGTCCTCAACCGCCGGCGACCAGCGCGCCGCGGTCGCACTCCCGTGTCGCCGCGGCTGTTCGATACCCTCCAGCCCCGCCATGCCCCCCATCATGGCCGCAGACAGCGTGTTCCGGGGCCGTTCCGACGGAATAGGCCCCCCGGAACCAACCGTTCCGGGGGGCCGGGTGGGCATATGCCAGTGGCAGACGGGACCCTGCCATACCCCCTCTGACCTGCGATGACTGCCCGCTTACGGGTGATCACTTACGGCCTCGGAGCGCGCGGACTTAAGGTTCTCTTAACCCGCGCATAATCCGCTCCTTCGGGCGACACTTTGGCTGACGCGACCTCAGACGCGACCTCAGACGCGACCTCAACTGAGCGCGCTCCGGCGGAGTTTCAGAGGAACTTCGCCTTGCCGGGTCCCTCCTCGACGAAGCTGCGCATGCCGCGCTCACGGTCCTCGGTGGCGAACAGACCGGCGAACCAGGTGCGCTCGATCGCGAGCCCGGTGTCGATGTCCGTCTCGAGCCCCGCGTCCACGGACTCCTTGGCGGCGCGCAGCGCGAGCGCGGGGCCCTGCGCGAGGCGCGCGGCCCACTGGTGCGCCTGCTCGTACACCTCGGCGGCGGGCACGACCCGGTCCACCAGACCCATGGTGAGCGCCTCGTCGGCCTTGACCATGCGGCCGGTGAAGATGAGGTCCTTGGCCTTGGACGGGCCGACCAGCCGGGACAGCCGCTGGGTGCCGCCCGCGCCGGGGATCAGACCGAGCAGGATCTCGGGCTGGCCGAGCTTGGCGTTGTCGGCGGCGATGCGGAAGTCGGCGCAGAGCGCGAGCTCGCAGCCGCCGCCGAGCGCGTAGCCGGTGACGGCGGCGACGACGGGCTTGGGGATGCGGGCGACCGCGGTGAAGGAGTCCTGCAGGGCCCTGGACCGCACGACCATCGCCGCGTGGTCCATCGCCTGCATCTCCTTGATGTCCGCGCCCGCCGCGAACACCTTCTCGCCGCCGTAGATGATCACGGCGCGTACGTCGTCGCGCCGGGTCGCCTCTTCGGCCAGTTCCTTGAGCCGGTCCTGGAGGGCGATGTCGAGCGCGTTCATCGGGGGGCGGTCGAGGCGGATCGTGCCGACGCCCTCGGCGACTTCGAGATGCACAGATGTCATGCGAGGCACGTTAGCCGTGCCTCGCATGACGGGGACATGCGGCCGGGGTGTGATCCCGGCCGGGGTGTCAGGCCTTCCACTTCTCCCAGGACATGTTCCAGCCGTTGTAGCCGTTCTCGGGCTGGATCGTCTTGTCCGCGGAGTTCTTCACGACGACGACGTCGCCGATCAGGGAGTTGGCGAAGAACCATCCGGCGGGCGTCTTCTTGCTGTAGCCGCCGCGCACGTCGCTCAGGCCGATGCAGCCGTGGCTGGCGTTCGTGTTGCCGAACGCGCCGCCCGACCAGTAGTTGCCGTGGATGAACGTGCCCGAGGTGGACAGGCGCATCGCGTGCGGGACGTCCTTGATGTCGTACTCGCCGCCGAAGCCGACGGTCTCGCCGTTCATGCGCGTGACCGCGAGCTTCTCGCTGATGACCATCTGGCCGTTGTACGTCGTCGTGCCGGGGGCGCCCGCGGTGATCGGGATCTTCTTGATCTGCTTGCCGTCCCGGACGACCTTCATCTGGTGCGACTTGGCATCGACGGTGGAGACCTGGCTGCGGCCGATGGTGAACTTCAGGGTCTTGGCCTGCTCGCCGTAGACCCCGGGCCGGCCCTCGACACCGTCGAGGTTGAGGTTGACGGTGACCTTCGTCCCCGCCTTCCAGTACTTCTCGGGACGGAAGTCGATGCGGTCGTTGCCGAACCAGTGCGGCTCGACGTCGACGGCGGGCTCCGTCTTGATCCGGATGGCCTTCTCGACGTCCGCGGGCTCGGTGATGCCGCGGTTGAAGTGGACCGAGAACGGCATCCCCACGCCGACCTTCGAGCCGTCCTCCGGCGTGAACTGGCCGATGAAGGTGTTCTTCGGCGTCAGCGTCGTGAACGACGTGTCCTTGGCCGATTCACGTCCCTCGGAGTCCTTGGCTATCGCGTGGACCTTGTACTTCGTGGAGGCGGCGAGGTGATGCGCCGGCGTCCATGTGGCGCCGCCCTGGGCGATCTTGCCCGGGACCGGATTGCCCTTGCTGTCCTCGACCTTGACCTGCGAAAGCTTGCCCTTGTCGGCGGCTATCTTCAGTGCGCCGCTGGTCGCCACCGAGTCGGCGCCGTCCTTCGGGGCTATGTTCACCACCGCCGTCGACGGCGCGTTCTTGTCGGCCGCCTCGCCCTTGCCGTCGCCGCCCGCGTCCGAGCCGCCTCCCCCGCCGCATGCCGTGACCAACAGCAGCGTCACACCCGATGCCACCGCAAAGAGACCCTTGGTCCCCCGTCGTCGCGCACTCCCCCGCGCACCAACCGACGTCCCCGATATCGGTCGCCCGTTCAAGATGTGTCTCCCCTCGCACGGCCTGGTCAGGCCCGCACCCCAGTGCCTCAGCGCGCACAGACACGCGCCTGCGCTAGATAACCACACGGTCCTGATCGATGACTCCCCGCCAATGTCACCGTTCAGTCCCAACTGCGCATGGGGGCGGGCCTTGCCTCAGCGCCGGTCCGTGGGGGCGGCCTTCGGCTCCGGTCCGGGCTGCGCCGTCCAGTCCTTCCAGTCCATGTTCCAGCCACCGAGGCCGTTGTCAGGAGCGACTTTCTTGTCATCGCTGTTGACGACTTCGACCACGTCACCGATCAGGGTGCGGTCGAAGAACCACCCCGCCGGGGTCCGTGAGCCGCCGCCCTTCACGTCGCGCAGGCCGATGCAGCCGTGGCTGACATTCGTGTTGCCGGGGGCGTCAGGAGCCCAGTAGTTGCCGTGCAGGAAGGTGCCGGACGTCGTCAGGCGGATCGCGTGCGGGACGTCGGGGATGTTGTACTCGCCGCCGAAACCGACGGTGCGGCTGTTCATCCGGGTCACCTCCAGCATCTCCGTGACCACCATTTTCCCGTTGTACGTCGTGGTCTTGGGGGCGCCCGCGGTGATCGGGACGGTGGAGAGGAGCTCGCCGTCGCGGCGTACCTCCATGGTGTGCTCGGCGGCGTCGACCAAGGAGGTCTGGCTGCGGCCGACCGTGAACGAGAAGCTCTTGTCCTGGAGGCCGTAGACGCCGGGGGCGGCCTCGACGTCGCGCAGGCGCAGGCCGACGGTGACCTTCGTGCCGGGCTTCCAGTACTTCTCGGGGCGGAAGTCCACGCGGGTCTTGCCGAACCAGTGCGGCCGTACGTCGACGGCGGGCTCGGCGGTGACGCTGATGGCGCGCTGGACGGCCCGGAGGTTCTCGATCTCCTGGTTGAACTCCAGGGAGACGATCATGCCGGTGCCGACGGTGGAGCGGTTCTCCGGCGAGACGTAGGCGATGAACCGCTCGTCGGGGACGGCGGTCGTGAACGTCGTGTGCCGGGCCGAGCGGCGGCCGTGGCCGTCGAGGGCGACGGCGTCCACCGAGTACTTCGCGGCGAGCGCGAGGCCGCCCTCGTCCAGGGGCTTCCAGGTCATGCCGTCCTCGTCGATGCGGCCGGGCACGGTCTGCTCCCGCGCGTCCTGCACCCGGACGACCTTCACCGATTCGAGGCGTCCGTCGGGGACCTCGACCTGGAGCCTTTCGTCTCCCTTGACTCCCTTGCTGCCGTCGTCGGGCGTCACCCGGATCGCGTCGGCGGGCGACCGTGGCTTGCCCATCAGCCTGTCGATGCCGTCGCCGTCGCCGCTGCATCCCGCGGCCCCGGCAAGCAGTCCTGCCCATGTCACCACGGCGGCCAGCGCGGCCCCTGCGCGCCGAGCGCGCCTCGCTACCTGTCTCACGCCCGTCCCAACGACCGTCCCCCTCCTGGGGAAACGTGAGTGCGACGCACACGCTGGGCAGAACAGTGGAAAGGACGGCACGGACCCGCGGGTCCGCACGTGCCGTCCGGTCGGGTACGCCACCGCCGCCGGGACGCGGCAGGGGTCGAGCCGCAGGAGGCGAACGGGTGTCCAGCGCAGCCGAACAGGAAGCACTCCGGGGTGGGCGGCGCGGGACCGGCGCGGCCGCCGGGAACGGGGAGGCCGTTGCCGTGAACGGGACGTCCGCTCCGTCGCGCGCCGCGCCGCGGGCCGCGTCGCTGGCGCGCGCGGTGCCCGTGTGGCCGGGGGCGCCGACGCCGCTCGGCGCGCGGTTCAGGGTGGGGCCCGACGGTGTCGCGGGCACCAACTTCGCGCTGTGGGCGGGGGGTGCGGAGGCCGTGGAGCTCTGCCTCTTCGACGAGCGGGGCACCGAGACCCGCGCGCCGCTGACCGAGCTGACGCACGAGATATGGCACGGCTTCGTGCCGGGTGTCCGTCCGGGCCGGCGCTACGGCTACCGCGTGCACGGCCGCTGGGACCCCTGGACGGGCGCGCGCTGGAACCCGGCGAAGCTGCTCCTCGACCCGTACGCGCGCGCGGTGGACGGCGACTTCGCGACGCACGGGCTGCCGCCGGAGGTGTACGGGCACGTGCGGGACTGGCCGCAGCAGCACGTGGCGGACACCGTGCGGGACGACCGGGACTCGGCGCCGTACGTCCCCAAGGGTGTGGTCGTGCACGACGACGCGCCGGACGACGAGTGGGCGGACGACCGGCGCCCGAAGACGCCGTGGGCGGACTCGGTCATCTACGAGGTCCATGTGCGCGGCTTCACCAAGCTGCACCCGGGGATTCCGGAGGAACTGCGGGGTACGTACGCGGGGCTCGCGCATCCGGCGGCGATCGACCATCTCGTGCGGCTCGGTGTGACGGCGGTGGAGCTGCTTCCGGTGCACCAGTTCGCCCATGAGGACCATCTCCTGCAGCGGGGCCTGCGCAACTACTGGGGTTACAACTCGATCGGCTACTTCGCTCCGCACGCGGCGTACGCGGCGTCGGGGACGACGGGTGAGCAGGTCGGCGAGTTCAAGCGGATGGTGCGGGCGCTGCACGCGGCCGGGATCGAGGTGATCCTGGACGTGGTCTACAACCACACGGCGGAGGCGGGCGAGCTGGGCCCGATGTTCTCGCTCAAGGGCATCGACAACCGCGGCTACTACCGGCTTCAGCCGTCCGACGCGCGGCGGTACGCGGACTACACGGGCTGCGGGAACACGCTCCAGGTGGTGCAGCCGCACGTCCTTCGCCTGATCACGGACTCCTTGCGCTACTGGGTGACCGAGATGGGGGTGGACGGTTTCCGCTTCGATCTCGCGGCGGCGCTTGCCCGCTCGTTCCACGACGTCGACATGCTGTCCCCCTTCCTCGCGGTGATCGCGCAGGACCCGGTGCTCCGGCGGGTGAAGCTGATCGCCGAGCCGTGGGACGTGGGCTCCGGCGGCTACCAGGTGGGGGCCTTCCCTCCGCTGTGGACGGAGTGGAACGACCGCTACCGGGGTGCAGTGCGGGACTTCTGGCGGGGTGCGCTGCCCGATGTGCGGGATCTGGGGTACCGGCTCTCCGGGTCGAGCGATCTGTACGCGTGGGGCGGGCGCCGTCCGTACGCGTCGGTGAACTTCGTGACGGCGCACGACGGGTTCACGCTGCGGGACCTGGTGTCGTACGAGCGGAAGCACAACGAGGCGAACGGCGAGGGGAACAGGGACGGGTCGGACGACAACCGGGCCTGGAACTGCGGCGTCGAGGGCGAGACGACGGACGAGCGGGTGACGGAGCTGCGGCGGCGTCAGCTGCGCAATCTCCTGACGACGCTGCTGCTCTCGACGGGGGTGCCGATGCTCGTCGCCGGGGACGAGATGGGGCGTACGCAGGGGGGCAGCAACAACGCGTACTGCCAGGACAACGAGATCAGCTGGGTGGACTGGGGGCTCCTCGACGAGCCGGGTTGGGCGGCGCTCTTCGACCTGACGTCCCGGCTGATCGCCTTGCGCCACCGGCATCCCGTGCTGCGGCGGCGGGCCTTCTTCTCCGGGCGTGCGCATTCGGCGGACGGGCTGCGGGACCTGGCGTGGTTCACGGCGCGCGGTACGGAGATGACGGAGGGCGACTGGTACGCGCCGGCCGCGACGCTCGGCATGTATCTGTCCGGCCGTGACATCCCGGGGCGTGACGCCAGGGGTGCGCCGGTCGTCGACGACAGCTTCCTCGCGATTCTGCACGCGGCTGACCGTGCCGGGAGTTTCGTGCTGCCGGGGGCGCCGTGGGCACGGGAGTACGAGGTGGTGGTGGACACGTCCCTGGAGGAGCAGGGGGCCGCGCCCGGCACGGTCCTGCCGGCCGACGCGGCGGTCACGGTGGCCGGGCGGTCGGTGCTGTTGCTGCGCGTGCGGGAGGGAGGCGCGGGCGGTTGACGTGGGCCGGGGGCATTGGTCCGGACCTGACCATTGCCGCGGTCCGCCGCACGGGTCAAGCTCGGCGCATGGACCTGGAGTTGAGGCACCTCAAGACGATCCGGGCGATCGCCGACGCGGGCAGCCTGACCAAGGCCGCCACGGCGCTGGGGCTCGCGCAGCCCGCCCTGAGCGCGCAGCTGAAGCGGATCGAGCGTGCCTTGGGAGGGGAGCTCTTCGAGCGGGGGCGGCACGGGGTGCGGGCCACCGCGCTCGGGGAGTTCGTCCTTGCCCGCGCCCGCGTGGTGCTGCCCGCGGTCAGCGGGCTGCGGGAGGAGGCGCTGCGGTTCGGCACGGCCTGGCAGAGCGGCACCGGGTTCCGGCTCGGCGCGACGCACGGGCCGCTGCTCGGCGCCCTGGTGGACCGGCTCGCCGCCGCGCATCCGGGGGTGCCGGTGACGACTCACATCTCCTGGTCGGAGCGGGAGATCGCCTCCCGCACGGCCGACGGGCGCCTCGACTTCGCGCTGGTGGGAGCGTGCGGGGCGAGCGCGCCACCGGAGAGCGGGCTCCTGGTGTGGCGGGAGGTGGCCCGTGACCCGGTCTTCGTCATGCTGCCCACGGACCACCCGCTGGCAGGCCGCCGGGAGATCGACCTGGCGCTGCTCGCCGACGAGGCGTGGACGGACGTGCCGGGCGACGGCTGCTTCGCGGACTGCTTCACGGCGGCGTGCGCCCGCGCGGGTTTCACGCCGGCTTCCGTGTACGAGACGGACGTGGCGTCCTGCGTCCACCTGGTGCAGGTCGGGCGGGCGGTGGGGCTCTGCCGCGCGACGTTCCCGCCGACGCCGGGCGTGGTGACCCGCCCCCTGGCGGGAACGCCGCTGTACTGGCGCCACCTCCTGGGCTGGCACCCGGCGACCGGCGCCGACACCACGGCCCCCACCGTGTACGCCCAGACCCGCGCGGCCCACGCGGAGGCGACGGCGCGCAGCGAGAGCTACACGGCATGGCTGGCAGCACCTTCCGCACAGATGCCGTGACGATGCGCCCGCCTTCCGACACCACACGACACCGCACCCACGGGCCTTCGCCGCCGAACGCACCGGCCCACGCGGAAGTGACGGCGCGCAGCGAGAGCTACACGGCATGGCTGGCAGCACCTTCCGCACAGCTGCCGTGCCGATGCGCCCGCCTTCCGACACCACACGACACCGCACCCACAGGCTTCACCCCCGAACACACCGGCCCACGCGGAGGCGCCGGCGCAGCGAGAGCTACACGGCATGGCTCGCAGCACCTTCCGCACAGCTGCCGTGACGATGCGCCCGCCCTCCGACACCACACGACACCGCACCCACTGGCCTTCGCCGCCGAACGCACCGGCCCGCCCCCTTCCATAACGTCAGGGCCAGGGGTCAGCTGACAGCTACTGGTGGGCAGTTGAGGCTTCTACGGTGTGGGCGATCCGCTCGCCCTCGACACCGAGGAGATCCCCCGTGCTCCCCATCCATCGCAGACGTGCCGCGGCCGCCGCCCTCGCCGCCGCGGGCGCCCTGGCTCTCGCCGGGCTGCCCGGCACCGCGAACGCCCAGGCCGATGCCGCCGCGTCCTCTTCGCCCTCCCCCGCCGAGACCGCCGCCGTCGACAGGACATCGCCCGAGGTCCTGAAGGCCATGCAGCGGGATCTCGGCCTCACGCCGGCGCAGGCGAAGGCCCGGCTGGTCAACGAGGCCGACGCCGGTGCCGTCGCGGGAGCCCTGCAAGCCGCACTCGGCCGTGACTTCGCGGGCGCCTGGGTGCACGGCGCCACCTCGGCGCGGCTCACCGTGGCGACCACCGACGCCTCCGACGTCCGCGCGATCGAGGCCCGCGGTGCGCGGGCCGAGGTCGTGTCGCACTCGGTGGGTCAACTGAACGCCGCCAAGCAGAAGTTGGATCGCGCCGCGAAGAAGGCGGCCACGCGCGACGCTCCCGTCTGGTACGTCGACGTGCGGTCCAACTCGGTCGTGGTGCGTGCCGTACAGGTCCCCGCCGCGAAGTCCCTCGTCGCCGCCGCGGGGGTCGACTCCTCCCTCGTACGCGTCGAGAAGGCCAAGGAACGGCCGCGCCCGCTGTACGACCTCGTGGGCGGGGACGCGTACTACATGGGCGGCCGGTGTTCCATCGGCTTCCCGATCACCAAGGGCACGCAGCAGGGCTTCGCGACGGCGGGGCACTGCGGGCGTGCGGGGACCGCGACCAGCGGCTACAACCAGGTGGCTCAGGGCACGTTCCAGGCGTCCGTCTTCCCCGGCAGGGACATGGCCTGGGTCGCCACCAACTCCCAGTGGACCGCCACCCCGTACGTGAAGGGCCAGGGCGGGCAACGGGTCGGCGTCGGGGGCTCCACGCAGTCCCCGGTGGGTGCGTCGATCTGCCGTTCCGGCTCCACTACGGGGTGGCACTGCGGCACGATCCAGCAGCACAACACCAGCGTCACCTACCCCGAGGGCACCATCAGCGGCGTGACGCGTACGACGGTCTGCGCGGAGCCCGGCGACTCCGGCGGCTCCTACATATCCGGCAGCCAGGCGCAGGGCGTCACCTCGGGCGGCTCGGGTGACTGCCGCAGCGGCGGCACCACCTTCCATCAGCCGATCAATCCGCTGCTCCAGCAGTTCGGCCTGACGCTCAAGACCACCGGGGGCGGCCCCGGCCCCGGTGACCCCGAGCCGGGCGGAACGTGGGCCGCGGGCAAGGTGTACGCGGCGGGTGACTCGGTCACGTACGGCGGTTCGACCTACCGCTGCCTCCAGGGTCACCAGGCTCAGCCCGGCTGGGAGCCGCCGAACACGCCCGCGCTGTGGCAGCGGGCGTAGAAGCAACCCCCAGCCCAGGATTCCCCGGGCGCTCGCCGTGGCCACGGCGGGCGCCCGGTCGTTGACTCCCAACTGGCCGCGGATGTACGTGTTTCACGCGCCCTCAGTGCTTAGTTGCCGCCGGGCGGCCGGGCGGCCGGTCCTAGGACCAGCGGATGAACGTGGACGGGCCAAAACTCGGTGGGTTCTGTCAGTGGCCATCCGTAGGCTCGCTCCTGATGCCGAAACCAGATGCAGCGACCAAGGAAGCAGCGGATCCAGCGGGCGGAAAGTCCGCCGTACGGACGCTGCTGCGCCTGTGGCCGTACGTACGCCCGGTCCGAACTCGCCTGTTCAGCGCGGCATTTGTCGCCGTCATCGCCTCCTGTACGGGCCTGGTCTTCCCCCTCGTGCTGAAGTGGCTCGTGGACGGCCCGGTGGCGGACAGGGACCTCGCGGGGGTGTGGCTCGGCGCGCTGCTCCTGCTGCTGCTCGGTGTCGCGGAGGCGCTGCTCTTCGGTCTGCGGCGGTGGCTGGTGGCGCGGCCGCTCGCCTCGGTGGAGGCGTCGATGCGGGCGGATCTCTACCGCCATCTGCAGCGGCTCCCGGTGGCCTTCCACGACCGCTGGGCCTCGGGCCAGTTGCTGTCGCGCGGCACCACGGACCTGATGCTGCTGCGGATGTTCCTCGCCTTCCCGCTGACGTTCCTGGTCGTGAACGGAGCGACGATCGTGGTCGGCATGGCGATCCTCCTGTCACAGGACTGGGCGCTCGGCCTCGTGCTGCTGACCCCGCTGGTGCCGCTGATGATCGTCGGCGCGTACTTCGAGGGCCGGTACATGGCCGTGGCCCGGCGGGCGCAGGACCAGGTCGGCGATCTGACGACGGTCGTCGAGGAGAGCGTGCTCGGCATCCGCATCATCAAGGGCTTCGGCCGGCACCGCAGTCAGGCGCGGGCGTTCCGCGAGCTGTCCCACACGCTGCGGGGCACGGAGCTCGCCAAGGCCCGGCTGCTCGCCGCGATCAACGCGGTGATCATGACGCTGCCCGAGATCGCGATCGGTGCGGCGCTCGTCCTGGGGACGGTGCAGGTGGCGGACGGCGGCCTGTCGACGGGCACGCTGGTCGCGTTCCTCTCGACGGCGCTGGCACTGCGCTGGCCGGTGGAGTCGATCGGGTTCCTGCTCGCGATGAGCCAGGAGTCGGCGACGGCCACGGAGCGGTACTTCGAGGTGATGGACGCGGAACCGGAGTCGTCCACGGAGGCCGCCGCCCCTCCCGCGAGTGGCTCCGCCGCGACCGGAATCCGCTTCCACGGCGTGGAGTTCCGCTACCCGGACGCGCCTGCCGGGGCACCGCCCGCGCTCGACCGGATCGACCTGCACATCCGCCCCGGCGAGACGCTCGCGCTCGTCGGGGCGACGGGCAGCGGCAAGACGACGCTGACGGCGCTGGTGCCGCGGCTGCACGAGGTGAGCGGGGGCCGCATCACGCTGGACGGCGAGGACATCGCGGAGATGGACCGTGAGCGGCTGCGCACACTGGTGGCGGTCGCCTTCGAGGAGCCGACGCTGTTCTCCGCGACGGTGGGTGAGAACGTCCTGATGGGGGCCGAAGACGCGGCGGGCGAGACGGAGTTGGAGCGCGCGCTCGATGTCGCCCAGGCCAAGTTCGTGCACGCGCTGCCGCAGGGCACGGCCACCCAGGTCGGCGAGCAGGGCCTGAGCCTCTCCGGCGGCCAGCGCCAACGCCTTGCGCTGGCCCGCGCGGTGGTGGGCCGCCCCCGCTTCCTGGTCCTGGACGACCCGCTCTCGGCACTGGACGTCCACACGGAGGCTCTGGTGGAAGCGGCCCTGCGTCGCGTCCTGCGGGACACGACGGCCCTGGTGGTGGCCCACCGCCCCTCCACGGTCCTGCTCGCCGACCGGGTCGCCCTGCTCTCCGCGGGCAGGATCACCGCGGTGGGCACCCACCAGGAACTGCTGCGGAACAACGCGGAGTACGCGTGGCTGATGTCGGGGGCGGGGGGCGCTCCCGCGACGGGGGTTGCGGACTCGGCCTTCGTGGACGGGCGGGCGGGGGTGCGGGGTGCTGCCCCCGCAGGGGATACGGGCCACGCCCCCACACCCGAGCAGACGGCAGGCATCGCTCCCGCGCCAGGGGTTACGGGCTCGACCCCCGTGGACGGCACGACGGAGGGCATCGCTCCCCCGGCAGAGAGCGCGGACTCGGCTGCCGTGGGCGACGGGCAGGCCCAAGCAGGGGACGGGTGTGCGGATGTGCAGGGGGAGAACGGCGGCGGGGCCGCGGAAGGGGAGGGGTCGCGATGAGTGCGTCCACGCCTGCGTCACGTACCAGCGGGCCGGAAGAGAAGGAGCGTCCCGGAGAGCGGGAGCAGTGGGGCGCCGAGGCGCCTGAGCGGGAGGGCGGAGGCCCGCCGCCGGAGAGTTCCGCCGACCCCTCCGTGCCCGGTGAGCGCACCTCTCCCGGCGGATCCGACTCCCCCGCCGACGACTTCGACAAGGACACTCTGCCCGCACCCCCCGGCGCCACCTCCACCCTGCTGCGTTCGCTGCTCTCGCCCCTGCGAGGACGCGTCGCCCTCGCGACCGTGCTGCTGCTCCTGCAGCAGGCCGCCGTGCAGGGCGGGCCGTTGCTCGTCGCGTACGCCATCGACCGCGGCGTGCCCGCGGTCCGCGCCGACGACTACGGGCCCCTCGTCGCCATCGGCATCGGCTATCTGCTCTGCGCGCTCGCGTCCGGCGGATTCCAGTACGCGTTCATCGTGGCCTCCGCCCGCGTCAACCAGGACGTGCTGCTCGACCTGCGCGGACGCATCTTCCGGCACGCGCAGGCCCTCAGCGTGGACTTCCACGAGCGGTACACCTCGGGGCGGCTCATCTCCCGGTCCACCACCGACGTGGAATCCCTGCGGGAACTCCTCAGCGAAGGGCTGCAGGAGCTGATCACCGTCATCCTGTCCTTCGTCTACATCTCGGCGATGCTGCTCTGGCTCGACCTGAGCCTCGGCGCCGCGGCCGTCGCGTCCTTCGTGCCGCTCTACCTCCTCGTACGCCGCTATCAGCGCCGCGCGGGCCCCCTCTTCGGGATGCGGTCCACGACGATCGCCTCCGTCATCGTGAAGTTCGCCGAGACGATGAACGGCATCCGTCCGGTCCGCGCGTTCCGGCGCGAGCGCGCCAACGAGGCGGAGTTCGCCGTGCTGAACCACCGCCACGAGCGGGCGAACGGCGACGCCATGCTGGAGATGGCCCAATATGTGGTCGGCTCGCGGCTCGTCGCCAACACCGCGGTCGCCGGCATCGTCCTGTGGGGCGCCTACCGCGTCACCGACGGCACCCTCGCACTCGGCGTCCTCGCCGCGGCCGTGCTGTACCTGCGGCGCCTGTACGACCCGATCGACCGGCTCGGGATGTTCCTGAACTCCTACCAGTCGGCCGCCGCGTCCCTGGAGAAGGTCGCCGGGCTGCTCGCCCAGGCCCCCTCCGTGCCCGAGCCGCACCCGGATCACGCCCGGCCGCTGCCCGCCCTCGCCTCCGAACACCCCGGCCGCGAGGTCGACTTCGACGGCGTACGGTTCGCCTACCGGACCGGCGGTGAGGTCCTGCCCCGCTTCGACCTGACGCTGCCCGCCGGGCAGACCGTCGCCGTCGTCGGCTCCACCGGCGCGGGCAAGTCGACGCTCGCCAAGCTCCTTGCCCGCTTCTACGACCCCACGGACGGCCGGGTCCTGCTCGACGGCGTCGATCTGCGCGACCTCGGCAACGCCGAGCTGCGGCGCGGCGTGGTGATGGTGACGCAGGAGGCGTTCCTCTTCTCCGGGACCGTCGCCGAGAACATCGCCATCGGCCGCCCCGACGCCACCCGCGAGGAGATCGAGCAGGCGGCGAAGGCCATCGGCGCGCACGACTTCATCGCGTCCCTGCCCGACGGCTACGACACGGACGTACGCAAG
Source organism: Streptomyces sp. NPDC054872 (assembly GCF_053610705.1). Lineage (NCBI taxonomy): Bacteria > Bacillati > Actinomycetota > Actinomycetes > Kitasatosporales > Streptomycetaceae > Streptomyces > Streptomyces sp. NPDC054872. The sequence continues at coordinate 12,128 of NZ_JBSGYY010000046.1, read as the reverse complement.
AGGGGTGGCCGTATCTCCGCCGGTCAGCGGCAGTTGGTCGCCTTCGCGCGGGCGCTGCTCGCCAACCCGGCGGTGCTGATCCTCGACGAGGCGACCAGCTCGCTCGACATCCCGGGTGAGCGGGCCGTGCAGCGCGCCATGCACACGGTGCTGCGCGGGCGGACCGCCGTGGTGATCGCCCACCGGCTCTCCACGGTGGAGATCGCCGACCGGGTGCTCGTGATGGAGCACGGGCGCATCGTGGAGGACGGCACCCCGGCCGAGCTCATCGAGGGCAGCGGGACGTTCGCGGACCTGCACCGGGCGTGGCGGGACAGCGTGGTGGGGTAGCCGCACACTTCAGGCCGCCTCGCACGCCCAGCCGACTCACGCGCCCGGCCGACTCACGCGCCCGGCCGGGGGTGCGGAATCAGCCACACCGCTCCGGGCCGGTGGTGCGGGGCCCTCATCGAACAATCGGGAGCCCCCCACCTCGGGCGACCCCTCCGTATATCGAACGTGAGCCACCGGGCAGCGGACCAGTTCCGGCCAACTCTTGACGCACCCCTGACAAACACTGCGCACCGGTGCCACTCTTCCCCTCGATTCCCAGCGACACCTCGCTCCACCCCGCTCGACCCCTGCATTCCAGCTCCACGTTCTGCCTTGTTCTGCCCGGACGGCACGACCGCGCCGACCGGTCCCCCTGGCCGCTCATCCCGCGGCCACGCAGAAGGAGTCCGTGTTGAGAAGCACCTCTCACAGACCTGCCTCCCACAGACGCGCCACCGCCGCGGGCGCCCTGACCGCCGTCGCCGCACTCATCGCGGTGGCTTTCCAGACGGGCCCGGCATCCGCCGACGACCCCGCGATATCGCAGTCCAAAGCCCCGGCCGCCGCGAAAATAGGCAAGGCCGACCCCGGTGCCCTGCCCGTGAAACTCACCCCCGCCCAGCGTGCGGCGCTCCTCAAGGACGCCAACGCCACCAAGGCGGAGACGGCCAAGGACCTGGGGCTCGGCGCCAAGGAGAAGCTCGTCGTACGTGACGTCACCAAGGACGGCGACGGCACGACGCACACCCGCTACGAGCGCACGTACGACGGACTCCCCGTACTCGGCGGCGACCTGGTGGTCGACGAGGCGAAGTCGGGGAAGACCGAGGGCGTCACCAAGGCCGCGAAGGCGCAGCTCAAGGGCGTCGACATGAGCGCCGAGGTAAAGGCGGCGACCGCCGAGAAGCAGGCGCTCGGCGCGGCGAAGGCCGAGGGGTCGAAGAAGACCGACGCGGACCGCGAGCCGCGCAAGGTCGTCTGGATGGCCCAGGGCGAGCCGACGCTCGCGTACGAGACGGTGGTCGGCGGGCTGCAGCACGACGGCACCCCGAACGAGCTGCACGTCATCACGGACGCGGCCACCGGCAAGAAGCTCTTCCAGTGGCAGGGCATCGAGAACGGCACGGGCAACACCCAGTACAGCGGTCAAGTCACGCTGGGAACGGCACAGTCGGGGTCCAACTACACCCTGACCGACACCGGCCGCGGCAACCACAAGACGTACAACCTGAACCGCGGCACGTCCGGCACCGGCACGCTCTTCTCGGGCCCGGACGACGTGTGGGGCAACGGCCAGGCGTCCAACCTGGAGACGGCAGGCGCGGACGCCCACTACGGGGCGGCGCTGACCTGGGACTACTACAAGAACGTGCACGGCCGCTCCGGTATCCGGGGTGACGGCGTCGGCGCGTACTCGCGGGTCCACTACGGCAACAACTACGTCAACGCGTTCTGGTCCGACGCCTGCTTCTGCATGACGTACGGCGACGGCGCGAACAACGCCAAGCCCCTGACGTCCATCGACGTGGCGGCCCACGAGATGACGCACGGCGTGACGGCGGCCACCGGCAACATGACGTACAGCGGTGAGTCCGGCGGCCTGAACGAGGCGACGTCCGACATCTTCGCGGCGGCCGTGGAGTTCCACGCCAACAACCCGCAGGACGTGGGCGACTACAACGTCGGCGAGAAGATCGACATCCGCGGCAACGGCACCCCGCTGCGCTACATGGACAAGCCGAGCAAGGACGGCTCGTCCAAGGACTCCTGGTACTCGGGCATCGGCAGCATCGACGTCCACTACTCGTCCGGTGTCGCCAACCACTTCTACTACATGCTGAGCGAGGGCAGCGGCGCCAAGGTGATCAACGGCGTCTCGTACGACTCGCCCACCTCCGACGGCCTGCCCGTGACCGGAATTGGTCGTGACAAGGCGTCGCTCATCTGGTTCAAGGCGCTGACGACGAAGTTCACCACGACCACCAACTACGCGGCGGCCCGCACCGGGACCCTCGCGGTCGCCGGTGAGCTGTACGGCACCAGCAGCCCCGAGTACAACGCGGTGGCCCACGCGTGGGCCGGCGTCAACGTCGGCGCGCGTCCCGGTGGCGGCGGTGGCACCGACTTCGAGAACACCACCGACGTCGCCATCCCGGACAACGGAGCGGCCGTCACTTCGTCGGTCAACGTCACCGGCCGCACGGGCAACGCGCCCGCCGCCCTGAAGGTCGGCGTCGACATCGTCCACACCTGGCGCGGGGACCTGGTCGTCGACCTGGTGGCCCCGGACGGCTCCACGTATCGCCTGAAGAACTCCAGTTCGTCGGACTCGGCGGACAACATCCAGGCGACCTACACGGTCAACGCCTCGTCCGAGGTGGCCAACGGCACCTGGAAGCTGAAGGTCCAGGACGTGGCCGCGCAGGACGTCGGCCGCATCAACAGCTGGAAGCTGACGTTCCCGTAGGCCTCTGAGCCCTGTCCGGGCTCGGGCTCAAGGGCACATGCAGACTGCGCCGCTCCGGGTGGATCCACTCCCCGGAGCGGCGCACCCATGTGCGCGCCCGCGGGCCCCGGTTGAAGGGCCGCCCCCGTAACGCGCCGTTCGCATTGCGTACATGGACCATCGCTCAACGGACGATTTCCGGCCAACCTGCGATCAGGTACCTGACATGCACCTGGCCCAACTGGCACTCTTCCCTCGCACGACACAACAGAACATCTGTACACCGCACCGCATCTTTCAGCCCGGGCAGCTCCCCAACGCCGCCCGGGCCCCCCACAGAAGGAGCATGCGTGACCCCCCACATATCCCGGAAGCGCTCCACGCTGGCCATCGCCACCGCCGTCGCCGCCGGAGCACTCCTCGCCGGCGGTCTTACCACCGGAGCCTCCGCGCAGCCCGACCGGGCCGCGTCCCCTTCCGGCGCGCCCGTCGCGCTCTCCTCCACCGCCCGCGCCGGCCTGCTGCAGGACGCGAACGCGGACAAGGCCGCCACCGCCGAGAAGATCGGCCTCGGCGCCAAGGAGAAGCTCGTCGTACGCGACGTCGTCAAGGACCGTGACGGCACCACGCACACCCGCTACGAGCGCACCTACGACGGTCTGCCCGTCCTCGGCGGCGACCTGGTCGTCCACACCGCCAAGAGCGGCTCGGTCAAGAGCGTGACCAAGGCGGCCAAGGCCACCATCAAGGTCGCCTCCACCTCCGCGAAGGTCGGGGCGAAGTCGGCCGCGAAGTCCGCCGAGTCGACCGCCGCCAAGAGCGGCGACACCAAGAAGGCCGACGCGCGGACCCCGCGCAAGGTCGTCTGGGCCGCGTCCGGCAAGCCGGTCCTGGCCCACGAGACCGTCGTCACCGGCGTCCAGAAGGACGGCACGCCCAGCAAGCTGCACGTCATCACCGACGCAGCCACGGGCAAGAAGCTCTTCCAGTACCAGGCCATCGAGAACGGCGCCGGCCACAGCCAGTACAGCGGCGACGTCGAGGTCGGCTCCAAGAAGGGGTCGAACGGCTTCGACCTGACCGACGACGCGCGCGGCGGTCACTCGACGTACGACCTGGCCCACGCCCAGAGCGGCGAGGGCAAGCTCGTCACGGACGACGACGACACCTGGGGCACCGGAAAGCCGGACGACGCCCAGACCGCCGCCGTCGACGCCGCCTACGGGGCCCAGTTGACCTGGGACTACTACAAGGGCGTGCACGGCCGCGAGGGCATCAAGGGCGACGGCAAGGGCGCTACCTCGCGGGTCCACTACGGCAACGCGTACGTCAACGCCTTCTGGGACGACAGCTGCTTCTGCATGACGTACGGCGACGGCGAGGGCGACAAGAAGCCGCTCACGTCGATGGACGTCGCGGCGCACGAGATGACGCACGGCGTCACGGCGGCGACCGCCAACATGGAGTACAGCGGCGAGTCGGGCGGCCTCAACGAGGCCACGTCGGACATCTTCGCGGCCGCGGTCGAGTTCAACGCCAAGAACGCCGAGGACGTGCCCGACTACATGGTCGGCGAGAAGATCGACATCAACGGCGACGGATCGCCGCTCCGCTACATGGACAAGCCCTCCAAGGACGGCAACTCCCTGGACAACTGGAGCGCCGACGCGGGCAACGTGGACGTCCACTACTCCTCCGGCATCGCCAACCACTTCTTCTACCTGCTGTCCGAGGGCAGCGGCGCGAAGGAGATCAACGGCGTCAAGTACGACTCCCCGACCGCCGACGGCTCCAAGGTCGAGGGCATCGGGCGCGACAAGGCCGAGAAGATCTGGTTCAAGGCCCTGACGTCTTACTTCACGACGACGACGGACTACAAGGCGGCTCGCGAGGGCACGCTGAGCGCCGCGAAGGACCTGTACGGCGCGGACTCCGCCGAGTACAAGGGCGTGGACGCGGCCTGGGCCGGCGTCAACGTCAAGTAGTACCCCGCAGCACCGGACGGGCTGGAGTCCTCCAGCCCGTCCGGCGTTTTTGGGCTCCGGCGCCGCAGCTACCGCAGCAACACCCCGGCGGCCTCCCCCGTCCCCTCCGACGGCACCGCGACCAGGCCGAGCTCGGCGCCGCTTGCCAGCAGTCGGTGGGCCGGAAGAATCCGCACCGTGTAGCCGAACGGCCCCGTGCGGTCCAGGGACAGCGGGCCCTCGTAGAGGCGGCGGCCCTCCGCGTCGGGCCCGCCCACCGGCTTCAGCGGAACCGGACTCGCCTCGGCGATGACGTCCTCGGGGTCGACGCGGCCCGAGATCGTCTGCACCTCCACGTCGTCCGGGGTCAGATCGCCCAGATGCACGCGGACCCGCAACGAGAGCGTGGCCCCCAGTTCGGCGGTGGCTCCCGACGCCGAGGCCTCCACATGGTCGACGGCGACCCGCGGCCAGGCGGCACGCACCCGCGCCTTCCAGTCGGCAAGATCCACCGCGGCGTCCGCGTCCAGCGTGCGATGCGCACGGGCGGCGGGAACGTACAACTGCTCCACGTAGTCCCGCACCATCCGCCCGGCGAGCACCTTCGGCCCGAGCCGGGTCAGCGTCCGGCGCACCATCTCGATCCACCGGTCGGGCAGGCCTCCCGGCCCCCGCTCGTAGAAGCGGGGCGTGATCCTGCGCTCGAGGAGGTCGTACAGCGCCGCGGCCTCCAGGTCGTCCCGGCGGTCGTCGTCCGTGGCCGCCCCGTCCGCCGTGGGAATCGCCCAGCCGAAGTCCGGCTCGAACCACTCGTCCCACCAGCCGTCGAGGACCGACAGGTTGAGGCAGCCGTTCAGCGCCGCCTTCATCCCGCTGGTCCCGCACGCCTCGAGCGGACGCAGGGGGTTGTTCAGCCAGACGTCGCACCCCGGATACAGCTTCTGCGCCATCGCCATGCCGTAGTCCGGCAGGAAGACGATCCGATTGCGGACCCGCGGATCATCCGTGAAGCGCACCAGCTCCTGGATGAGGCGCTTGCCCCCGTCGTCCGCCGGGTGCGCCTTGCCCGCCACCACGATCTGGATCGGCCGTTCGGGATGGGTGAGCAGTTCCATCAGCCGGTCGCGGTCCCGCAGCATCAGCGTCAGGCGCTTGTACGAGGGGACCCGGCGCGCGAAACCGATCGTCATGACGTCCGGGTGGAATACGTCGTCGATCCACCCCAACTCAGCACTCGCTGCACCCCGTTGCCGCCAAGACGCATAGAGCCGCCGCCTGACCTCCGTCACCAGCTGGCCCCGCAGCTCGCGGCGCAGCTCCCAGATGTCCGCGTCCTGGATCTCGGCGACCGCGTCCCACCGGTCGGAGCCGCCCACCGACAGCGCGTCCTCCGTGCGCTGCGCGCCGATCTGCCGTGCGCCGAGGCGGAACACCTCGGGAGCGACCCAGGTCGGGGCGTGCACGCCGTTCGTGACGGAGGCGATCGGCACCTCCTCGGCGTCGAATCCCGGCCACAGGCCCGCGAACATCTCACGGCTCACCTTGCCGTGCAGGGTGGAGACGCCGTTGGCGCGGCGCCCGAGCCGCAGGCCCATCACCGCCATGTTGAAGAGGTTGGGCTCGCCGCCGGGATACGTCTCCATGCCGAGTCGCAGTATGCGTTCCACGTCGATGCGCGGCAGTTCGGCGTCCGGGCCGAAGTGCCGGGCCACCAGCTCGCGGTCGAAGCGGTCGATCCCGGCGGGTACGGGGGTGTGGGTGGTGAAGACGGTCCCGGCGCGGACGGCTTCCAGGGACGCGTCGAACTCGACGCCCTTGCGGGAGAGTTCATGGATCCGCTCAAGTCCGAGGAATCCCGCGTGGCCCTCGTTCGTGTGGAAGACCTCGGGCTCGGCGTGCCCGCTCAGCCGGCAGTACGTCCTGATGGCGCGCACCCCGCCGATGCCGAGCAGCATCTCCTGGAGCAGCCGGTGCTCGCTGCCGCCGCCGTAGAGCCGGTCGGTCACCTCGCGGGCGCCGGCGTCGTTCTCCTCGACGTCCGAGTCGAGCATGAGGAGCGGTACGCGCCCGACGCTCGCCTGCCATACGTGCGCACGCAGCGAGCGTCCGCCGGGAAGGGCGATCGCGACCAGGCTCGGCGTGCCGTCCGCCTCGCGCAGGAGGGTGAGCGGCAGCTCGTTCGGGTCGAGCACCGGGTAGGTCTCCTGCTGCCAGCCGTCACGGGACAGGGACTGGTGGAAGTAGCCGTGCCGGTAGAGCAGTCCGACCCCGATGAGCGGAAGCCCGAGGTCGCTCGCCGCCTTCAGGTGGTCGCCCGCGAGGATGCCGAGCCCTCCCGAGTACTGCGGCAGGGCGGCGGTGATGCCGAACTCCGGCGAGAAGTAGGCGACGGCGCGCGGGAGCTCACCCCCACGGTCGGCTGCCTGCTCCTGATACCAGCGCGCCCCGGTGACGTACTCCCGAAGCCCCTCCGAGGCCTCGGCCAGGCGGCGCAGGAAGGGCCCGTCCTCCGCAAGCTGCGCGAGACGGGCGGGCGACACGCCGCCGAGCAGGCGCACGGGGTCGCACCCGGACGCGGCCCACTGCTCGGGGTCGACGGACTCGAACAGTTCACGGGTTTCCGTGTGCCAGGACCAGCGCAGATTGCGCGCCAGCTCCGAGAGCGGGGTGAGGGGTTCGGGAAGGGCGGGACGTACGGTGAATCGACGGATGGCCTTCACAGCGACTCCACCTCTGCGGGGGATGCGTTACCTATCGACCTACGCGTAGACGGTAGCGGTGCCCGCCCCTTCGCAACTACGGCGCACGGACGCGCACGGCGGAGGGACCTGAATCGGGCCGGGGTCGGGCCGGGGCCGGGGCGGCGGAAAACGGACGTCGGGCTACCGGCGGTCACCCCGTGGTCCCGCGCCTGACGGAGGCATCCCGAATCCGGCCGGAAATCGGCGCAACCCTCACAGCACCCCCACCGGCGGTATGGCCGATTCCCCCACGCCGTGTGGTCTTGTAGGCCCTCACGCCACACGAGAGGCTGCCAAGTGGCGCTCGTGGAGGATACGGGGAATTCGGCACAGACCGCTCCAACTCCACGAGACGCACGTCAAGTTGGGGAGGGAAACCAGCGTATGACTCTTTCGCGCACGAAGCGTCTGCGGTGGGCCGGGGCCGTCACCGCCGCCACCACGGCGGTGGTACTTTCGGCCAGCACGCTGCCCGCACACGCCGATCCCGCCGATCCCCCGCTCGGGGAGATACTCGGCGCCGGTGAGCCCGGTTCCATCAGCGGGAGTTACATCGTCACGCTCAAGGGCGGGACCACGGCCCCGTCACAGGCGGGCAAGGGCCTCGCCGCGAAGTACGGGGCGAAGATACGTCACACCTACGGCACGGCGCTCAACGGCTACGCGGTGCGGGCCGGTTCGGCGCAGGCCAAGAGGCTCGCGGGTGACCCCCGGGTCGCCTCCGTCTTCCAGGACAGCACCGTGTCCCTGGACCGGACCCAGCAGGACCCGCCCTCCTGGGGCCTCGACCGGATCGACCAACGGAATCTGCCGCTCGACACGTCCTACACCTCGCCCAAGTCGGCGGGGCAGGGCGTGACGGCGTACGTCATCGACACCGGAATCCGCGCCTCGCACGAGGACTTCGGCGGCCGGGCGAGCAGCGGCTGGGACTTCATCGACAACGACGCCACGGCCCAGGACGGCAACGGCCACGGCACGCATGTCTCGGCGACCGTAGCGGGCGAGAGCCACGGCGTCGCCAAGAAGGCGGACGTCGTGGGCGTCCGGGTGCTCGACGACGCGGGGTCGGGGACGACCGCGCAGGTGATCGCGGGCATCGACTGGGTGACGAAGAACGCGCGGAAACCCGCCGTCGCCAACCTCAGCCTCGGGGGCACGGCCAACGCCCAACTGGACGCCGCCGTACGCAACTCGATCGCGTCCGGGGTCACCTACACGGTCGCGGCGGGCAACGACGGGCTCCCCGCGTTCCTGTTCTCACCGGCCCGCGTGAAGGAGGCGATCACGGTCGGCGCGACCGACGTCAAGGACGCCAAGGCGAGCTTCTCCAACTGGGGCGGCAGCCTGGACCTGTTCGCGCCGGGCGTCGGCATCACCTCCGCGTGGAACACGGACGACGGCGCCACGGACACCATCTCGGGGACCTCCATGGCCTCGCCGCACGCGGCGGGCGCGGCGGCGCTCCACCTCGCCGATCACCCGTCGGACACCCCGGCCGAGGTGAGCAAGGCACTGACCGACCAGGCGGTGCCGGGCAAGGTGACGGGCGCCGGTCTCGGCTCCCCGAACAAGTTGCTGCAGGTCAACAACCCGTAGAGCACGACGCAGCACAGGACCGGCCCCGCCGAACCCGGCGGGGCCGGTTCTGTGTGTGCGGGTGCGGCCTTGCCTCTTGCGCGATCCCGAAGCACCCTCGATAGGACGCCGGTCTTCTTAACGGGGCCTACGCACCAGTAGCTGGCAAAGCGCCGGATTTCCCACCCGGAGTTGGTGGGAAGGCTCCCCCGGTACGCACACGGCTCAGTACGGTCAGTCACGACTCGGTACGGCAGTCATGGCTCAAGTACGGCAGTCACGGCTCAAGTACGGCCACAAGCGCGGCACGCAGTCGCTGAACCCCTCCAGAACCCCGTATCCGCCCCACTCATGTAACGCGGACAGGAGCGGTAATGCCCTCAACTCGCCCGTCGGCGACGCCCTCGGGAAAAGCCTCGGGAAAGGCCTCCACAAGAGTGCCCGCACCCCCGGCACCGCAGCAGGACACGCGGGCTCAGCAGAACCCGCCGGACACACAGGATCCACCCCCCTCCCCCGCCCGGTCCGGCACCCTCACCGGCCGCATACCCGTCCTCGACATCGCACCGCTCGTCCACGGCGGGCGGCGGCCCGCCAAAGCCGTGGTGGGCGAGACCTTCCAGGTCACCGCCACCGTCTTCCGCGAAGGGCACGAGGCGGTCGCCGCCAATGTCGTCCTGCGCGACCCGCGCGGGCGCCCCGGGCCATGGACGCCGATGCGCGAACTGGCCCCCGGCACCGACCGGTGGGGCGCGGACGTCACCCCGGACGCGGAGGGACACTGGACGTACACCGTGGAGGCGTGGGGCGATCCCCTCACCCAGTGGCGCCACCACGCGCACATCAAGATTCCTGCGGGCATCGACACCGAACTCGTCCTTGAGGAAGGCGCCCGCCTCCACGAACGCGCCGCGGCCGCGCCCTCGGTGAGCAAGGCCCACCGCGCCACCCTCGGCACCGCCGCCGAGGCCCTGCGCGACACGGGACGCCCCGCCACGGCCCGCCTCGCAGCCGCCCTCACCCCGGAGGTGGACGCGGTCCTCGCCGAGCATCCACTGCGCGAACTCGTCACGGAATCGGAGCGGTTGCCGCTGCTCGTGGAGCGGGAGCGGGCGCTGTTCGGGTCCTGGTACGAGTTCTTCCCGCGCTCGGAGGGCGCCGTCGTGCGCGAGGGACAGCCGCCGACATCGGGCACCTTCCGTACCGCGGCCGAGCGCCTGGAAGCCGTCGCCGCGATGGGCTTCGACGTCGTCTACCTGCCCCCCATCCACCCCATCGGCACCACCTACCGCAAGGGCCCCAACAACTCCCTGTCCCCCGGACCCCACGACGTCGGCGTGCCCTGGGCCATCGGCTCCCCCGAAGGCGGCCACGACGCGATCCACCCCGACCTGGGCACCCTGGAGGACTTCGACGCCTTCGTGCGCCGCGCCCGCGACCTGCACCTCGAAGTCGCCCTCGACTTCGCCCTGCAGTGCTCCCCCGACCACCCCTGGGTCGACAAACACCCCGAGTGGTTCCAGCACCGCGCCGACGGCAGCATCGCCTACGCCGAAAACCCGCCCAAGAAATACCAGGACATCTACCCCCTGGCCTTCGACCGCGACATGCCCGGCCTGATCACCGAGACCGTACGCCTGCTGCGGTTCTGGATGGACCACGGCGTACGCATCTTCCGCGTCGACAACCCGCACACCAAGCCCGTCACCTTCTGGGAACAGGTCCTCGGCGACATCAACGCCACCGACCCCGACGTCATCTTCCTCGCCGAGGCCTTCACCCGCCCCGCCATGATGCGCACCCTGGCCGCCATCGGCTTCCAGCAGTCCTACACCTACTTCACCTGGCGCAATGCCAAGGATGAACTGACGGATTACGCGCGGGAGTTGGCGGGTGAGACCGCCCACTACCTCCGGCCGAACTTCTTCGTCAACACCCCGGACATCCTGCACGCCTACCTGCAGAACGGCGGCCGCCCCGCCTTCGAGGCCCGGGCGGTGCTCGCCGCGACCCTCGCCCCGACCTGGGGCGTCTACAGCGGGTACGAACTCTGCGAGAACGCCCCGGCGCGGGCGGGCAGCGAGGAGTACCTGGACTCGGAGAAGTACCAACTGCGCCCGCGTGACTGGGAATCCGCCGAGCGCACCGGCTCCACCATCGCGCCCCTCATCACCACGCTGAACCGCGTACGGCGCTCCAACCCCGCCCTGCGGCAGCTGCGTGGCCTGCACTTCCACCCCACGGACCAGGAAGCGGTGATCGCGTACTCGAAGACGGCCGGCGGCAAGGACGGATCGAACACGGTTCTGGTGGTCGTGAACCTCGACGCCCACCACACCCAGGAGGCCACGGTCTCGTTGGACATGCCGGAACTCGGCCTCCACTGGCACGAGACCGTGCCGGTGCGCGACGAGCTCACCGGCAACACCTATCACTGGGGCAGGGCCAACTACGTGCGCCTCGGTCCGGGCGGCGCGCATGTGTTGCTCGTCGGCCGGGGGCCCGGGGATTTCTCCCCGGATGAGCACGACCGGGCTCTGCGACCGTCCTCACCGTTGATCGGAGGGTCACCCACATCATGATCATCAACGAGCCCGTCCAGGACACATTCGAGGACACGCCCGCCAAGGACCGCGACCCCGAGTGGTTCAAGCGCGCGGTCTTCTACGAGGTCCTGGTCCGCTCCTTCCAGGACAGCAACGGCGACGGCATCGGCGACCTCAAGGGCATCACCGCCAAGCTGGACTATCTGCAGTGGCTGGGCGTGGACTGCCTGTGGCTGCCGCCGTTCTTCAAGTCGCCGTTGCGGGACGGCGGTTACGACGTGTCGGACTACACCGCGGTCCTTCCGGAGTTCGGCGATCTCGCCGACTTCGTGGAGTTCGTGGACTCCGCGCATCAGCGGGGCATGCGCGTGATCATCGACTTCGTGATGAACCACACCAGCGACCAGCACCCGTGGTTCCAGGCCTCCCGCACCGACCCCGAAGGCCCCTACGGCGACTACTACGTCTGGGCCGACGACGACAAACAGTACGCCGACGCCCGCATCATCTTCGTCGACACCGAAGCCTCCAACTGGACCTT
>NZ_JBSGYY010000045.1:0-79852 GCF_053610705.1 Streptomyces sp. NPDC054872 | reverse complement strand
GGCCGCCGGCCGGAACACGGGGCACACGCGTGTCTAGGGGGCGGCGGGTCCGGTCGAGCCGCGGATCACCAGTTCGACGGGGAGGGTGTCGGCCCGGGGCGTGCGTCCGTCGAGGACGGCGAGCAGGGAGGTCATGCCGCGTTCGCCGAACTGCTCGGCCGGGAGCCGCACGGTGGTGAGTTCGGGTTCCACGGCGGTCGCAAGGGTGAGGTCGTCGAAGCCGGTCACCGAGAGGTCCTCGGGCACGCGCAGACCGAGGCGCCGGGCCGCCTTGCAGGCGCCCGCGGCGAGGATGTCGTCGTCGCAGACGAGCGCGGTGGGGCGGCGCCCCGGCGCGGACAGGGCGGCTTCAGCAGCCGCACGGGCGTCCTCGACGGTGAGGAGCGCCCGGACGGTGCGCACGGCCGCGTCGGTGCCCCTCAGCGCCTGTGCGAGGGCTTCGGAGCGTATGTCGAAGGTCCAGGAGTCGACGCCCGCGGCGAGGTGCAGGAAGTCGCGATGGCCCAGGGCGAGGAGATGCTCGGTCACCCGGCGCATGCCGTCGCCGATGTCGAGGTTGACGGTGGCGGCGCCGAGGCTGCCGGCCGGGTCGCTGTCGAGCATGACCAGGGGGAGCGCGTCGCCCTGGATGGTGGCGAGCGCGTCGGAGGCGATGGAGGACGCGAGGACGCCGTCCAGGGCGGCGCGGCTGGAGTCGAAGGGGTCGCGGGCGGGGCCGACGCCTTCGGGGGAGGGGTAGAGGACGACTCCGAAGCCGTGTTCGGCGGCGACGCGGGCGGCTCCGGTGTAGACGCGGGCGAAGAACTCGTTGGTGAGGGCGGGGACGACGAGCAGCGCGGTCCTGGTGCGGCCGAGGCGGAGGTTGCGGGCGGCGAGGTTGGGGCGGTAGCCCAGTTCGCGGGCGGTGGCCCGGACGCGCTCGGCGGTCCGCTCGGCGACGCGCCCGCGCCACTTCTCGCCGAACACGAGGGAGACGGTGGCCTGGGAGACCCCGGCGGCGCGTGCGACGTCGCGGCTCGTGGGGCGTGGCCCCGCGGCCTCCTGCTCTGGCCCGGCCACTGCTGGTACCTCCCGGATCGGTGCCGCGGGGGAGATCGGTATGGACCCGCGGTGAGCGCTCATGGTACGTATGACGCTCGACGTTATACGTAAAACCTCGGCGCGTCGGCGCAGGGGGAGGGGCGGGAAGCATGGCTGCCGGGTACGCGGAGATCCTTCGGACGAGATACGCCGGGCGGCTGCTCGCGGGCACCCTGGTGGGCCGGCTGCCGAACGCGACGGCCGCGATCGCCATCGTGCTGTTCATCCGCGCCGAGGGCGGGACCTACAGCCTGGCCGGCGCCCTCGCCGCGGTGTACGGCGTGGCCAACGCGGTGGGCCAGCCGCTGCTCGGCCGTCTGGTGGACCTGTACGGGCAGCCGCGGATCCAGCTTCCCTCCGCGATCGTCTCGGCCATCGGCATGGGGGCCTTCGCCTTCACCGGGCCCGATTCGCTCGGCCTCGCGTATGTCGCGGTGGGTGTGGCGGGCCTCTTCACGCCGCCTCTCGAAGGCGGCCTGCGCGCGCTGTGGCCGAGCGTCCTCGGCAAGGAGGAGCAGGTGCACAGGGCGTACGCCATGGACGCCATCGCCCAGGAAATCATGTTCACCGTCGGACCGTTGCTCGTCACGGCCTGCGTCGCGCTCTGGTCGGAGCAGGCCGCGCTGCTCGTGGTGAACGTCATCGGCGTGCTCGGTGCCCTCTCCGTGGTGCTGTCGCAGCCCTCGCGCGCGTGGCGCTCGGCGCCCAGGGAGGCGCACTGGCTCGGCGCGCTGCGCTCACGCGGGCTCATCGCGCTGCTCGGCGCCTTCCTCTTCATCGGCATGGCACTCGGCTCCATCACCGTCGCCGGTGTGTCGTACGCGGACGAGCACGGCGGCGACGCGGTGTACGGCTGGATGATGGCGGCGCTCGGGCTCGGCGCCCTGGTCGGCGGTTCCGTGTACGGGGCGCGGCAGTGGGCCGGCGTACCGGAGAGGCGGCTGACCGTCCTGGTGGCCCTGCTCGCCCTCTGCTACTGGCCGTTGACGCTGACGCCCGGCGCGGTCGCCATGACGGGCCTCGCGGCCGTCGCCGGGATCTTCCTCGCGCCGGCGCTCGCGTGCGCGTTCATCATCGTGGACCGGCACGCGCCGCGGGGCACCGTCACCGAGGCGTTCTCCTGGCTCGTGACCACGTTCACGGTCGGCGCGTCGCTCGGCACGGCGGCCGCGGGGCCGGTCGTGGAGTGGGGCGGGACCGTGTGGGGCTTCGCCGTTCCGGGGGGCGCCGGCGCCGCCGCGCTGCTTGTTCTGCTGGCCACGGCTCGGGTGCTCGTACTCCCCGCTGATTCGGCGGTCGTTGCGGGTTCATCGGAAAATGATCGAAACGGTGCCGTCGAACCCGGTTTCAGGGCAGGGCATCAGGCGTAATGTTCAGTCATGGACCGCCGCATTTTCGGGCTGGAGAATGAGTACGGCGTCACGTGCACGTTTAGGGGACAGCGCCGTCTGTCGCCTGACGAGGTGGCGCGCTACCTCTTCCGCCGTGTTGTCTCATGGGGCCGCAGCAGCAACGTCTTTCTGCGGAACGGCGCCCGCCTCTATCTTGACGTCGGGTCACATCCGGAATACGCAACACCGGAATGTGACAACGTGACCGAGCTGGTCACGCACGACAAGGCGGGCGAGCGCATTCTGGAAGGCCTGCTCGTCGACGCCGAACGCCGCCTGCACGAGGAGGGAATCGCGGGCGACGTCTATCTCTTCAAGAACAACACCGACTCGGCGGGAAACTCCTACGGCTGCCACGAGAACTATCTGGTGGCCCGGCACGGGGAGTTCTCGCGGCTCGCGGACATCCTCATTCCCTTCCTCGTCACGCGACAGCTGCTCTGCGGCGCGGGCAAGGTGCTGCAGACTCCACGCGGCGCCGTGTACTGCGTCAGCCAGCGTGCCGAGCACATCTGGGAAGGGGTCTCCTCCGCGACCACCCGCTCCCGGCCGATCATCAACACCCGCGACGAACCGCACGCGGACGCCGAGCGCTACCGCAGGCTGCACGTCATCGTCGGTGACTCGAACATGTCCGAGACGACCATGCTCCTGAAGGTCGGCGCCACCGACCTCGTGCTGCGCATGATCGAAGCGGGCACGGTGATGCGCGACCTGACCCTGGAGAACCCGATCCGGGCGATCCGCGAGGTCAGCCACGACATCACGGGCCGCCGCAAGGTGCGTCTGGCCAGTGGCCGCGAGGCCTCCGCCCTCGAAGTCCAGCGCGAGTACTACGAGAAGGCCGTGGACTTCGTGGAGCGCCGCGGCATCCGCACGGGCACGGTCGAGCAGGTCCTGGAGCTGTGGGGCCGCACGCTCGACGCGATCGAGGCCGAGGACCTCGACCGCATCGGCACCGAGATCGACTGGGTCATGAAGTACAAGCTCATCGAGCGGTACCGAGCGAAGAACAACATGACCATGTCGCATCCGCGGGTCGCGCAGATAGACCTCGCGTATCACGACATCCACCGCCGTCGCGGGCTGTACTACCTCCTGGAGAGGAAGGGCCAAGCCGCCCGCATCTGCAACGACTTGAAGATCTTCGAGGGCAAGTCGGTGCCGCCGCAGACCACCCGCGCGCGGCTGCGGGGCGACTTCATCCGCAGGGCCCAGGAGCAGCGCCGCGACTTCACCGTCGACTGGGTGCACCTGAAGCTCAACGACCAGGCACAGCGCACAGTGTTGTGCAAGGACCCCTTCCGGTCGGTGGACGACCGGGTGGAGAAACTGATCGCCGGTATGTAACCCCCGATACAGCAGGTGCGTTGCGGGAACGCAACGCGGGGCGCCGTACGTTCCTCGTACGGCGCCCTTCTCCATGCGTAGAGTTGCGCGCACGCCAACCGACAAGATCGACCGATACGAGGCCCCCACCGTGCGCCGACGCTCACTCCTCCTTGCTGTTCCGGCCGGCCTGCTCACGCTGGCCGGGTGTGGTGACGACAAGAAGGCCGACAAGGCCAAGCCAAGCGACAGCCCAGCCCCTTCCAACTCGACCTCGGCCGCACCGACGGCGAAGATCGTGGACGGGCCCCTGCCCGAGATCACGAAGGGGACGAAGTTCGGCCAGAAGCCGACCGTCGCGAAGGGGCCCGGCAAGCCGTCCTCCGACCTCGCGGTCAAGACCCTGGTCGAGGGCAAGGGCGCCGAGGTGAAGAAGGGCGACTACCTCCAGGCGAACTACCTCGGCCAGATCTGGGCCACGGCGAAGGTCTTCGACAACTCGTACGACCGCGGCAACCCCACGGTCTTCCCGATCGGTGTCGGTCAGGTCATCCCCGGCTGGGACCAGGCGCTCGTGGGCAAGAAGCTCGACAGCCGTGTGCAGCTCGCGATCCCGCCGAAGATGGGTTACGGCACGGAGGGCAACAAGCAGGCGGGCATCAAGGGCGATGACACGCTGGTCTTCGTCGTCGATCTGGTGGGCACCTTCAGCGCCAAGAGCTCGGCCAAGGGCAGGGAGGTCGCGCAGTCCAACATCGACCTGCCCAAGGTCGGCACGAACACGGACGGCAAGGCCCCCTCGATCGACGTCCCGAAGAAGGACGCCCCGAAGAAGCTCGTCGCGAACTACATCCTCGAGGGCGACGGCGAGGAGATCAAGGAGACCGACAGCCTCCTGTGCCAGTACAAGGGAGTGCTGTGGGCCGACGGCAAGGAGTTCGACTCCTCGTACAAGAGGAACGAGCTGGCCTCGTTCCAGCTGGCGCAGGTCGTCAAGGGCTGGGCGCAGGGCCTGACCGGCAAGAAGGTCGGCAGCCGCGTCCTGGTCGTCGTCCCCCCGAAGCTCGGGTACGGTGACCAGCCGCCGCAGGGCAGCCCCATCAAGAAGGACTCCACGCTGGTCTTCACCGTGGACATCCTCGCGAAGATGTAAGACTGTCCCGGCCGGTCATTCGTATCAAAGCAGGAGCATGAGTAACGTGAGCATCGAGAAGCCCGAGATCGACTTCCCCGAGGGTCCGGTCCCCACCGACCTCCAGATCGTGGACATCTGGGAGGGCGACGGCCCGGAGGCGAAGGCGGGCGCCACCGTCTCCGTCCACTACGTGGGCGTGGCTTTCTCCACCGGCGAAGAGTTCGACGCCTCCTGGAACCGCGGCACGCCGCTCCAGTTCCAGCTGGGCGCCGGTCAGGTCATCGCCGGCTGGGACCAGGGCGTCCAGGGCATGAAGGTCGGCGGACGCCGCCGGCTGACCATTCCCTCGCACCTCGCGTACGGCGAGCGCGGCGCCGGTGGTGGCCGCATCGCGCCCGGCGAGGCCCTGATCTTCGTCTGTGACCTCGTAGGCGTCTGAGAGACGACCTGGCGACGACTGAGGACAGGGTCTGATCAGACCTGTCCGTCGAGGCCCATGCCGGTTCCGGCATGGGCCTCGGCTTTTCCCACGACACCCCGGGGCGGTACGGTCGGCGGTCGGAAGCACTGTTGAGAAAGGGCGTCGATGGCCATTGCCAAGGCCGAGCGGCTGATGAACCTGGCGCTGTGTCTGCTCGGGACGCGGCGGCCGCTCAGCAAGCGCGAGCTGCGCGAGTCCATCGAGGCCTATCTGGAGGCGGGGTCCGACGACTCCTTCAACCGGATGTTCGAGCGTGACAAGGACGATCTGCGCGAACTCGGCCTGGTCATCGAGACGGTGGAGAACCTCGACGGCGAGGTCGGCTATCTCGCGCGCCGGGACAGCAACCGCCTCCCGCCCATCACCATCGACGCCGAGGAAGCCGCGGCGCTCGGCCTCGCCGCCAAGGTCTGGCAGCAGGCCCGCCTCGCCGGAGCCGCCAGCGGCGCCCTGCAGAAGCTGCGCGCCGCGGGCCTCCCCGAGGACGTCGACCCGTACGAGGCGCACAGCGCGCTCGAGCCGCGCATCCCCGTGCACGAGGCGTCCTTCGAGCCGCTGATGCTCGCCTGCCGGGACCGCCGCCCCGTCGTCTTCGACTACCGCAAGGCCACCGCGGCCCGCCCCGAGCCGCGCCACGTCGAGCCCTGGGCCCTGGAGTGCTGGCGCGGCCACTGGTACCTCGCGGGCTGGGACCGTGACCGCGGCGCCGAGCGCGTGTTCCGGCTCTCCCGCATCACCGGGAAGGTCCGCGCCCGCGCCGGCAAGTTCACCGCGGGCATCCCCGATGTCGTCACGGTGCGCGAGACCGTCGCGAGCTGGGCGGGGGAGAGCGCCGACCGCTCCGCCCTGATCCGGCTGCGGACGGGTGCGGGCTACCCGCTGCGCGCCAAGGCGGCCCGGATACGTGAAGTGGGCGAGGGGTGGGACGAGTTGGAGATTCCGTACGGGCACGGGCTCGACGCCTGGCTGGTGGAGTTCGGGCCCGACGTGGTGGTCCTCGAGCCCGCCGAGCTGCGGGCCGACGTGGTGGACCGGCTGCGCGCCGTGGCCAAGGGCTGAGGGGGACGTACCGAATCATGGCCACGAACGCGATCGACCAGACCCGGCGGATGCTCTCCCTGGTGACCTATCTGCGCGAGCGCCCCGGCGCGCACGTCAGCGACGTCGCCCGCGCCTTCGGCATCACCGAGGACGAGCTGATCTCCGACCTGGACGTGCTGCCGCTGTGCGGGACCAGCTTCCGCGGCGGTGACCTCCTGGACATCGACACCGACGGTGACCGCATCTGGTGGCACAACCCGGACGACGTGGCGGCCCCCCTGCGGCTCGCCGCCGACGAAGCCACCGCGCTCCTGGTGGCCGCCCGCGCGGTCTCCACACTCCCCGGCCTTCGCGAGAGCGACCGGCTGGCCCTGGTGCGCGCCACCGCGAAGCTGGAGACGGCGGCCGGTGAGAACGCGGGCGCCAGTGCGCGGCTCTCGGTGACCTTCGAGTCCGAGGGCGGTGTCTTCGCCGAGGTCGACCGCGCCATCTCCGAGCGGCGCAGGCTCTGGCTGCGCTACTACTCACCGGCGCGCGACGAGCTCACCGAGCGCGAGGTCGACCCGATCCGCCTCTTCGCCGTCGGCCACACGTACATGGAGGCGTGGTGCTACCTCTCCGAGGCGCGCCGCACCTTCCGCCTCGACCGGGTGGCCGAGATCAGGATCCTGGACGAGCCGTCCGCACCGCCCGAGGTCGAGCTGCGTGACCTCTCCGAAGGTCTCGTGCAGCCCGCCGCGGAGGACCCCGAGGTGGTCGTCGAGGTCGGTCCTGGCGGTCGCTGGGTCGCCGAGTACTACCCCCACGACAGCGCCGAGGAACTTCCCGACGGCGGCCTGCGGATCACGCTGCGCACCCCGGACCCCACCTCGCTGCGCAGGCTCGCGCTGCGGCTCGGCGGGGACGGGCACATCGTCTCTCCCGCGGATCTCGCGGACAGCGCGCGGCAGGCGGCGCGCGAGGCACTCGCGGCCTACGACGAGCACGACCAACACCCCGGCGGGTCGCACGACAGGCAGGAGCAAGGGCGTTGACCACCAGCCTCATGTCCGAGATTCCCGGAATGTCGAGAATCGCTCCTGTGCTCTTCAAGGCCGCCTGCCCCGACTGCCGCGCCCGCTTCGAACTCTCCGCCGGGGCCCTGCGGTTGGCCATCGGCGCCTCGGCCCGCACCACCTTCTACTCGTTCACCTGCCCGGAGTGCGGCAGCGCGGTGCGCAAGCCCGCGGGCGAACGCATCGTCGAACTGCTCACCGGCGGCGGGGTGCGGACGCTGCGTCTGCACTCGACCGTCTAGGCTCGGCGCATGTTCTGGGCGATGCTGGCGATTGCCGCGGGGTTCTGTGGCCTCGCCGTGCTCGGCGTACTGGCGATTCGGGTCTTCATCGAGGCGCAGCGCCTCAGCACTCAAGTGACGCAGACCACACAGCGGATCAACCGTGCGGCGGAGGATCTCGAAGCGGCGGCGACCGGTGTGGCCCGTGCGGGCCGAGATGTCCTTTAGGCCCTGTGAAACCTGTCGGTGCCACAGAGACGCGCATCGACACCGCGGCCTGTCAACTTCCCTTGTCCGGCAGGTACGCTGCTGAAGTAGCCCGGAGTGCGAGGCGCGGGCCGCAACTGGGGGTACGCACAGGGATTGCCCTGCGTTCACCCCTGAGCGTTACGATCGCTGTCAGCACGGTGGCCGGACAGCAAGTCCGACCTGTCCGGCAGCCCCGCCCCTGCCGCCTCGGTGAGAAGGTAAAGACGTATGTTTTCCGGAAAGATCGGCGCCCCCGAGATCATTCTCATTCTCGTCGTTGTCATTCTGCTGTTCGGCGCGAAGAAGCTTCCCGACATGGCCCGGTCGCTCGGCAAGTCCGCGCGCATCCTCAAGAGCGAGGCGAAGGCGATGAAGTCGGACGGGAAGAAGGACGAGGCCGCTCCGGCCGACCCGCCCACCGACCCCGCCGCCTCCGTCCAGCCGCGCACCATCAAGGCCGCGCCCGGCGACGTGTCCAGCTCCCGGCCGGTCACCGAGCCCACCGACAGCACCACACAGCGCTGATCCAAGGCCGGCGACGGCCGGCCTGCCGCACGAGATGAGGACGTGGGTTGCTCAAGTCTGCCCGCAAGAAGGAACAGGATCCCGAGGGGCGGATGCCGCTTGCGGAGCACCTGCGCGAGCTCCGCAACCGGCTCGCGAAGGCCGTGCTGGCCATCATCGTCGTCGCGATCGTCGCTGCCTTCTTCTACAAGGACATCATCGAGTTCTTCACGAACCCGATCCTGAGCTCCGTAGGGTGCGAGTCGAGCTTCGCCGAGCTGGCGGACAAGGGCGGCGAGGAGACCTGCGCGCGCATCGTGCTGAACGGTCTGATCACGCCGTTCACGCTCGCCCTGAAGATCTCCCTGATGGCCGGTGTCGTGCTCGCTTCGCCGATCTGGCTGTACCAGCTGTGGGCCTTCATCGCGCCGGGCCTGCACAAGAGCGAGAAGAAGTACGCGTACGCGTTCGTGGGCGCCGGCTTCCCGCTGTTCATGGGCGGCGCGTTCTTCGCGTACAAGACGCTGCCGACCATGGCCCGCGTGCTGCTCGAGTTCTCACCCGGCGGCGTCGACAACCAGCTGCCGCTCGACGAGCTGATCGACCTGGTCACGCGCATGGTGGTCGTCTTCGGTCTCTCCTTCGAGCTGCCCTTGCTCCTGGTGATGCTCAACCTCACCGGAGTCATCACCGGCAAGCGCATGCTCGGCTGGTGGCGCGGCATGATCATGGGCATCACGGTCTTCGCGGCCGTGGCGACGCCCAGCACCGACCCGCTGACCATGATGGCCCTCGCCGGGCCGATCTGGGTGCTCTACTTCGCGGCCACCGGCTTCTCGCTCCTCAACGACCGGCGCAAGGCCAGGATCGAAGCGGCCAAGCCCGGTGACGACGAGGCCTCCGACCTCGATCTGACTCCCGAGGACGTCGGCGAGATCGAGCCGGTGTCCGCGCACAGGGCGCTGCCCGAGCAGGCGAGCGGCGACGGCGCGAAACGAGACCGGGTAAACGGTTTCGACGACGTGACGTGACCTTGTAGGTTTCGGCCGTGACCAGCGAGATCACCCTCTTCGTCAATCCCACCGCGGGCCGCGGCCGGGGCGCTCACGCGGCGCAGCCGGCCGCTTCCGCGTTGCGGGCCGCGGGCCACTCCGTCCGCACGGTCATCGGGGAGGACTCCGCCGACGCGCTGCGCCGGGCGCGCGATGCCGTGGACGCCGGGACGCGCGCGCTGATCGCCGTCGGCGGTGACGGCATGGCGAGCCTCGCGCTGCAGGCCGTCGCGCAGACCTCGACGCCCTTGGGCGTGGTCGCCGTGGGCACCGGGAACGACTTCGCGCGTGCCCTCGGGCTCCCGGTGCGCGATCCGGCCGCCGCGGGGGCCGCCATCGCCGAGGCGCTCGACTCGGGGCGTACCCGCGACGTCGACCTGGGGCGAGTGGGCAAGACGTGGTTCGGCACCGTGCTCGCCTCCGGCTTCGACTCGCGGGTCAACGACCGGGGCAACCGGATGCGCTGGCCCACCGGACGCTTCAAGTACGACCTCGCGATGGCCGTGGAGCTGGCGGCCTTCCGGCCCATCCCGTTCAGGATCACGCTGGACGACGAGCAGGTCCACGAGATCGACGCGACGCTCGTCGCCGTCGGGAACGGATCCTCGTACGGCGGGGGCATGAAGATCTGCGCGCGGGCCGACATGGGCGACGGCCTCTTCGACGTCACGGTCGTCGGCGACTGCAGCCGTACGACGCTCCTGAAGGTCTTCCCGCGGGTCTACAAGGGCACGCACCTGGACCACCCCAAGGTCACCGTGTTCCGCGCATCGAAGGTGGAGATCGCCGCGCCGGGAGTCACCGGTTACGCCGACGGGGAGCAGCTCGGCGGCCTGCCGCTGACGGCCCAGTGCGTGCCGGGAGCCGTACGTGTGCTCGGGCCCGAAGGGTCGCGGGAGCCGTAAGGCAGATAATGATCGTCCGTTGTCAGTGGTGGCCGGTAGTCTCGAAAGCACGATGACAGAGGACCTCTCACCGGCCGAGCGGTATGCGGCGGCGCGCGAGCGCGCTGTCGAGCAGGCCACAGCACTCGCCGGCTTCCGCGAGATGTACGAATTCGGCCTCGACCCCTTCCAGATCGACGCCTGTCGGGCGCTCGAAGCGGGCAAGGGCGTACTCGTGGCCGCCCCCACGGGTTCGGGCAAGACGATCGTCGGCGAGTTCGCCGTGCACCTGGCCCTGCTGCAGGGCAAGAAATGCTTCTACACCACGCCGATCAAGGCGCTCTCCAACCAGAAGTACGCCGACCTCTCCAAGAGGTACGGCGCGGACAAGGTCGGTCTGCTGACCGGCGACAACAGCGTGAACTCCGATGCCCCGGTGGTCGTGATGACCACCGAAGTGCTGCGGAACATGCTGTACTCGGGCTCGCAGTCGCTCCTCAACCTCGGCTATGTGGTCATGGACGAGGTGCACTACCTCTCCGACCGCTTCCGCGGCGCCGTCTGGGAAGAGGTGATCATCCACCTCCAGGAGTCGGTGACGCTGGTCTCCCTGTCGGCGACCGTGTCGAACGCCGAGGAGTTCGGCGACTGGCTGGACACCGTGCGCGGCGACACCCAGGTGATCGTCTCGGAGCACCGGCCGGTGCCGCTGTTCCAGCACGTCCTCGCCGGGCGCCGGATGTACGACCTCTTCGAGGAGGGCGAGGGCCAGCGAAAGGCCGTCAACCCCGACCTCACGCGCATGGCGCGGATGGAGGCCAGCCGTTCGTACAACCCGCGTGACCGCCGCAAGGGCAAGATGGTCCGTGAGGCCGACCGGGAGCGTGAGCGCAGGCAGCGGTCGAGGATCTGGACGCCGGGGCGCCCCGAGGTCATCGACCGGCTCGACTCCGAGGGCCTCCTTCCCGCCATCACCTTCATCTTCAGCCGCGCGGCCTGCGAGGCCGCCGTGCAGCAGTGCCTGCACGCGGGACTGAGGCTGAACGGCGAGGACGCGCGGGCCCAGGTCCGCGAGATCGTCGAGGAGCGCACGGCCGCCATCCCGGACGAGGACCTGCACGTCCTTGGCTACTACGAATGGCTGGAAGGCCTGGAGCGCGGCATCGCCGCGCACCACGCGGGCATGCTGCCGACCTTCAAGGAAGTCGTCGAGGAGCTCTTCGTGCGCGGGCTCGTGCGGGCCGTCTTCGCCACCGAGACCCTCGCCCTCGGCATCAACATGCCCGCGCGCAGCGTGGTGTTGGAGAAGCTCGTCAAGTGGAACGGCGAGCAGCACGCGGACATCACGCCCGGTGAGTACACCCAGCTGACCGGCCGCGCCGGGCGGCGTGGCATCGATGTCGAGGGCCATGCCGTGGTCCTGTGGCAGCGCGCCATGAGCCCGGAGCACCTGGCGGGACTCGCCGGTACGCGCACGTATCCGCTGCGGTCCAGCTTCAAGCCGTCGTACAACATGGCGGTGAACCTGGTCGAGCAGTTCGGGCGGCACCGCTCGCGCGAGCTTCTGGAGACGTCGTTCGCGCAGTTCCAGGCCGACAAGTCGGTCGTCGGGATCTCCCGGCAGGTGCAGAAGAACGAAGAGGGGCTCGAGGGCTACAAGGCCTCGATGACCTGTCACCTGGGCGACTTCGAGGAGTACGCCCGTCTGCGCCGCGAGCTGAAGGACCGGGAGACCGAGCTCGCCAAGCAGGGCGCCAACCAGCGCAGGGCGGCGGCGGCCACCGCCCTGGAGAAGCTCAAGCCCGGTGACGTCATCCACGTGCCGACCGGGAAGTACGCGGGCCTGGCGCTCGTCCTGGACCCGGGGATCCCCGCGGGCCGGGTCAACGGCCACCGCGGCTTCGACCACCAGGACGGGCCGAGGCCCCTGGTGCTCACCGCAGAGCGGCAGGTCAAGCGCCTTGCCGCGATGGACTTCCCGGTGCCGGTCGAGGCCCTCGAGCGGATGCGCATCCCGAAGTCGTTCAACGCGCGCTCGCCGCAGTCGCGGCGGGACCTGGCGTCCGCGCTGCGCACGAAGGCCGGGCACATCGTGCCTGAGCGGCACCGCAAGGGGCGGGCCGCCGCAGCCGACGACCGCGAGATCGCCCGGCTCCGCACGGAACTGCGGGCGCACCCCTGCCATGGGTGCGACGAGCGGGAGGACCACGCGCGGTGGGCCGAGCGCTACCACCGCCTGCGGCGGGACACCGTGCAGCTCGAGCGGCGCATCGAGGGGCGCACGAACACCATCGCGCGGACCTTCGACCGGATCGTCGCGCTGCTCACGGAGATGGACTACCTCCGGGGTGACGAGGTCACCGAGCACGGCAAGCGGCTCGCCCGGCTCTATGGAGAGCTGGACCTCCTGGCGAGCGAATGCCTGCGCGAAGGCGTGTGGGAGGGGCTCAGCCCGGCCGAACTCGCCGCGTGCGTCTCGGCGTTGGTGTTCGAGGCCCGGATGGCGGACGACGCGCTCGCCCCCAAGCTGCCCTCCGGGAAGGTGAAGGCCTCCCTCGGTGAGATGGTCCGGATCTGGGGGCGGCTCGATGCCCTGGAGGAAGACTTCAAGATCAACCAGGCGGAAGGGGTCGGGCAGCGGGAGCCGGACCTCGGCTTCGCCTGGGCGGCGTACATGTGGGCGTCCGACAAGGGTCTCGACGAGGTCCTTCGGGAGATCGAGATGCCCGCCGGCGACTTCGTGCGCTGGTGCAAGCAGGTGATCGACGTGCTGGGGCAGATCTCGGCCGCCGCTCCCCGCGAGGGATCCACCGTGGCCAAGAACGCTCGCAAGGCCGTGGATCAGCTGCTGCGAGGTGTGGTGGCGTACAGCTCCGTCGGCTGACGGACCGCGACGTAGGGTCGGCGACGCCGAAGGGCGGGTCCGGGGTTTCATCCCCGGGCCCGCCCTTTTTCGTATCCAGGTCCGCCTGTTCGATGCCATCACTCCACGTGTTCGATTGATCGCCACGCGTGTAAATGGAGCCGAGTGTATGCCCGTCGGTGAGCGCGCTGCAGGGCCTTGCTGAATATGACTCGGCGATGATTCCGGCGGACTAAGCTCGCCCGGAGCGCGGCGAGTTGAAACGAGTTGCGATAGATTCGCGCGTTTGTTCATAGATCTTTCGATTGTTCGCATACGTCTACCGCTTCCAACTCCCCGTACGTTCCCCCCATTTCGCAGAACCGCCCCCCATTCCTCCCCCAAGACAAGTCTTCAGAGGGCATACATGGTGAGTGTTCAATCGCCTCCCGGTGGCCGAGAAGTCCCTTACGCGCGCGTGCTGTTGCTGCCCGCCATCCTGATGGCCGCGGCCACCGGAGCCGCCGTCGCCGCGGTGCCGGAACCCGCCCGCATCGCGGTGGGCTGGTGCGGCGCGATCGCGACCCTCGTGGTCGTCGCGGTCGGCGCCGAAGCCGTGCGACGCGGCCGGTCCATCCGGGAGTT
Organism: Streptomyces sp. NPDC054872; assembly: GCF_053610705.1. Classification (NCBI taxonomy): domain Bacteria; kingdom Bacillati; phylum Actinomycetota; class Actinomycetes; order Kitasatosporales; family Streptomycetaceae; genus Streptomyces; species Streptomyces sp. NPDC054872. The sequence continues at coordinate 65,943 of NZ_JBSGYY010000045.1, read as the reverse complement.
GCACACCCAGTACACGCAGCGCCTCGCTGCCCTGGAGCGGCGCATCGCGTCCCATGACGACGAGACCATCCGCCTGGGCCGGGAGATCATCCCCGAGGCCGTCTTCCGGCTCCGGCAGGGCGAAGCGCCGTCGGAAGTCATCCGCCACCTCGTCGACGCCGACGAGTCCTTCTCCGAACTGCCGCACTCGCAGCGCAAGCTCCTGCGGAACGTCCTGGACACCCTGGACTCCGGAGAGGCGATGCGCGAGTCCTCGCAGCGTGCCTTCGTCAACATCGCCCGGCGCGTCCAGTCCATCGTCCACCAGCAGTCCGCGGAACTGCGCGAGATGGAGGAGTTCCACGGCCGGAACCCCGAGGTCTTCGACGACCTGCTGCGCATCGACCACGGCACGGCACTGATCGGCCGCCTCGCCGACTCGATCACCGTCCTCGGCGGCGCCCGTCCCGGACGCCAATGGCCCAAGCCCGTACCGCTGTTCAGCGTGCTGCGCGGCGCCATGTCCCGGATCCTGGAGTACCAGCGCGTCGACCTGCACTCGATCGCCAAGGTCGCGATCCGCGGCACGTCCGTGGAACCGCTCATCCACGCCTGCGCCGAGCTGCTCGACAACGCCACGCGCTACTCACCGCCGCAGACCCGCGTGCACGTCACCGCCGTCGAGGTGCAGACCGGCATCGCCGTCGAGATCGAGGACGGCGGCGTCAGCCTCAGCGAGGAGGCGCGGTCACGGGCCGAGCGCATGCTCGCGCAGGCCCAGGCCGGCTTCGACCTGAACGACCTCGGCGAGAGCCCGCGCCTCGGCATGGCCGTCGTGGGACGCCTCTCGCAGATGTACAACCTGCAGGTCTCGCTGCGGCAGTCCGCGTACGGCGGCGTCCGCGCAGTGCTCATCGTCCCGCGCGAGATGCTCACCACCGGGCCGGCCCCCGGCCTCGCCCACGGCATCGGCGCGTCCGCGGTACCCCGGGTGAACGCCGAAGGCGTGCCCATCGAGGAGGCCCACGGCATCCGGCGCAAGAAGCCCCGTGTGATGACGGCAGGGCCGCCGCTCCCCAAGTCGCTCGGCGCGGCCATGGAGGACGACGTCCCCGAGGTCACCGAGTGGACGTCGAACGGTCTGCCGCAGCGCCGCAGCCGGGTCCGCACCCCGCTGGCCGAGCGCATCGCCCAGGAAGCCGCGGACGCGAAGTACGCGGCGCAGCGCGCCCAGTACTCCCCGCAGGTGGCCGCACCGGTCGTACCCGAGCCGGCGAAGAAGGAGGAGAAGGAGCCCGGCCTCTGGATCGAGGCCTTCATGAAGGGCGTGAACGGCGACGACTCCGCAGCCGATGACCCGTTGCTCCCCAAGGGCCACAGCGAGAACGACCACGGCACCCCAGACAGTGCAGACAGTGCCGACAACGCCGACGAGGGGGGCTGGAAGTGATCCAGCAACGGGCCAATTTCGACTGGATGCTCAAGGAGCTCGCCGACGGCGTGCCGCAGACCCGGCAGATCGTGGTGCTCTCCGCGGACGGCCTGCGCATCGCACGCTACGGCGGCGACCCTGACGCGGCCGACCGGATCGCCGCCGCCTGCGCGGGACTTCAGTCCCTGGCGGCCGCGGTCGCCACCGAGATCCCGCACGCCGACGGCGGCATGCGCATGGTGATCATCGAGGTGGGCGGCGGCTACTTCTACCTGATGGCGGCGGGAGCCGGGGCCTACCTCGCCGTGCTCGCCGACGAGACCGTCGACGCGGGCCTCATCGGCAACCGCATGCGGGACCTGGTCGTCCGGATCGGAGCCCATCTGACGAGTCCGCCCCGGCGAGACGGGCAGGCCGTATGAATCCTCCGCAAGGCGAGAACCCCTCCCACCGAGACGACCCTCCCCAACGGGAACGGCGCAGCCCGGAGAACCCCGAGCGGCTCTACATCCTGACCGGTGAGGACACGGAGCGGGCGGCGCTCGACCTCGTCACGCTGATCGTCGCGGACGGTGAGGCACCGCCCACGGCCGAACCCGAGCACGCCGACGTCCTGCGGCTGTGCAGGACACCGCTGTCCGTCGCCGAGCTCTCCGCGTACCTCGCGCTGCCGTTCAGCGTCGTGACCGTGCTCCTCACCAGGATGCTCGAGGCCGACCTGGTACAGGCGCGGGCATCGATCGTCCGCTCCACGCTCCCCGATCGTTCCCTTCTCGAAGCGGTGATGCATGGACTTCAAAAGCTCTGACACGATCACCGGGCCCAGCAGCGAAGAGGTCCTGCCGCATACGGCCACGGCCGCCGTGAAGATCGTGATCGTCGGTGGCTTCGGGGTCGGCAAGACGACGATGGTCGGCTCCGTCAGCGAGATCCGTCCGCTGACCACCGAAGAGACCATGACCCAGGCGGGCATCGGCGTCGACGACAACTACGGCTCCGACACCAAGACGGCCACCACCGTCGCGATGGACTTCGGCCGGATCAGCATCTCCGAGGAACTGGTGCTCTATCTGTTCGGCACCCCCGGCCAGGAGCGCTTCTGGTTCCTGTGGAACGGCCTCTTCGAAGGGGCGCTGGGCGCGGTGGTCCTCCTCGACACCCGCCGCCTCGAGGTCAGCTTCGACGTGATCGGCCGCCTCGAGGAACGCGGCGTGCCCTTCGTCGTCGCCGTCAACGACTTCCCCGACGCGCCCCACCATCCGATGGAGACGCTGCGCCGCGCACTCGACCTGGACGACGCGGTGCCGATGGTGAGGTGCGACGCCCGGCAGCGCGCGTCGAGCCGGGACACCCTGCTGACCCTCACGCGGTACCTGCACTCCCTGACCGCGGCCCCCGTCTGACATCTCCCCCTATCCGCAACCCCGGAGCGACGAACGTGACGACCCCGTCCCAACCCCACACCGGCATGGACGACCCCACCGTGCCACCGCCCGGCTGCCCCGCGCACGGTCTGGGCGCCGGCGGCCTGCGCCGTCTCTACGGACCCGAGGCGGAGACCGACCTCGCGGGCGTGTACGAGAAGCTGCGTGCCGAGCACGGCGCGGTGGCCCCGGCCCTGCTGCACAACGACGTACCCATCTGGGCGGTCCTCGGCCACAGCGAGAACCTCCACATGGTCCGCACCCCCTCGCAGTACACCCGCGACCCGCGCCAGTGGCGGGCCATCATCGACGGCTCCATGGGCCCCGACAACCCGCTGGCCCCCGTCGTCACCTTCCAGCCGATGGCCAGCATGGTCGAGGGTGACGAGCATCAGCGGCTGCGCGGCGCGGTCACCGGCGCCATGGCGCTCCTCGACCACCGCGGCATCCGGCGCTACATCAACCGCTACAGCAACCTCCTGCTCAACGACATCTGCCAGGCCGGGCGCGCGGACGTCGTGAGCCAGTTCGCCGAGCATCTGCCGATGATGGTGATGTGCCATGTCCTCGGCATGCCCGAGGAGTACAACGAGCGGATGGTGCAGGCCGCCCGCGACATGCTCAGGGGCACCGAGACCGCCATCGCCAGCAACGCGTACATCATGGACGCGCTGACACGGCTCGTCGCGCGGCGCCGGGCGCAGGCCGAGGAGGACTTCACCAGCAACCTCATCGCGCAGCCCGCGCAGCTCACGGACGACGAGGTCGCCGCGCACCTGCGCCTCGTGCTCATCGCCTCGTACGAGGCCACGGCCAACCTCATCGCCAACGCCCTGCGCATGGTCCTGACCGACCCGCGCTTCCGCGCCCAGCTCAGCGGCGGCCAGATGACGGTCCCGGAGGCGGTCGAGCAGTCCCTGTGGGACGAGCCGCCGTTCAGCGCGATGATCGGCTACTTCGCCAAGCAGGACACCCAGCTCGGCGGCAAGCAGATCAAGGCGGGCGACGGGCTGCTCCTCGGCATCGCGCCGGGCAACGTCGACCCCGTCGTACGCCCGGACCTCACCGCCAACATGCAGGGCAACCGCTCCCACCTGGCGTTCAGCGGCGGCCCGCACGAGTGCCCGGGGCAGGACCTCGGCCGTGCCATCGCCGACACGGGGGTGGACGCGCTGCTCATGCGCTTCCCGGACGTGGAACTCGACATCGAGGAACACGAGTTGAAGTGGACCTCGTCGATCCTCTCCCGGCACCTGGTGTCGCTCCCGGTGCATTTCGCGCCGCGTCCCCCGCAGGACGTGATGGCGCGGCCCATGGCGCGGGTTCCCGACGCGCGCAACGACTGGCATGTGTCGTCGCCGGCTCCGCGGCCCGCGTATCCCACGACGCCGGCGCCCCGGCCGACTCCTGCTGCGGCCGCGCAGCCCGCCGAGCCGCCGCCCGTGCCGGAGTCCGCGCCGGTGGCCGCGTCGGTGCCGCGGCAGGGGGCGTGGCGACGCTTCGTCGTCTGGTGGCGCGGCTACTGACCGTCCGCAGGCGGGTTCGCGTTCTCCCAGGAGTCGTACGAGGTCCAGGCGCCCAGCTCGCGTGCGCTGACGAAGCGGTGGTCGGCGCCCGTGACGGGGTCCCTGAACTCCAGTACACGGGAGAGGAGTTGGAGGGGCCGCCGGAAATCGTCCGGCGGCACCGGACCCGCCACCAACGGGTAGACGGGGTCGCCGAGGATCGGCAGGCCCAACGCGTTCATGTGCACGCGCAACTGGTGGGTGCGGCCGGTGTGCGGAGTGAGGCGATACCGCCCCAACGCACCGTCGTGCTCGACGAGTTCGACGCGGCTCTCGCTGTTGGGCTCGGCGCCGGGGACCTCGTACGCGGCGATGATGCCGCGCTCCTTGACGATGTGGCTGCGCAGGGTGCGGGGGAGTGCGAGTCCGGGGTCGTGGGCGGCCACGGCCTCGTACTCCTTCGACACCCGCCGCTCGCCGAACAGCATCTGGTACGCGCCGCGTTCCCGCGGCTGCACGGTGAAGAGGATCAGTCCCGCGGTGAGCCGGTCCAGGCGGTGCGCCGCGCCGAGCGTGGGGATGTCCAACTCCCTGCGGAGCCGGGCGAGCGCGGTCTCGGTGACGTGGCTGCCGCGGGGCGTGGTCGCCAGGAAGTGGGGTTTGTCGGCGACGACGATGTGCTCGTCGCGGTACACCACGTCGATGGCGTACGGCACCGGGACCTCGTCGGGCAGGTCACGGTGGAACCACACGAAGGTGCCGGGTACGTAGGGAGCGTCCGGCGTCACCGGAAGGCCGTCCACGCCGACGATCAGCCCGTCCCGCAGCATCCCGTCGATCACCCCGGGCCCGGCCTTCAGCCGCTCGACGAGATGGTCCCGTACCGTCGCCCACGCTCCGTCGGCGGGCAGCTTGACCCGCATGGGGTCGACGCCACGCCGCTGCGGCAGGGGAGAGGGCGGGATGCGGGGCTTACGGGTCACAACCGGCAACAGTACGGGGCCCTGCCGGGGCGCCCCGCCGTGTCCCTCAGGTCAGGCGACCCTCAGATCAGGAGCCCCTCAGGTCAGGAGACCGTGGGCTCGTCTCCCCGGACACGGGCGTGCAGATGCATGTCGTGCCAGCCGTCCGCGTGCAGGACGGCGCTGCGCTTGGTGCCCTCCGGCAGGAAGCCGGTCTTGAGCGCGACACGGCAGGAGGCCTCGTTGGCCGTGGCGTGGGTGAGTTCGAGACGGTGCAGGCCGATCTCGCCGAAGGCCCAGTCGCTCAGTGCCGTGAGGGCGCGCGGCGCGATGCCCCGGCCGCGGGCCGACGGCATGGTCCAGTAGGCGACTTCGGCCTGCCCGTCGGCGAGCACGATCAGGCGCAGCGAGATCCGCCCCACCACCTCGTCCGTCGTGGTGTCGGCGACGGCCCAGTGCGCGTCGCGCTCCTCGGGCCAGGCCTTGCGCCAGCCGTCGATCCAGCCGCGGGCCTCCTCGACGGAATCGGCCTCGCGGGCGTGCCAGCGCTGCAGCACCGGGTCCTGGAACGCCTCGTACACGGCGGACGCGTCGTCGGGCGACCAGGGGCGCAGGACCAGCCCTCCGGGAACGGCGATGGTGGGCTGCTCCTGGTGGGCGAGGGTGCCCGCCGCGACTACATCCGAGATCTTGAAGGGCATGGCCCTCATCGTGGCAGCGACCGCCGCCGAGGGGGACCGGTTTTTCGCCGGGCCCCGACCCGCCGCCGGGCGGGCCCGCCCGGTTCAGGCCGTGGGTGCCGACTCCTGCTCGGCCTCCACCTGCGCGTTCCAGTCGCGCTTGGACGCCTGCCAGCCGTCCTCGTTGTCACCGAGGCGCCAGTAACCGGAGATCGAGAGGCGCTCGCGCGGCACCTGGCGCTCCATGCGGAGGTGGCGGCGCAGCTCCTTCACGAACCCGGCCTCGCCGTGCACGAACGCGTGCACGGCGCCCGCCGGGAAGTCGAGGGAGCGTACGGCCTCGACGAGGGCCTCGCCCACGGGGCGCTGCCCGCGGTGCAGCCACACGATCTCCGCGACCGAGCTGATCTTCTGCTCCTCTTCGGCGTCGGCGACCTCCACGAAGGCGTACGCCTTGGCGCCCTCGGGCAGTGCCTCGAGTGAGGCGGCGATCGCGGGCAGCGCGCTCTCGTCACCGGCCAGCAGATGCCAGTCGGCGTCGGCGTCCGGGGCGTACCCGCCGCCGGGGCCGAGGAAGCGGACCGTGGCGCCCGGCTGGACGTCCTGGGCCCACGGGCCCGCGAGGCCCTCGTCGCCGTGCACGACGAAGTCGACGGCGAGCTCGCGGGTCCGCGGGTCCCAGGAGCGCACCGTGTAGGTACGCGTGACGGGCCACTGGTCGCGGGGGAACTCCTCGCGGATCCGCTGCATGTCGAACGGCTCCGGATAGGTCACGCCCTCGGCGCCGAAGAGCAGTTTCACGTAGTGATCGGTGGAGTCGCCCACCGTGAACTCCGCGAGGCCCTCCCCGCCCAGGACCACACGCTGCATGTGCGGGGTGAGGCGCTCGGTGCGCACCACCTGGGCGACGTGAGCCTTCGGTGCCTTGCGTGCCGGACGTTCTGCCATGGCGGCGGCCTCCCCTGATCAAATGTTGCTTAGGCTTACCTAAGCTAACACCTCATCCTTGAAGAGTCGTGAGCAACCGCTTCAGCGCCCCTCCCAGGTTCCACCGCTCGGCGAGGTCGTCCAGGGCCGCGGGATCGCGGGGTTCGCCCGGCAGCGCGAGGTCCACGTCCGGCAGGGGTACGTCACCCGCGACGCGGACCACCGTCGGCGCGACGGCCACATAGGCGCGGGATTCGTCGAGCCGCTTGCGCTGGGAGGGCGTCAGCTTGCTCTTCGGGTCGTCCACCGCGGCCATGATTCCGGCCAGGTCTCCGTACGCGTCCAGGAGCTTGGCCGCCGTTTTCTCGCCGATGCCGGGGACGCCGGGCAGGCCGTCGCTCGGGTCGCCGCGCAGCAGGGCCAGATCCACGTAGCCGGAGCCGTCCACCCCGTACTTCTCGCGGAGCCAGGCCTCGTCGGTGAGCTGGAGGGAGCCGACGCCCTTGAGGGGGTAGAGGACGCGGATGCCCCGGTCGTCGTCGACCAGCTGATAGAGGTCGCGGTCGCCGGTGACGATGTCGACCGGGCCCGTGGCGCGGCCGGCGTACGTACCGATCACGTCGTCCGCCTCGTACGACGGCACGCCGACGCGGGCGATGCCGAGCGCGTCCAGGACGTCCTCGATGATCGGGACCTGCGGCGCGAGGGTGTCCGGGGTCTCCTCGGCGTCCGGGCCCTGCTCGACCTCCTCGGCGACGCGATGCGCCTTGTAGGAGGGGATCAGCTCGACCCGCCAGTGCGGGCGCCAGTCCGCGTCCATGCAGGCGACCAGGTCGTCGGGGCGGTGGTCCTGGACGAGCCGGGCGATGAAGTCGAGCAGACCGCGCACGGCGTTCACCGGTGTGCCGTCCGGGGCCTTCACGGAATCGGGGACCCCGAAATAGGCCCGGTAGTACAGGGACGCCGTGTCGAGCAGCATGAGCCGTCGCGTTCGCTGAGTCACCTTCGCATCATGCCGCACGGCACTGACACCGGACCGGCTCCGGAGGCGTCGAGGCGGTGTTTCCGTCCCGGTGGGGCGGGGCCGGCCGGCGGCGAGTTCCGGTCGACATAAGTGAACGGAATGTGAACTGGAACACTCTTCCGTTTGATTCGTGTAAGTGAGGGCAGGCGCCGAGCCGGAGCGCCTCCGGTCGAGGATTCAACTATTTCGGCGGGCAAACAGCGGGCAGAACCCGTGTCGCTCCACGGCCCGCCGGCGGGGGAGGCGGGCCGTCTTGGTTCAACCCGAGAGGTGTATGTGTCCAGGCTGCAAGCCGAACACCTGTACAAGGTATTCGGCAGACGACCCGCTGACGCGGTGGAGAAACTCCGCCACGGAACCGACCGAGAGGAGCTGCGCGCCGAAGGCACCACCGCCGCGGTGATCGACGCCTCCTTCACGGTCGAGCCGGGCCAGATCTTCGTCGTCATGGGTCTCTCCGGATCCGGCAAGTCCACGTTGTTGCGCATGCTCAACGGACTGTCGGAGCCAACGGCCGGGCAGGTGCTGTTCGACGGTCAGGACCTGACGGGGCTGAGCGCCCGTGAGCTGCGCGAGGTGCGCTCCAAGAAGATCAGCATGGTCTTCCAGCACTTCGCGCTCTTCCCGCACCGCAGCGTCCTCGAGAACGCCGGTTACGGCCTCGAGGTGCAGGGCGTGCCGCGCGCCGAGCGCGAGGAGCGCGCCACGGTCGCGCTCGAACTCGCCGGGCTCAAGGGCTGGGAGAAGTCCTGGCCCGACGAGCTCTCCGGCGGCATGCAGCAGCGCGTGGGCCTGGCCCGCGCGCTCGCCACCGACGCGGACCTGCTCCTCATGGACGAGTCGTTCAGCGCGCTCGACCCGCTGATCCGCCGCGACATGCAGGACCAGCTCCTCGAGCTCCAGAAGCGGCTGAAGAAGACCATCGTCTTCATCACCCACGACCTGAACGAGGCCATGCGCCTGGGCGACCAGATCGCCGTCATGCGCGACGGCGAGATCGTCCAGATCGGCAACGCCGAGGACATCCTCGTCACCCCGGCCAACGACTACGTCGCCGCGTTCACGCAGGACGTCGACCGCTCCCGGGTCCTCACGGCGGGCGCCATCATGGCCGAGCCCGAGACCGTGTTCGGCACGAAGACGGCCGAGGGCAAGGAGCTGCAGACCGCACAGGACGTGCTGTCCGCGGCCCCCGCCACGGTCAGGGCCGAGACGCCGATCATCGAGCTGTTCACGCCGTGCTCCACCAGCGATGTGGCCGTCGCCGTGACCGACGAGGAGGGCGCGCTCATCGGCGTCGTACCGCGGGCGCGACTGCTGGCGGTGCTCGGTGAGCCGATGACCCCCGAGGACGAGCCGCAGGACACCGCCGTCCCGCTCGACAAGACGCGGGACGAGACACAGGACAACGGCGGACAGGCTGTGGGCAAGGTGGTCAGCGGTGCCTAGGATTCCCTTCGGCGAGTGGGTCAACGACAGCGTCGACTGGCTCCTCAGCCACATGGCCTGGCTGTTCGACTTCTTCAAGACCGTCTTCCAGGGCGCCTACGACGGCATAGCCGACGTGCTCCAGGCGCCCGAGCCGCTGCTCCTCGCGGGCATCTTCGCCGTCATCGCCTTCTGGCTGCGCGGTGTGGTCGCCGGTGTGCTGACCTTCGCGGGCTTCGCGTTCATCGTCTCCCTCGAACTGTGGGACCACGCGATGATGACGCTGGCCCTGGTGCTCGTCTCGACGATCATCGCGCTCGTCATCTCCGTGCCCGTGGGCATCTGGGCGGCGCGATCGAGCACGGTCAGCGGCATCGTCCGCCCGGTGCTCGACTTCATGCAGACGCTGCCGGCGATGATCTACCTCATCCCCGCCATCCTGTTCTTCGGGATGGGCGCCCCCGCGGGCATCGTCGCCACCCTGATCTTCGCCCTGGCCCCCGGTGTCCGCATGACGGAGCTGGGCATCCGCCAGGTCGACAAGGAACTGGTCGAGGCCGCGGACGCGTTCGGCACCACGCCGCGCAACATCCTGCTGCGCGTCCAGCTGCCCCTCGCGCTTCCCACGATCATGGCCGGTGTCAACCAGGTCATCATGCTGGGCCTGTCCATGGCCGCCATCGCGGGCATGGTCGGCACCGAGGGCCTGGGCGCCGACGTCAACGAGGCCATCGGCCAGCTGAACGTCGGCCTCGGCTCCGAGGCGGGCGTCGCCATCGTCATCCTGGCGATCTACCTGGACCGCATGACGGGCTCGCTCGGCACCCAGGTCTCCCCGCTCGGCCGCCGCGCCATGGCGAAGGTGCGTGCCGCGCAGGGCCTGAACATCTGGACCTACCGTCCGCAGGCCGCCGTCGCGGTGGTCGGCGTGGTCGTCCTCGCCCTCGTCGCGGGCGGCATGGGCGCCTTCGGAGGCTCGAAGTCCGAGAATGTCGCGACCGATGGGAAGAACGTCGGCCAGGGCAAGGAAATCAACATCGGCTACATCCCCTGGGACGAGGGCGTGGCCTCCACCTTCCTCTGGAAGGAGATCCTGGAGCAGCGCGGCTTCAAGCCGCAGACGAAGCAGCTCGAGGCGGGACCGCTCTACACCTCGCTCTCGCAGGGCAGCATCGACTTCCAGACCGACTCCTGGCTGCCGACGACGCACGCCTCGTACTGGAAGAAGTACGGCAAGGATCTCGAGGACCTGGGCTCGTGGTTCGGCCCGACCTCGCTCGAGCTCTCCGTGCCCTCGTACGTCAAGGGCGTCGACTCGCTCGAAGACCTCAAGGGCAAGAGCGGCACGTTCAAGGGCAAGATCGTCGGCATTGAGCCGAGCGCCGGAATGATGGGCCTCCTCAAGGACAAGGTCCTCAAGGAGTACGGGCTCGACAAGGAGTACAAGGTCGTCGACGGCTCCACCCCGGCGATGCTGGCCGAGCTGAAGCGCGCGTACGCCAAGAAGGAACCGATCGTCACCACGCTCTGGTCGCCGCACTGGGCCTACAGCGACTTCGACCTGAAGAAGCTCAAGGACCCGAAGGGCTCCTGGGGCAAGGGCGACGGCGTGCACTCGCTGGCGCGCAAGGGCTTCTCGAAGGAGAACCCGCAGGTAGCCAAGTGGCTCAAGGACTTCAAGATGAGCGAGAAGCAGCTCACGAGTCTTGAGGCGGAGATCAACAAGGCGGGCAAGGGCAAGCAGCAGGAAGCCGTCCGTGCCTGGCTGAAGAAGAACCCGGGTGTCGTCGACAAGCTGGCCCCGTTGCCGAAGAACTCCACCCCCGCCGAGGCGAAGCGTCCGCTGAACGCCGCCTACTTCGCGTGGGACGAGAACATCGCCGTCACGAACCTGTGGAAGCGTGTCCTGGAGAAGCGCGGCTACAAGATGAATCTGAAGCCGTCCGACGTCGGCCCCGTCTACACCGCGCTCGGCCAGGGCGATCTCGACCTGAACCTCGACGCCTGGCTGCCCACGACCCAGAAGCAGTACTGGGAGAAGAACAAGGCCAACCTCAACGACATCGGCTCCTGGTACAGCCCGACGTCGCTCGAGGTGGCGGTCCCGTCCTACGTCAAGGACGTGAAGTCGCTGGGGGACCTCAAGGGCAAGGGCGGCAAGTTCAAGGGCAAGATCATCGGCATCGAGCCGGGCACGGGCGTGATGACCGCGCTCAAGGACAAGGTCCTGCCCGGTTACGGCCTCGACAAGGAGTACAAGGTCGTCTCCGGTTCGACGCCCGCGATGCTGGCCGAGCTGAAGCGCGCGTACGCCAAGAAGGAGCCGGTCGCGGTCCTGCTCTGGTCGCCGCACTGGGCCTACAGCGAGTACGACCTCACCAAGCTGAAGGACCCCAAGGTCGGCTTCGGCAAGGGCGACACGATCCGCACGCTCTCCAGCAAGGACTTCCCGAAGCAGTACCCGCAGCTCACGAAGTGGCTCAAGGACTTCAAGATGAGCGAGAAGGAACTGGCCGGCCTGGAGAACGAGATCAACAAGGCGGGCAAGGGCAATGAGCCCAAGGCCGTCGACGCGTGGCTGAAGAAGAACCCGGGCTTCGAGCAGAAGATGACTCCGCAGTCGTAGCTCTTCGCAGTCCTGGGGCTGCGCGCTGACGCACCCCCGAGGGGTGGGCCTCGTCCTTGTGGCGAAGCCCACCCCTCTCGGCGTTCCCGGCGCCACCCCCGCTCCCTAGGCTGGGCAGCCTCCCCGCTGCTCGAACGTAAGTGCCCCTCCGTGCCTCTCGTGCCCCCCGCGTCCGCCGCGCGCGTCCGCGTCTCCCGCACCGTCCTCGGCCTCGCCGTGGCCCTGGCCCTCGCCGCCGCGCTGCTCCTCGCGCATGTGGCGGGGGCGAGCTCCGCACCCGCGTCCGCGGGCACCGCCCGCCTCGCCGCCCTCGCCGAGGACGTCACCGCCGCCGACGGACACCGATACGACGCGCGGGACCACACCGGCCGCACCATGGACGCCGCGCAGATCACGCAGGCCCCTGACGGCACCTACCTGGCCGTCTACCACACCCTCCTGGACGACGGCCGTTTCCATGCCGCCGTCGCCACCTCCACCGATCTGCGGCACTGGCACCGCCGCCACGACTTCGGTGCCGGCACCCATCAGGCGTCGCTCGCCGACGACGGACGCGGCGGGTACGTCCTCGCCTACGAGAAGGACCCCAGGAACCACATCGCCGTGCGCGCCTACGCCGATGAGGACGCGCTGCTCGACGGGCGCGCGGCACGGGCCTTCGACGCCCCGCGCACCCTCTCGCGGTGCGCCGAGGGCACGCCCGCCATCACCGCCGTACGCGGCGACGCCATCGAGCTCACCGGCCACTACCGCGCCGACTGCGACACCGACCGCCAGCTGCGCGCCACCCTGACCGGGTTCCGCGACTGGCACGCGACGCCCGACCGGCGGCTCGACCGGGCGCTGCAGACCTGGGGCAACGGCGGAAACCTCGGGGACCGGGCGTCCGTCGAGCTCGACGGGCGGCGCGTCCTCCTCGTGGAGGGGCAGCGATGGCGGGGTGACTTCGGGAGCTGGCGGACCTACGCCTATGACCCCGGGAGCGGCCGGGCCGACCGCCTCGCCTTCTCCACCCACGGCAAGAGCCGCGCCTTCGCGAATCCCTCGGCGACCCTCCTCACCGACCCGCAGGGCAGGCCTGCGCTGCTGGTCAGCCTGTTCATACCGGGGCAAGGGGCGGCTCCCGGCGAGGCGGGTCAGCTTGTCTACTGGCGCAAGCTGTAGACGGCGGTCCTCGCAACGGGGCCAAACCGTTTGGCGAACATGCGTAGGGTGCAGAAAACCCAACAGGGTTGAGAGTGGACCGATGCGCAGAAGGGAGCCGAGGCGATGGACGAGCAAAAGGAAACCCTCCGGGTGGGCTCGGCCGTGCGGCGCCGCCGCCGGCAGCTGGAGCTCACCCTCGCCGTGGTGGCCGAGCGCAGCGGTCTCTCGGTGCCCTTCCTGAGCCAGGTCGAGAACGAGCGGGCGCGGCCCAGCAGGCGCTCCCTGCAGCGGGTCGCCGACGCGCTCCTGACGACCGACGTCGAACTGCTGGCCGCCGCGGATCCCGCGTGCACGGTCGATCTGATGCGCGCCGAGGAGGGCGACGGGGAAGGTTCGTCCCCCGACGCCCGTGTCCGCAACCTGGTGCGTGGTCACCACCAGCTGCACGCCGTCGAGTTCACCGGTGACCACGACGAGGGACGCGAGTTCCAGCACCGCAACGACGAGTTGATGTACGTGGTGGGCGGCGCCGTCGAGGTCGAGGCGGAGGGCAGGGCCTACCGCCTCGGACGCGGCGACAGCCTCTACCTGACCGGCGGGGTCCGCCACCGGTGGCGGGCGACCGTGCCGGACAGCCAGGTGCTCGTCGTGGCCGTCGCCGACCACATCGAGGCCGTGGACGGCGCGCGGCGCTGAGGGGGTCGCTACGGTGACGGGAGTGCGGGTCGTCTCGCTGGTGCCCTCGCTGACCGAGGCGGTCGCGGTGAGCGCGCCGGGCACGCTGGTCGGGGCCACGGAGTGGTGCAGCCATCCGGAGGACCTGGACGTCGTCCGCGTCGGCGGCACGAAGAACCCCGACGTACGCCGGATCATCGGCCTCGCCCCCGACCTCGTCATCGCCAACGAAGAGGAGAACCGCGCACCCGACCTCGCGGCGCTGCGGGCGGCGGGCATCCAGGTGCTCGTGACGGAGGTACGCGATCTGCCGGGCGCCTTCCGTGAGCTGACCCGGCTCCTGGCCGCGTGCGGGGCGGGCCGGCCCGGGTGGCTGGCCGAAGCCGAGCGGGCGTGGGCCCAACTCCCTCAGCCCGAGGCCCGGTTGAAGGCGGTGGTCCCCATCTGGCGGCGCCCCTGGATGGTCCTGGGACGCGACACGTTCGCCGGGGACCTGCTGCGGCGCCTCGGCGTCGACAACGCGTACGCGGCGCATGCCGAGCGCTACCCGCGCGTCCCCGTCGAGGAGCTGCGGGCCGTGGCCCCGGACGTGGTGATCCTGCCCGACGAGCCCTACCGCTTCACCCCCGAGGACGGCCCCGAGGCGTTCACCGCCCCGGCGGCCCTGATCAGCGGCCGCCACCTCACGTGGTACGGGCCGTCCCTCGCGGAGGCCCCGGCCGTTCTCAGCGCGGCGCTGCGAGCAGCTTGCCGTTGAGCAGGCCGCGCAGGGTCTGGGTGAGGGCCACTGCCCAGGCGGTGAGCAGCAGGGCGTACAGGGCGAGGGCCAGCCAGTCGTAGAAGGCCAGGCCGGTGTGCTTGCCCAGGCCCTCGGCGCCCGTGACGCAGGTGCCGACGGGGAACGTGAACGCCCACCAGGTCATCGCGAAGCGCATGCCGCGGCGCCGGGCCCGCACCACCATCGCGCCCGCGAGCGCCAGCCACAGCAGGGCGAAGCCCATCACCGGGACGCCGTACAGCACGGCGAAGACGGCGAAGCCCTGGTCGTAGGGGGCCGGGACGGTGCCTGCCGCGGCGGTGTCGGCGAACTTGTTCACGGCGGTCGTCGACTGGCCGAGCGGACCGAGGACCAGGAAGAGCGCGGGGGTCAGCGCGAGGGGGTACGGGCCGCCGGTCAGCAGGCGGGCGAAGATCATCGGGAGCATCACCAGGGTGGCGAGCAGGCTCAGGCCGAACATCGCGAAGCAGGCGTACAGGAGCGTCTGCTGGGCCTGCCCCGCCGGGAGGTGCGGTACGAGGAGCGGGCCGAGGGCGGCCGACACCATGGGTGCCACCAGGGGCAACAGCCAGACGGGGGACGCCTGGCCCGGCTCGATGCGGTGCTTCACCACCATCAGGTACGGGATCGCGACGGCCGCCACGAGGCCGATGACCGTGCCCGCGGTGAAGAGGACGGCGTCCAGCGCGACCGCCGCGCTCGTCCCGATCCAGTCCTCGCCCACGAGGAGGGCGCCGCCGCCGACGGCGAGCAGGGCCATGGAGAGGCATCCGTAGAACGGGGCCACGGCAGGGTCGAGGAGGTGGGCGCGGGCCTGGTCGCGGTGGTGGATCCAGTGCAGCGTCCGGGCGGCGAGCAGTGCGACCAGCATCAGCAGGGAGAGCGCCCAGATCGCGGTGCAGGCGGTCCGCAGGCCCTGGACGTGGACCGGCAGGGTCGCACCGGCGCCGGCGATGATCGCCGTGCCCATCACGGCGGCGTACCAGTTCGGGCCGAGGTGGCGGGTGGCGCGTGCGATGCCCGAGGCGCCTGAGGTGCCTGAGGCGCCTGGGGCGGCGGACGTGACGGCGGAGTGCGTGGGTGCCTGCGGGTGGGCGACGGTGACCATGTGTCCACGGTCGCCGTTCGGCGGGCCCCCCACCAGGAGGCATCTTCGTATGAGGGCATAACCTGGGCTTATGGGTACGTCTTCTGGTTCCTCCGGTGTGTCCGATACGTCGCCGGGGGCGCCACCGCTCGCACATCGCGTGCCGGACCTCGGGGCGCTCGAACTGCTGCTCGCCGTGGCGCGGCTCGGCAGCCTGGGGCGGGCCGCGAAGGAGCTCGGCATCACGCAGCCCGCCGCGAGCAGCCGCGTCCGGTCGATGGAGCGGCAGCTCGGGGTCGCGCTGGTCGACCGGTCGCCGCGGGGGTCGCGGCTCACGGACGCGGGGGCGCTCGTCACCGACTGGGCGCGGCGGATCGTGGAGGCGGCCGAGGCGTTCGACGCCGGTGCGCAGGCCCTGCGGGACCGGCGGGACTCGCGGTTGCGGGTCGCGGCGAGCATGACGATCGCCGAGTACCTGCTGCCGGGCTGGCTGATCGCGCTGCGGACGCAGCGGCCGGACACGGCGGTGTCCTTGACGGCGGGCAACTCGACCGCGGTCGCCGAGCGGCTGCTCGCGGGAGAGGCCGACCTCGGCTTCGTCGAGGGGCTCGCGGTCCCGACCGGCCTGGACTCGGCGGTCATCGCCCACGACAGCCTGGTCGTCGTCACGGCGCCGGGCCACGCCTGGGCGCGGCGCCGAAAGCCGCTGGCAGCCGGGGAGTTGGCGGCCACGCCGCTGATTCTCCGGGAGGAGGGTTCGGGGACGCGGCAGGTCCTCGACGCGGCGCTGGGGGGTCTCGCACGTCCGCTGATCGAGCTGTCGTCCACCACGGCGGTGAAGGCGTCCGCGGTGAGCGGGGCGGGGCCCGCGGTGCTGAGCGAGCTCGCGGTGGGCGAGGAGTTGTCGGCCCGGCGCCTGGTGGCCGTCCCCCTGGAGGGGGTCCAGCTGCGCCGCGCCCTCAGGGCGGTGTGGCCCACGGGGCACCGCCCCACGGGGCCCGCGCGGGATCTGCTGTCGCTGACCCGGGCGGGGTCCCCCTGACCGGCGGGGTCTTCTGCGCCCGGGGGATGAATGCCTGTCCCGTCTCCGGAGAATGCTTTCCCACCCTCCCGGAGGGAATACCCCAGGTGCGGGGAGGCCGTGGGTGGGGGTCTACCCCCGGCCGGAGGGCGAACCTCGCGGCGCGGACCGCCGAGGCTCAGGCAGTCCCCCCGCCCGCCGAAGACCTTCCCGGACCAGCGCCGACATGACCCGCAGATCCGCACCCATCTCCGGGTGCCACTGCACCCCCAGCACCCAGCCGGCGGACGGCAGTTCCACCGCCTCCACCGTGCCGTCCTCCGCGTGGGCCGACGCGATCAGGTCCCGGCCCAGGCGGTCCACCGCCTGGTGGTGGTACGTGGGGACGGCCGTCGCGGCCGGCGCGATCGACTCGTACAGCGTGCCCGGCACCGGCTTCACCTCGTGCGTGCCGAAGACGCCCACCGCCTCCACGTGACCGTCCAGATGCTGCACGAGCGTCCCGCCGAGCGCCACGTTCAGGAGCTGCATGCCCCGGCAGATGCCGAGCAGAGGGGTTCCGGACGCCAACGCCGCCTCGATCAGCGCGAGTTCCCACGCGTCCCGCTCACGCGCGGGCGGGCCCGTACGCTCCTCACGCTCCGAGCCGTAACGGGACGGCTCGACATCGGGGCCACCCGCGATGACCACGCCGTCCAGCCTGGCGACGACAGCATCGGCGTACGAAGGATCATCCGGCGGAAGCATGGCGGTGAGTCCGCCCGCCGCCTGCACCAGCCCCGGGTAGCCGGCGGGGAGCAGCGCCGCGGGCAGCTCCCACACGCCCCACCTCGCCTTCGCCTCCAGGTAGGTGCTGACACCGATCAGCGGCCTGCCGGTGGTCTCGCTCACCCTCGTCTCCCTCATGCTCCGTCGCGCTCACGTTCCGTCGTGCTCATGTTCCGTCGCGCTCGCGCTCAGTCCCGTTCCAGTTCCGCCTCCGCGGCGGCCAGCGCCGCGAACTCCTCCTCGGGCGCCCGCGCCACGAGCCGCTTGCGGCTGTAGAGGCCGAAGTAGGCGATCGCCACCACGTATACCGCGAGCGCGATCAGCGCCGCCGTCACGTCCACCAGGAACGTCGCGACAAGCGCCGAGCAGGCGAGGACCAGCGCCACCGACGACGTCAGCATGCCGCCCGGCGTGCGGTAGGGCCGCTCAAGGCCCGGCTCCCTGCGGCGCAGCACGATGTGCGAGAGCGACATCAGGGCGTACGAGATGGTCGCGCCGAACACCGCCACGTTCAGCATCCGCGCGCCGTCCCCGGTCGCCGCGGCCAGGCTGAAGCCGATCGCCCCGGGGACCAGGAGTCCCAGGTAGGGAGCCTTGCGGCTGCTCGTGAGCGACAGGAACCTCGGCAGGTAGCCCGCCCTGGACAGGGCGAAGAGCTGGCGCGAGCCCGCGTAGATCAGGGAGAAGAAGGACGCCACCAGGCCCGCCAGGCCCGCGTAGTTCACGATCCGGCTCAGTGCCGTCGCCTCGCCGCCCGGCTGCAACGCCTCCACCAGCGGATTGCCCGCCTCCTGGATCGCGTTCGCGCCGCGCGCCCCCGCCGACGCGAAGAACGTGAGGAGCGCGAGCACGATGAGGATGGCCATGGACCAGCGGATCGCGCGCGGCAGGGTGCGGGCCGGGTCCTTCGTCTCCTCCGCCGCGAGCGGCACGCCCTCGACCCCCAGGAAGAACCACATGCCGAACGGGAACGCCGCCCAGATGCCCAACAGCCCCATCGGCAGCCAGGAGTTGGAGCCGAACGCGTCCGCCTCCACGGGGATGTCGTTCAGCTTCGACGCGTCGAAGTCCATGAACGCGCCGACCGCGAAGACGAGCAGCGCCGCCACCGCGATGCCCGTGACGACGAAACTGAACCGCAGCGCCTCGCCGACACCCCACAGGTGGATGCCGATGAAGATCACGAAGCAGGCCAGGTACACCGGCCAGCCGGAGGTGAGCCCGAAGAGGCCCAGCGACTCGACGTAGTCGCCGATGAAGATGGAGATCGCGGCGGGCGCCAGGATGTACTCGATGAGGATCGCCGTGCCGGTGAGGAAACCTCCCAGCGGGCCGAGCGCCCGGCGCGCGAAGCCGTAGCCGCCGCCCGCCGTCGGCAGGACCGACGACAGTTCCGCCAGCGAGAACACCATGCACGCGTACATGACGCCCATCAGCGCCATGGCTATCCCGAGGCCGCCGAATCCGCCCTCGGCCAGGCCGAAGTTCCAGCCCGAGTAGTCGCCGGACACCACGTACGCGACACCGAGGCCGGTGAGCAGCAGCCAGCCCGCGCTGCCCCGGCGCAGCGTTCTGCGTTCCAGATAGTCGTCCGCCGGTTCGGCGGCGCTCGTCCTTGGGGACTCCTCGTTCATGGCACGGCTCCTATGCGACTGCGCGGCGGCGGCACTGCGGCGGGGTGACTCAATGGAACGGGTCCATACCTTTGCCGTGCGACCCACGAGAAATCAAGACCCCTGCGTTACGTCGCCGTTAATCGCCCCTCGCCCCGCCCGTTATGTCAGGAAGCCCCGCAGCAAGGCGGCCGTACCGGCGCAGTGCTCGCGCATCATCTCCCGCGCCCCGTCCGCGTCCCCGTCGAGCACCGCCTCCACCAGGGCGGTGTGCTGGCGCTGCGAATGCTCCAGGTTCCGGACCAGGAGCGGGATGCAGTCCAGGAGGTCGTTGACGGTCGCGCGGACCGCCGCGTACTGCGCGGTGAGCGAGGGGGAGCCGCACAGCTCGGCGAGCGTCAGGTGCAGCAAGGTGTCCAGGCGGCGGTATTCGGAGAGGGGTGCCTCGTGCGTCTGTGCGAGCGCCGCGCGCAGCCGCTCCCGCTGCTCCCCGCTCAGGCCGTGCGCCGCGCAGAGCCCGGCCGCGCCGACCTCGAGCACCTCGCGGAACCGCAGCGCGTCCTCGACGTCGACATCCGCCACACGCCGCCGCAGTTCGTCCTCGCCGGCCGCCTCGGGGCGCGGACGCACGAACGTGCCGCCGTACCTGCCCCGCCGCGACTCGACAAGGCCCTGGTCCTGGAGCACCTTGAGGACCTCGCGCAACGTGACCCGGCTGATGCCGAGCCGATCGGCCAACTCCCGCTCGGACGGCAGCCGTTCACCACCGGGCACCAGGCCGAGGCGGACGACCTGGAGGATCTGTTCGAGGGCCTCCTCGAAGCCGTTGCCCGCCCGCACGGGGCGAAGGACCGGTGTGAGCCGGTCGTCGGCGGTCGCGGCGGGGCCGTCCGGGCCCGCCTCGGCGGCCGCGCCCGCTTCCGTGTGCGACATCTGGCCGTACCCCCTTCCCAATCAATGGTTCTCAGCAATACCTTATGGCTCTCGGCTGACCCAAGGAGGCTTTTCCCGTGGCAGACCGCACACCCCCGCTCGGGATCGAGGAGCTGCGTGCCCTCGTGACGAGCGGCGAGATCGACACTGTCGTCCTGGCCTTCCCCGACATGCAAGGGCGGCTCCAGGGCAAGCGGTTCGCCGCCCCATTCTTCCTCGACGACGTCCTGGAGCACGGCACGGAGGGCTGCAACTACCTCCTGGCCGTCGACGCGGAGATGAACACCGTCGAGGGCTACGCCATGTCCTCCTGGGACCGCGGTTACGGCGACTTCGCCATGCACCCCGACCTGAGCACCCTGCGCCGCGTCCCCTGGAACGAGGGCACCGCGATGCTGATCGCGGACCTCGCCTGGAACGACTCCTCGCCCGTCGTGGCCGCGCCGCGCCAGATCCTGCGCCGCCAGCTGGAGCGGCTCGCCGAGCTCGGCTACACCGCCAACGTCGGCACCGAGCTCGAGTTCATCGTCTTCAAGGACACCTACGAGCAGGCCTGGGACGCGGGCTACAAGGCCCTGACCCCGGCCAACCAGTACAACATCGACTACTCGGTGCTCGGCACGGGCCGTATCGAGCCGCTCCTGCGCCGGATCCGCAACGAGATGGCGGCCGCCGGACTGGTCGTCGAGTCGGCCAAGGGCGAGTGCAACCCGGGCCAGCACGAGATCGTGTTCCGTTACGACGACGCCCTCGTCACCTGCGACCAGCACGCCATCTACAAGACCGGCGCCAAGGAGATCGCGTCCCAGGAAGGCGTCTCCCTCACCTTCATGGCCAAGTACAACGAGGCCGAGGGCAACTCCTGTCACATCCACCTCTCGCTCGCCGACGCGGACGGCACCAACGCCATGGCCGGTGACGGACCCGGCGGGATGTCACCCGTCATGCGGCACTTCCTGGCCGGGCAGCTCGCGGCGCTCCGTGAGTTCTCCCTGCTCTACGCGCCCAACATCAACTCGTACAAGCGCTTCCGGCCTGGCTCCTTCGCGCCGACCGCCGCCGCCTGGGGGCACGACAACCGCACCTGCGCCCTTCGCGTCGTCGGCCACGGTCGTTCCATGCGCTTCGAGAACCGCCTGCCGGGCGGCGACGTCAACCCGCACCTCGCGGTCGCCGGACTCGTGGCCGCCGGTCTGCACGGCATGGAGCAGAAGCTGGAACTGCCCGAGGAGTGCACGGGCAACGCCTACACCGGCGACTACGCGCACGTCCCCACCACCCTGCGCGAGGCCGCCGAGCTCTGGGAGAACAGCGCCATCGCCAAGGCCGCCTTCGGCGACGAGGTGGTCGCGCACTACAGCAACATGGCCCGGGTCGAGCTGGACGCCTTCGACTCCGCGGTGACCGACTGGGAGCTCCGCCGCTCCTTCGAACGCATGTGAGGCACCCTTGCTCGAGGTATTGAATCCGGCGACCGAAGAAGTCGTCGCGACTGTCCCCGCCGCCACCGCGCAGGACGTCGACGCCGCCGTCGTACGTGCCGCCGCGGCCCAGGCGAAGTGGGCCGCCACCGCCCCCGCCGACCGCGCCCGCCTGCTCCGCCGCTTCGCGGTCGTCGTCGACGAACACCTGGAGGAACTGGCCCGGTTGGAGGTCCGCGAAGCCGGTCACGTCATCGGCAACGCACGCTGGGAGGCGGGCAACGTCCGCGATCTCCTGGACTTCGCGGCCGGGGGAGTCGAGCGGCTGAGCGGCCGCCAGATCCCGGTGCCCGGTGGCCTGAACGTCACGATCCTCGAACCCCTCGGGGTCGTCGGCGTCATCGCCCCCTGGAACTTCCCGATGCCGATCGCGGCCTGGGGCACCGCCCCGGCGCTCGCGGCAGGCAACGCGGTCATCCTCAAGCCCGCCGAGACGACCCCGCTCACCGCACTGCGCCTCGCCGAACTCGCCCTGGAGGCGGGCCTGCCCGACGGTCTCTTCCAGGTGCTGCCCGGCGTCGGCGGCGTCGCGGGCAACGCCCTCGTCGAACACCCCGGCGTCGCCAAGATCGTGTTCACCGGCTCCACCCCTGTCGGCAAGCAGATCATGACCAAGTGCGCCGACCGCGTGAAGCGCCTGACGCTCGAACTCGGCGGCAAGAGCCCGAACATCGTCTTCGCCGACGCCGACGTGGAGGCCGCCGCCCTGGCCACCCCCATGTCGTACCTCGACAACTCCGGCCAGGACTGCTGTGCCCGCACCCGCATCCTCGTCCAGCGACCGGTCTACGACCGCTTCCTGGAGATCGTGCGGCCCGCGGTCGAGTCGATCGTCGTCGGTGACCCGTCCGACGAGAAGACCCAGATGGGCCCGCTGATCTCCAGGTCCCAGCTGGAGCGCGTGCGCTCGTACGTCCCCTCCGGCACCGGAATCCACGGCACGGCCCCCGAAGGCCCCGGCTTCTGGTACCCGCCGACGCTCCTCACCGACGTCGACCCCACCTCGCCGGTGGCGACGGAGGAGGTCTTCGGCCCGGTCGCCGTGGTCCTGCCCTTCGACGACGAGGCCGACGCGATCCGCCTCGCCAACGCCACCGAGTACGGCCTCTCCGGGTCCATCTGGACGCGGGACGTGGGCCGCGCGTTGCGGGTATCGGGAGCCGTCCAGGCCGGGAACCTGTCAGTCAACTCGCATTCCAGCGTGCGCTATTGGACCCCGTTCGGGGGTTACAAGCAGTCCGGGCTCGGCCGTGAGCTCGGCCCGGACGCGCTCGCCGCGTTCACGGAAACCAAGAACGTCTTCATCAGCACGGAAAGCACGGAGGCCTGAGCCCTATGTCAGAGAACATCTGCCGCCGCCTCGTCGGCCGCACCGCCGTCATCACCGGCGCCGGCAGCGGCATCGGCCTCGCGACCGCGCGCCGCCTCGCGTCCGAGGGCGCGCACGTCGTCTGCGGCGACATCGACGAGACCGCGGGCAAGGCCGCCGCCGACGAGGTCGGCGGGACCTTCGTCAAGGTCGACGTGACCGACGCCGAGCAGGTCGAGGCGCTCTTCAAGACCGCGTACGACACCTACGGGTCGGTCGACATCGCCTTCAACAACGCGGGCATCTCGCCGCCCGACGACGACTCCATCCTGGACACGGGCCTGGAGGCATGGAAGCGCGTCCAGGAGGTCAACCTCACCTCCGTCTTCCTCTGCTGCAAGGCCGCCATCCCCTACATGCGGCGCCAGGGCAAGGGCTCGATCATCAACACCGCCTCCTTCGTGGCGAGGATGGGCGCGGCGACGTCGCAGATCTCGTACACGGCCTCCAAGGGCGGCGTCCTCGCCATGTCCCGCGAGCTCGGCGTGCAGTTCGCCCGCGAAGGCATCCGCGTCAATGCGCTCTGCCCGGGCCCGGTCAACACCCCGCTCCTCCAGGAGCTCTTCGCCAAGGACCCCGAGCGGGCCGCGCGCCGCCTCGTCCACATCCCGGTGGGCCGCTTCGCCGAGGCCGACGAGCTCGCCGCGGCCGTGGCGTTCCTCGCCAGTGACGACTCCTCCTTCGTGAACGCCACCGACTTCCTGGTCGACGGCGGCATCTCGGGCGCGTACGTCACGCCCGTGTAGTACGCCCATGTAGTACGACCGTGTAGTTCATCCTCCAGCAACCACCCCGTCAGCCGGGCGTCGCACGACGCCCGGCTGACCTGCGTAAACACGGGAGTGTGTTCGTGAACTTCAAGCGCCGCGCCGCCGCGGCAGCAGCAGTGATCGCCGTTGCCGGAGCCGGTCTCGTCACCGTCCAGGCCACCGCGGAAGCCACCCAGCCGGTGCGGTCCCAGCCGAAGGCCTGCCCCTCGCTCAACGTCACCAAGGGCTGGTACGGCGAGAACGCGGCCAGGCTCCAGAAGCTGATCGATACGTACGGGAAGTGCGGCGAGCGCCACGGCCGAGGCACCGCCAAGCCCGTCGCCACCTTCGACTGGGACAACACGGTCATCAAGAACGACGTCGGCGACGCCACCATGTTCTGGCTCCTGCGCAACAGCAAGATACGTACGCCGCGGAACGCCGACTGGCACGCCACCAGCCGCTATCTCACCGACCCGGCGGCCAAGGCCCTCGCCAAGGCCTGCCCCGCCGGCGGCGCCACCCTCCCCACGCGCCGCGACACCGACTGCGCCGACGAGATCGCCTCTGTCTACAGCGAGGGCACCACCACCGGCGGGGACGCGGCCTTCGCCGGCTTCGACCACCGGCGCATGGAACCCCAGTACGCCTGGCTCGCCCAGCTCACCCGCGGCTGGTCCATTCAGCGGATCAAGGGCTTCGCCGCCGCGGCCCGCAAGGAGAACCTCGCCGCGCCCGTCGGAACCGAACAGCGCGTCGGCAGCGGCACGTTCACCGGCTGGGTCCGCTACTACGACCAGCAGCGCGATCTGATCCGTACGCTCAAGAAGGCCGGATTCGACGTCTACGTGGTCTCCGCGTCACCCGAGCCAGTCGCCGAGGTATGGGCGAAGAGCGTCGGCGTCGACGCCCGGCACACCATCGGCATCCGCAACGTCACCACGCACGGGAAGCTGACGGCCCATCTGAAGGGGTGCGGCACCGTCGAGGACGCCGACGACTCGATGATCACGTACATCGACGGCAAGCGCTGCTGGATCAACCAGGAGATCTACGGGGCCCGGGGCGCGGCCGCCGAGAAGGTCCAACCCGCGTCCAGGCGCCAGGTGTTCGCGGCCGGAGACTCCGACACCGACATCTCCTTCCTGCGCGACGCGACGGCCCTGCGCCTCGTCCTGAACCGCAACAAGAACGAGGTGATGTGCCGCGCCTACGACAACGGCGACGGCCGCTGGCTGGTGAACCCCATGTTCATCGAGCCCAAGGGGAAGCTCGCGAAGCCGTATCCGTGCGCCACCACCGGCTACACCGAACGGGACGGCAAGGAGAGCCCGGTGCGCCGCGCCGACGGGTCCGTCATCCCCGACCAGAAGGACACGGTGCACGGGGCCTGACCTGGCCCGAGAGATTGATGTACGGTCCATGCGCATGCGCAACAGACATGCCTTGGCGTTGACGTTGGCCACGGCCGCCACTCTGGCCGCCGTGCCCGCGTCGCTCCCCGCGGCCGCCGCCACGCCCGCGAACTCCCCGACTGCGAAGGCCCATTGCCCGCAGCTGTCCAAGAAGCTGACCTGGTTCGGCGACAACCGCGACCGGCTGCAGCAGATGATCGACGAGCGCGGACGCTGCGGCTCCCACCGGGGTCACGACGACAAGCGTCCCGTCGCCGCCTTCGACTGGGACAACACCGTCGTCAAGAACGACATCACGGACGCGACGATCGCCTGGTCCCTCCACCACGACAAGATCCTGCGTCCCGCCTCCTGGAAGTCCACCAGCAAGTGGATGACGGACGCGGCCGACAAGGCGCTCACCAAGGCGTGCGGCACCAAGGTGCCGGTCGGTAAGCCGCTGCCCACCTCCACCGACACCGACTGCGCCGACGAGATCTTCGAGGTCCGCGAGGACGGCAGGACGATGAGCGGCGCCGCGGCCTTCGCGGGGGAGTGGGACCACCGGCACACCGTCCCGCAGTACGCCTGGGTGCCCCAGCTCTTCGCGGGACACACCGTCCCCGAACTGAAGTCGTACGCCGCGAAGGCCCGCAAGCAGGTGCTCGCCGCCCCCGTCGGCGCCACCCAGACCGTCGGCACGCACGAGATCCCCGGCTACGCCCGCTACTACGACCAGCAGCGTGACCTCATCCGCACGCTCAAGCAGGCCGGGTTCGACGTCTACATCGTCTCCGCGGGCTCGGAGCCGGTGACCGAGGTGTGGTCGAAGAGCGTCGGCATCGACCGCGAACACACCATCGCCATCCGTTCGGTCCTCGACCGCAAGGGCCGGATCACACCCTGGAACGAGGGCTGCGGCGACGTCCCCGTGAACAAGGGCGAGGCCATCCCCTACATCGACGGCAAGCGCTGCTGGATCAACCAGGAGATCTTCGGTGTCAAGGGCAAGTCGGCCTGGGACAAGCAGGATCCGTCGCACCGCATCGCGCTCGGCGGCGGTGACGCCGACACGGACGTGACGTTCGTCGGCGACGCCACGGGCGCCCACCTCGTCCTGAACCGCAACAAGAACGAGTTCATGTGCCGTGCGTACGACAACGCCGACGGCCGCTGGGTCGTGAACCCCATGTTCATCGAGCCCATGAAGCAGATGCCCGGCCTCTACCCGTGCTCGACGGCGGCGTACAACGCGCCTGACGGGAGCAAGGGTCCGGTCCTGCGCGACGACGGCTCGGTGGTGCCCGACCAGGCGGACGCTGTGTTCTGACCGTTCCGACCGTTCCGGCTGTTCCGGCCTTCCCGGCACGTCCTAGAGTGCCGGGATGAGCATGTCGCCCCCTCCCGGCTGGTACACCGACCCGTCGGCGCCGCCGACGCAGCACGTCGAGCGCTGGTGGGACGGGTCGGCGTGGACCGAGCACCGGCGTGCGCCCGAAACGCTCCACATGGGCCAGGCGCAGCCGGGGTTCGGCCCGCCGCAGCCACAGACCCAGGTCCAGCCGCTCGCGGGCACCACCGCCGGAGGCGGCCGGGCCAAGGTGGTGGCACTGACCACCGCAGGGGTCGTCCTTGTCGCGTCGATCGTCACCGGCGTGGTGCTCCTGGGCAAGGACGACGGAGGCGACCCGAGGGTCGAAGGACCCGTTCCGGGCGCGTCGGAGCCGGTGGACCCGCCGTCGCCGACCTCGCCCGCACCGACCACCTCGGCGCCGGACCCCGACCCCTCCACCCTCGTCGACCAGCTCAACGGCATCACGATCCCCGTCCCCGACGGCTGGGAGAAGGCCGACAGCACGGTCGGCGGCGACCCGACCGTCCGCACCCCGGACGTCTACGACTGCCCGGGCGAGGGCAGCCTCTGCCGCCACGGCACGGTGTACTCGCGCACGTCGACGGCGACCGACGAACGCTCGCCCAAGGTGCTGGCGTTGGGGGACGTCAAGGACGCGGCCGACCGGGCGTACGACGAGGACAAGGTCGGCATGGAGCCGTTCGGCGGGATCGTCCGGCACCAGAAGGTCAAGGAGGGGACCGTGGCGGTCGCGGGCCGCTCCGGCTACCTCGTGCGCTGGCGCGTCCACACGGAGAAGGGCTCCGGCGGATACGTCCAGTCGCTCGCCTTCCCCTCCAGCGTCGGATCCGAGTCGATGGTGATCGTCCGCTTCGCCATCGATGCCGGAACCGAGGCGCCGCCCCTCTCCGACATGGACGAGATCACCAAGGGGATCCGGGCGGTCGGCGACCCGGGGACGAGCGGCGGCGTGGGCAACAGCGTGGGCGCGACGCCCTGACGGCTCCCCGCTACAGGAACGTGTGCCCTTCCCCGCGGTACGTCGGGACAGTCGCCGTCACGCGGTCGCCCTCGACCAGATGCAGCGCGTCGAACCGCTCGCACATCTCCCCGGCCTTGGCGTGCCGGAACCACACCTTGTCGCCGAGTCGCAGATCGTCGGCGGGCGCGCCGAGCAGCGGGGTCTGCACCTCGCCCGCGCCTTCCTGCGGGTCGTAGCGCAGCCCCTCCGGGAGGTACGGCACCGGGGAGCGGTCGGCGCCCGCCGCGCCCGACGCGGGGTAGCCGCCGCCGAGCACGGTCACGGTGCCGACGCCGGGCCGGCGCACGACGGGCTGGGCGAAGAGTGCGGCCGGACGGCCGCTGAACGACGTGTAGTTGTCGAAGAGCCGCGGTACGTAGAGGCCCGACCCCGCCGCGATCTCGGTCACCGCCCGCTCGGCCGCCGTGTGCTGCACGCTGCCCGTGCCGCCGCCGTTGACGAACTCGAGGTCCGGCGCGACCGCCCGCACCGCGCGGATCGTCTCGGCCCGGCGCGCCGCCAGCTCCTTGCGCGCGGAGGCCTGCATCAGCCGGATCGCCCGCGAGCGCGCGGGACGGCCGGCGATCGCGTCACCCACCCCCGCCACATGCCCCTCGTACGCCATCACGCCCACGAGCCTGAAGCCCGGCCGGCGGACCACGGCGCGGGCCAGCGCGGCGACCTGGGCGGGGGAGTGCAGGGGTGAGCGCAGCGCACCGA
Source organism: Streptomyces sp. NPDC054872 (assembly GCF_053610705.1). Classification (NCBI taxonomy): domain Bacteria; kingdom Bacillati; phylum Actinomycetota; class Actinomycetes; order Kitasatosporales; family Streptomycetaceae; genus Streptomyces; species Streptomyces sp. NPDC054872. The sequence goes on along the minus strand of NZ_JBSGYY010000045.1, from coordinate 37,847 downwards.
TCCGCACCCGACCGCCGAGGATCTTGTAGGCGGTGTCCAACTCGAGGCAGACCCGCACCTCTTCGCGTCCGCCGTCCCTGGCCTCGTCGATGAGCCGCAGCTGCGCGGGGTCGTCGATCATCACGGTCACCGAGGCAGCGAGCTTCGGGTCGGCGGCGAGCTCGGCGAAGGCGGCCCGGTCGGCCGAAGGGTAGGCGAGCAGGACGTCCTCGAACCCCGACCGCGCGAGCGACAGGGACTCGGCGAGCGTGTAGGACATGATCCCCGCGAAACCGTCGCGGGCCAGGACGCGTTCGAGCAGCGCCCGGCAGCGCACGGACTTGCTCGCGACCCGGATCGGTTTGCCGCCGGCCCGGCGCACGAGGTCGTCGGCATTGGCGTCGAATGCCTCCAGATCGACGATCGCGACGGGGGCGTCGAGGTGTGCGGTGGCCCGGTCGTAGCGGGCCCGGTCTGCTGCACGGGAGGTCATGGCCGAAGCCTGCCAGACGGGATTACCCGAGGGTAGGGGGATGATCCGGGCAGATCGCCCGGGGCTGCGGACTGGTTCCCGCACGACCGGAATCTGCCCTTAGAGTTACGCGCAGAAGAGCGAGGAAACGGGGGGTGCATGAGCACGGAAGCGCGACGGGCCCCGGTCCCGCCACGTCCCACGACTCCACCCCCGCCGCCGGGCCCGCCCTCGTCGATGCCGCCGCCCGTACCTTCGGCACGCTTCCCCGACCTGGGTCCGCCCCCGGTGGATCCTGAGCCGTCCGACGACGACCAGGACTCCCTCCTCGGAGACCTGCTCGCGCCCTTCGACCGGGTGCGGCTGCCGCGGCCGTCGGCGTCGGCGGACGACGCGCGGACCGCGGGCGACGACGGGGACGACCGGGGCAACCTGGAGAGCGCCGACCGCGTCAGCAGCTCACACAGTTCAGACAGCTCACACAGCTCAGACAGCGCGGGCGACGCTGCTGGTGGGGCGCAGTGGGGCACCGACGAGGCGGAGACGCCAGACTCTCCGCCCCCGCCACCCGCGTCGGCGCGCTTCCCCGACGCACCGCCGCCGTCGGCGACACGGACACCCGCGCCCACCGCCGACCCCGCGCCGGAACCGGCCCCGCCACTCCCCGCCGACCCGCCGCACATCGGCGCCCCGGGCACGGAGGAGAAGCGGCGCACCGCGGAGTACCGGCTCCGTCCGCCGATGCCTCCGGTGCCGCCGCCCGACGCGGCGACGGCGGGCATACCCGGGCAACCGCCGCGGCCGGCGACAAAACCCGTGGCCGAACCCGCGGATCTCACCACCGCGCCACCCCCTTCGGCACCCCCGCCCGTCCGCGAGGCAAGGAGCCCCGTGGCCCCGCCCGCCCCCGCACACCCCCACACCCGCGAACCGATATCCCCGCCCCCACCCACTCCCTCCCCCCGAACGGCCGCCGCCCGCCGCGCGGTCGGTGCCGTCGACCTGACGCCCGGACCCGGCGCGGGGCGGCCCTTCGTGTCGTTCGCCCGGCCCGCGCTGTACGACGACAGCACCACGCGGCTGCGTCCCGTCCGCACCTGGGCCCAGCCCCGCGTGACCGCCGCCGCTGCCTGTGTCGTGCTCGGCCTCGGCCTCATCGGGGGCGCGGCGACCGGGAGTTGGCTGACCGGGGGCTCCGAGGGAACGGCCACCACGCGCGACACGTACGCCGCGGCGGGCGAACTCTGGCACAGCGTGCCCGTCGACAAGCTCTTCCCGGCCACCATCACGGGAGAGGGCGCGGGCCCCGGCGGAGCCGACCGCACCTGGACCCGCGTCGCCGTGGCCCCCGACGCGCACTGCAAGAGCGCCTTCGACCCGCTCCTGCGCAAGGCCCTGGCCCCGGCGGGCTGCCTCCGGCTGCTGCGCGCCACGTACACGGACGCCACCCGCAGCCATGTCACCACCGTGGGCCTGCTGTTCACCAAGGCCGACGCCGACGCGATGCGCTCGCTGCGCACCCGCTTCACGGAGGAAGGCCTCGACCGGCGCCCCGACCTGATGCCACGGCCGTACGCCGCCAAGGGCACCCCGGCCGCGGACTTCGGCGACGCCCAGCGCGCCTCCTGGACCGTCTCCCTGCTCCCGGACGCCCCCGTCGTCGCCTTCTCCGTCTCCGGCTTCGCCGACGGCCGCACGGTCACCGAACCCGAGCCCGCCGAAGAGGCCATGAAGTCCTCGGCCGTCTCCGCCCCCGCCCAGGCGGGCCTCGGGCACGAGGCACAGGGCATCGCCGACCGCGTGGAGCGGCGCCTGCGCAAGACCATCGCCGCCACGGAGAAGTCCTCATGAGAATCCGTCGGCCGGTCGTCGCCGTCCTCGCCGCCTCGCTCGCCCTCCTGCCCGCCACCGCCCACGCCGACGACGGCATACGAGTCCAGCAGTGGGCCCTCGACGCCATGCACACCAGCCAGGCCTGGCAGACCACCAAGGGCAAGGGCATCACCGTCGCGGTCCTGGACACCGGCATAGACGGCGACCACCCCGACCTGGCCGGCAGCGTCCTCGAAGGCAAGGACATGGTCGGCTTCGGGGCGAAGAAGGGCGACCGCCCCTGGGCCCGGCACGGCACCGCCATGGCGGGCATCATCGCGGGCCACGGACACGGCGCGGGCCGCGAGGACGGCGTGGTCGGCATCGCGCCGGAGGCCAAGATCCTGCCGATCCGCGTGATCCTCGAGGACGGGGACCCGGACCGCTCGAAGGCCCGCAGCACCCGGGGCAACGCCCTCGCGGACGGCATCCGCTGGGCCACCGATCACGGCGCCGACGTCATCAACCTCTCCCTGGGCGACGACTCCAAGTCCGCGCACCCGGAGCCCGCCGAGGACGCCGCCGTCCAGTACGCCCTGAAGAAGGGCATCGTCGTCGTCGCGTCGGCGGGCAACGGCGGCGAGCGCGGCGACCACATCTCGTACCCCGCGGCCTACCCCGGGGTCATCGCCGCCACCGCCGTCGACGAGAGCGGCGACCGCGCCTCCTTCTCCACCCGCCGCTGGTACGCCACGGTCAGCGCCCCCGGCAAGGACATCGTCATCGCCGACCCGGACCGGGAGTACTACGAGGGCTGGGGCACCAGCGCCGCGGCGGCGTTCGTGTCGGGCGCCGTCGCCCTCATCCGCGCCGCCCACCCCGGCCTGACCCCGCCCCAGATCAAGCAGCTCCTTCAGGACACCGCCCGCGACGAGCCGAGCGGCGGCCGCGACGACTCACGCGGCTTCGGCTTCATCGACCCGGCGGCCGCGATCGCCGAGGGCGGCGGAAAGCAGCCCGAGGGGCTCAAATCGGCGACGTACGGCGAGAAGTACTTCGGCCCCGGCCCGGACACGGACCAGGGCGACGACGGGCCCGCGGGCTGGGTCGGCCCGGTCGCGGGCGGCCTCGGCGTCGTCCTGCTCGGCGCGGCCGTGTATCTGTGGCGCGGTCGCAGGGGAGCCCGCCCCGGCACCGCCCGATAGGGCCGGGCCCGCGGTCGATAGGCTCGTGACCGTGGCGAACAAGAACATCCCGGACCCCGGCTTCTCCGACGACGACGGCTCCGCCGACCCCCGGCTCACCGCGGCCCTGACCGCGTGGGCCGCGGACCGCACGGCCCACGGCCCCGTCCTGGAGGCGCTCACCGGCGCCCGGCTGCTCGTCCCCGTGGTCGCCGTACTGGGCGAGGTCGAGGAGGACGAGAACGGCCTGCGCCGCGAGAAGTCCAGCGACATGGCGGTGCCCACCCTGAAGGCGGGCGACCGCAAGGCCCTGCCCGCGTTCACGTCGACCGAGGCCCTCGCCCTGTGGGATCCGGCGGCCAGGCCGGTCGCCGTTCCCCTGCACCAGGCGCTCCAGGCCGCCGCGCACGAGCAGGCCGACACGATCGTCCTCGACCTCGCGGGACCCGTCGCCTACGAGATCAACCGGCCCGCCCTGATCGCCCTCTCCGAGGGCCGCCACACCCCGGACCCGCTCTCCGACCCCGCCGTCACGGCCGCCGTGCGCGCTTCCGTCGCCGCCGAGCCCGTCGTCCTGCGCGCCTACCTCGGCGCGGGCACCGCGGACGGCACCCTCGCGCTCGTCCTTGACCCGTCGGCGGACCCCGCCGAAGCCGCCCAGCGCGTCGCCCGGCGCATCGCGGCCGACGAAACACTGAGGGCCCGCCTGGTCAGCGGCCTCGACCTGGCACTGCTGCCTGCCGAGGCGACGCCACCGGGCGAGCCCTTCTACGTACGTCAGTGACGTACGTGACGCACGGGACCGCTCAGCCGAAGACCGGGCCCGTGTACTTCTCGCCCGGGCCCTGACCCGGCTCGTCCGGAACCTCGGACGCCTCGCGGAAGGCCAGCTGCAGCGACTTCAGGCCGTCCCGCAGCGGGGCCGCGTGGAACGAGGAGATCTCCGTGGCGCTCGCGTCCATCAGACCGGCGAGCGAGTGGATCAGCTTGCGGGCCTCGTCGAGGTCCTTGTGGCCCTCGCCGCCCTCGGCGAGACCGAGGTTCACGGCCGCGGCGCTCATCAGGTGGACGGCGACCGTGGTGATCACCTCGACCGCGGGGACGTCCGCGATGTCACGGGTCAGGGTGTCGAAGTCGGGGGAGTCGGAGGCCGGGCCGGTGGCCGACTCGGGGGTGGGGGTCGCGTCGCTCATGTCCCACACGATAAGCGGAGCCCCGCGCGGAGCGGTCCGCGGGAGTCCGCGGCAGCCCGTGGGCGCCGTTGGTTAGCCCCACCCCCGCGGAGCTGCTAACCTTGTGTAACGACCGGCCGGACACTCGCGTGCCACGCAGAGACCCGGCCCACAAGTGGAGGCTCCGCTTCCCACCTGGCCGCTCCCAGAGCGGCGGGTCACCGGTCAGGCAGCCGCAGTCCCCGAGACTATGGCAGGCCCGAGATGCGCCCCGCGATCACCGCGGAGGTGCTCCGGTAGTAATGGAGCCCCTTCCTGTGATCGGTTGGGGCATTTTTTGTGTACTCACTCGGTTGGTCGAGATAACAGACGTAACGCGGCTGTCCGCCAGACCGCCGCGTGGTGCTACCGAGGAGGATCCATCAGCGCCGAGCCCCGCATCAACGACCGGATTCGCGTTCCCGAGGTGCGACTTGTCGGTCCCAGCGGCGAGCAGGTCGGGATTGTTCCGCTTGCCAAGGCCCTGGAGCTCGCACAGGAGTACGACCTCGACCTGGTCGAGGTGGCGGCGACCGCCCGTCCGCCCGTGTGCAAGCTCATGGACTACGGGAAGTTCAAGTACGAGTCGGCCATGAAGGCCCGTGAGGCGCGCAAGAATCAGGCGCACACGGTCATCAAGGAGATGAAGCTCCGGCCGAAGATCGACCCGCACGACTATGACACCAAGAAGGGTCACGTCGTCCGGTTCCTCAAGCAGGGCGACAAGGTCAAGATCACGATCATGTTCCGTGGTCGCGAGCAGTCCAGGCCGGAACTCGGCTACCGACTGCTGCAGCGTCTCGCGAACGACGTCGAAGACCTCGGGTTCATCGAGTCGAACCCGAAGCAGGACGGCCGAAACATGATCATGGTCCTCGGTCCGCACAAGAAGAAGACCGAAGCCATGGCCGAGGCTCGCGAGGCCCAGGCGGTCCGCAAGGCGGACGCGAAGGCCAACCCGGGCCGCTCGCAGAACTCCGCCGAGGGCGAGGAGGCCGCAGAGGCTCCTGCCGAGGCTGCCGCCGAAGCGCCTGCCGAGGCCCCGGCCGAGGCTCCCGCCGAGGCCTGATCCCGGGACGCGAGTCCGGGGATCGCCAACTGACACATACGGTTCCCGGATGCCCGGTTTCACGACCGGGCATCCGAGTGCCACTGACGAGGAGAGAACGGCGCTATGCCGAAGAACAAGACGCACAGCGGTGCCAGCAAGCGCTTCAAGATCACCGGCTCCGGCAAGGTGCTCCGCGAGCGCGCCGGCAAGCGCCACCTGCTCGAGCACAAGTCGTCCCGTCTGACGCGTCGCCTCTCTGGCAACGCCGAGATGGCCCCGGGCGACGCCAAGAAGATCAAGAAGCTTCTCGGCAAGTGAGTCCGGGCGCACACCGCGCCTGAACTCTGACCGGGACCCAATCGATACCGGGTCGTGTGAGTCCAACCACGGCCCCGCTACAAGGAGTTAACAAGTGGCACGCGTCAAGCGGGCAGTCAACGCCCACAAGAAGCGTCGGGCGATCCTCGAAGCGGCCAGCGGCTACCGCGGCCAGCGTTCGCGCCTGTACCGCAAGGCCAAGGAGCAGGTCACCCACTCCCTGGTCTACAACTACAACGACCGCAAGAAGCGCAAGGGCGACTTCCGTCAGCTGTGGATCCAGCGCATCAACGCCGCTGCCCGCCAGAACGGCATGACGTACAACCGCCTCATCCAGGGTCTGAAGGCCGCCAACATCGAGGTGGACCGCAAGATCCTCGCGGAGCTCGCCGTCAACGACGCCAACGCCTTCGCGGCGCTCGTCGAGGTCGCGCAGAAGGCTCTGCCGTCGGACGTCAACGCCCCCAAGGCCGCCTGACGCTGCGCTGAGCTTGAACGTGACCGGACCCGCAAGCCTGTGGCTTGCGGGTCCGATTGCGTCCGGACTCTCGTCTGCCGTCGTCCGTCCGTTGCCGTCTGCGGGTCTGTATGTGGCCGATCGCGCAGTTCCCCGCGCCCCTTCGGGGCGCTTTCCCCGAGGTGAGTTCCATGGTTGCCGCTCCCGAGTTGATCTCCCCCAAGTCCCCTCGTGTCAGCGCCGCCCGGCGGCTGGCGAAGCGGAATTTCCGGGGCAAGGAGCAGCTGTTTCTCGCCGAGGGGCCGCAGGCCGTGCGTGAGGGCGCCGCGCACCCGGACACGCTCGTCGAGCTGTTCGCCACCGTCGAGGCCGCCGACCGGTACGCCGACATCATCGGTGAGGCCCGCGCCGCCGGTGCCCGGGTGCACCTGGCGGACGAGGACGTCATCGCCGACATCTCGACGACCGTGACGCCGCAGGGACTCGTCGGCGTCTGCCGGTTCCTGGACACCTCTTTCGACGGCATCCTGGCCGCCAGGCCCAAGCTGGTCGCCGTCCTCGCCCACGTCAGGGACCCCGGGAACGCCGGCACCGTACTGCGGTGCGCCGACGCGGCCGGGGCCGACGCCGTCGTCCTGACGGACGCCTCCGTGGATCTCTACAACCCCAAGTGCGTGCGTGCGTCGGTCGGTTCGCTGTTCCACCTGCCCGTCGCCGTCGGCGTACCCGTCGAGCGGGCCGTCCAGGGGCTCAAGGACGCGGGCGTACGGATCCTGGCCGCCGATGGAGCGGGCCAGGACGACCTCGACGACGAGCTCGACAAGGGCACCATGGGCACTCCGTCCGCCTGGGTCTTCGGCAACGAGGCCTGGGGGCTCCCGGAGGAGACCCGCGCACTCGCCGACGCCGTGGTGCGCGTTCCGATCCACGGCAGAGCCGAAAGCCTCAACCTCGCGACGGCCGCCGCGGTGTGCCTCTATGCGTCCGCCCGTGCACAGCGTGCGGCTGGAGGGTGCCGTTCCGTCACTCCCAGCTAGTAGGGTGACGGGCTCGGAGGCCTCCTGCGCCGGTCCGAGAGGTGGGGTACGGGGAATGAGCATCGGCACGAGCAGATCACCGGGAGTACAGGACATCCTGTCCACTCGCGCGGACCATGGCGCCCTCGGTGACCTCGGCGGCCTCGGTGTCGACCCGGACGACCTTCCCGACGGCCTCGTGGTCGCGGACGAGACGGGCCACGTCATCTGCTTCAACGCCGCGGCCGTGCGGATCACCGCGGTGGACGCCGGCGAGGCCCTGGGCGCACCGCTGGAACGCGCCCTTCCGTTAGAGGACCTCGAAGGCCGCCGCTGGTGGCAGCTGACCGATCCGTACGGCGGCCTCGCCACCCGCTTCGCCCAGCCCGAGCGCAATCTGCTGCTCCCCGGCGGACGTGAGGTCCTCGTCTCCGCGCGCTATGTGCGCACCGCGCCCACCGGACCCGTCCGCCGCGTCGTCGTCTCCCTCCGCGACACCGAGGCCCGCCGCCGCACCGAACGCAGCCACGCGGAACTGATCGCCACCGTCGCCCACGAGCTCCGCTCGCCCCTCACCTCCGTGAAGGGCTTCACCGCGACGCTGCTCGCCAAGTGGGAGCGCTTCACCGACGACCAGAAGAAGCTGATGCTGGAGACGGTGGACGCCGACGCCAACCGCGTCACGCGGCTCATCGCCGAACTCCTCGACATCTCCCGCATCGACTCCGGGCGGCTCGAGCTGCGCCGCCAGCCCGTCGACATCGGCGCCGCCGTGGGCCGCCACATCCAGGCCCACGTCGCCTCCGGCCAGGACGCGGACCGCTTCCTCGTCCGGATACAGCAGCCGCTGCCCGACTGCTGGGCCGACCCCGACAAGATCGACCAGGTGCTCAGCAACCTGCTGGAAAATGCCGTGCGGCACGGCGAAGGAACCGTCACCATCGACGTGGCGGCATCGCCGTCCCCGCGCGAGCAGGGCGGCGCCGAGACGGCCGTGACCGTGAGCGACGAGGGGTCCGGCATTCCGGAGGAATCGATGGGCCGCGTCTTCACCCGCTTCTGGCGGGGCAGCAAGCGCGGCGGGACGGGACTGGGCTTGTACATCGTGAAGGGCATCGTGGAAGCGCACGGCGGGACGATCACCGTCGGCCGCGCGCCCGGCGGCGGGGCCCAGTTCCGATTTACGTTGCCCGTGGGCACTCCGGCGTATCTCCTGTGACCTTCCCCGGTCACCACTGATCACCTCTGATCCGCCTGAGCACCGCCCGCGGGCTCATTCACCCGCGTCACCCCCGTTAGACTCGATCCTTGGCACGTTTGCGTCCCTGATCTGTGGACGATTCGTCTCCGAGTCGTAGACGGGGACCATCACCAGCCAACCGGAAGCACGGGAAGAGATGTCGGCACCGAACAAGTCGTACGACCCTGTTGAGGTCGAGGCACTGAAACCTGAAGAGATCGAGCGCATGCGGGACGAGGCGCTCGCCGCCTTCGCCGCCGCGGGCGACCTCGAAAAGCTCCAGGAGGCCAAGGTCGCGCACACCGGCGGCACCTCGCCGCTGGCCCTCGCCAACCGCGAGATCGGCGCGCTGCCCCCGCAGGCCAAGGCCGAGGCCGGCAAGCGCGTCGGCATGGCGCGCGGCATGGTCAGCAAGGCGCTCGCCGCCCGCCAGACCGAACTCGAGGCCGAGCGCGACGCCCGGGTGCTCGTCGAGGAGGCAGTGGACGTCACGCTGCCGTACGACCGCGTCCCGGCCGGTGCGAGGCACCCGCTGACCACGTTCATGGAGCGTGTCGCCGACGTCTTCGTCGCGATGGGCTACGAGATCGCGGAGGGCCCCGAGGTCGAGGCGGAGTGGTTCAACTTCGACGCCCTGAACTTCACCCCGGACCACCCGGCCCGGCAGATGCAGGACACCTTCTTCGTCGAGGGCCCGAAGGGCGCCAAGGACGCGGCGGGCGACGAGTCCGGTGTCGTGCTGCGCACGCACACCTCGCCCGTGCAGGCCCGCGCGCTTCTCGAACGCCGTGAGCCGCCCGTCTACATCGTCTGCCCCGGCCGCGTGTACCGCACGGACGAGCTGGACGCGACGCACACCCCGGTCTTCCACCAGATCGAGCTGCTCGCCGTGGACGAGGGCCTGACCATGGCCGACCTCAAGGGCACCCTGGACCACATGGTCCAGTCGCTCTTCGGCGCGGACATGAAGACCCGCCTGCGCCCGAACTACTTCCCGTTCACCGAGCCGTCCGCCGAGATGGACATGGTCTGCTACGTCTGCCGTGGCGAGTCCGTGGGCAACCCCGACCGCCCCTGCCGCACCTGCGGCAGCGAGGGCTGGATCGAGCTGGGCGGCTGCGGCATGGTCAACCCGAAGGTGCTCACCGCCTGCGGCGTCGACCCCCAGAAGTACAGCGGATTCGCCTTCGGGTTCGGCATCGAACGGATGCTGATGTTCCGCCACAACGTCGAAGACATGCGAGACATGGTCGAGGGTGACGTCCGGTTCACCCGGCCCTTCGGGATGGAGATCTGATGCGGGTCCCGCTTTCCTGGCTGCGGGAGTACGTCGATCTCCCCGCCACCGAGACCGGCCGTGACGTACAGGCCAAGCTGATCGAGGTCGGCCTCGAGGTCGAGACCGTCGAGCAGACCGGCACCGGCCTCACCGGCCCGCTGGTCGTCGGCAAGGTCCTCACCATCGAGGAGCTGGAGGGCTTCAAGAAGCCCATCCGCTTCTGCACCGTCGACGTCGGCTCCGCCAACGGCACCGGCGAGCCGCAGGAGATCGTCTGCGGCGCACGGAACTTCGCGGTCGGCGACAAGGTCGTCGTCGTGCTGCCCGGCGCCGTCCTGCCCGGCGACTTCAAGATCGCCGCGCGCAAGACGTACGGCAGGACCTCGCACGGCATGATCTGCTCCGGCGACGAGCTCGGCATGGGCGACGACGGAAGCGGCGGCATCATCGTCCTTCCGCCCGAGCACGAGGCCGGCACCGACGCCATCGAGCTGCTCGAACTGGTCGACGAGGTCCTGGACATCGCCGTCACGCCCGACCGCGGATACGCGCTCTCGATGCGCGGTGTCGCCCGCGAGGCCGCCATCGCGTACGGCCTGCCGCTGCGCGACCCCGCGCTCCTTGACGTGCCCGCGCCGAACGCCTCCGGCTACCCGGTCAAGATCTCCGACCCGATGGGCTGCGACCGCTTCACCGCGCGCACGGTCACGGGCCTCAAGCCCGAGGCCCGCTCGCCGATCTGGCTGCAGCGCCGCCTGCAGAAGGCGGGCATGCGCCCGATCTCGCTCGCCGTCGACATCACCAACTACGTGATGCTGGAGCTCGGCCAGCCCCTGCACGCCTACGACCGCTCCCGCATCCAGGGCACGATCGGTGTCCGCCGTGCCGAGCAGGGCGAGAAGTTCACGACGCTCGACGGCGCCAAGCGCGTCCTCGACGCCGAGGACCTGGTCATCACCGACGACCGCGGCCCCATCGGCCTCGCGGGCGTCATGGGCGGCGCCAACACCGAGATCGCCGACCACGAAGAGGCGGCCGGCACCACGGACGTCGTCATCGAGGCCGCGCACTTCGACGCGATCTCCATCGCCCGCACGGCCCGCCGCCACAAGTTGCCCTCCGAGGCGGCCAAGCGCTTCGAGCGCGGCGTCGACCCGCAGGCCGCGTCCGCCGCCGCGCAGCGCACGGTGGATCTCCTCGTGCTGCTCGCGGGAGGTACGGCCGAGGCCGGCGTGACCGAGGTCATCGCGCCCTCCGCGCCGCACACCATCGCCATGCCCGCCGATCACCCGGACAAGGTCGCCGGTGTGGAGTACGGCCGCGAGACCGTCGTGCGCCGCCTCCAGGAAGTCGGCTGCGACGTCTACGGCCAGGACGCCCTGACCGTCACCGTGCCGTCCTGGCGTCCCGACCTCGCCGAGCCGAACGACCTCGCCGAAGAGGTCATCCGCCTGGAGGGGTACGAGAACCTCCCCTCGACGCTGCCCAAGCCCCCCGCGGGCCGCGGCCTGACCGACAGGCAGCGGCTGCACCGCCGCGTCGGCCGCGCCCTCGCCGGCGGCGGTTTCGTCGAGGCGCCGAACTACCCCTTCATCGGCGAGCAGGTCTTCGACCAGCTGGGTCTTGAGCCCGGTGACCCCAAGCGCCGGGTCGTGAAGCTGGTCAACCCGCTCTCCGACGAGGAGCCCGCTCTCCGTACGACGCTGCTGCCGGGCCTGCTCGGCGCGCTGCGCCGCAACGAAGGCCGCGGCAGCCACGACCTGGCGCTCTTCGAGACGGGCCTGGTCTTCCAGCCCCGCGCCGAAGCCCGGGTCGCGGTCCGGCTGCCCGTCGACCGCCGTCCCACGGACGAGGAGATCGCCTCCCTGACCGAGGCGCTCCCCGTGCAGCCACGGCACGCCGCCGTCGTCCTCGCGGGCGCCCGCGAGCAGGCCGGCTGGTGGGGCAAGGGCCGGCCGTCCGAGTGGGCCGACGCGATCCAGGCCGCCCGCGTCCTGGCCGCCGAGTCGGGCACCGAACTGCTTGTGCGCCAGGGCCAGTACGGGCCGTGGCACCCGGGCCGGTGCGCCGAGCTCGTGGTCCTGGTCGACGGAGCGGAGCAGGTGATCGGGCACGCGGGTGAGCTGCACCCGCGCGTCGTCAAGGCGCTCGGTCTGCCCGCGCGCACCTGCGCGATGGAGCTGGACCTCGACCGTCTGGAAGAGGCGGGGACCGGCGTCCCGCAGGGCCCGAAGATCTCCACCTTCCCGGTCGCCACCCAGGATGTCGCGCTCGTCGTCGACGGGGGCGTGCCCGCCGCCGACGTGGAGAAGGTGCTGCGCGAGGGCGCGGGTGAACTCCTCGAGTCCATCCGGCTGTTCGACGTCTTCGAGGGCGAGCAGATCGGCGAGGGCAAGAAGTCCCTGGCGTACGCGCTGCGCTTCCGCGCGGCCGACCGCACGCTGACCGTCGACGAGGCCTCCGCGGCCCGGGACGCGGCCGTCGCCCTGGCGGCCGAGCGGACCGGCGCGGTGCTGCGCGGAGCCTAGTCACCGCCCGTAGTCGTCGCCAGGCGCACAAGGGGCGCAAAGAAGGGCGTATCCGGACCTCCGGATACGCCCTTCACTCGTTTGAGTGACAAGTAAGGCCTCTCTGGTCCGATCGGCTCATACGGTCGACAGAATCGGTGCGGCCGCAGGGCCTTGATCTGTCCGGCCTGTGCGGTCCGCACGCTGAACAGGGCCGTAGGGGGGCCGTCGGCATGATCCGTATCAGGGCTGGAGATCCCCGGCGGGCGCTGCTCCGGGCGAGGAACCGGGCCAGGCTCCGGGCGAAGGCCGGGACGAGGGTGTCCCGTGTGGATCCGCCGCGTATCCGGCGCGTCCTCACGCTCGGCCTTCCCACGGTGTGGGGCGCGGCCGCGATCACGTACAAACTCTTCTGCCCGCTCGCCCAGCAGGACGGCCTGGGGGCCCGGATCGTCACCAGCGTGGTCTTCTTCGCGGTCGGCACCGGTCTGATATTGCAGGTTCGCGGCACCCTGCTGCGGGAGCTGCGTCAGCTACGGGAGGTCGCGGCCACCGCGCAGAACGTCCTGCTCCGCCCGCTGCCGCCGCGCGTCGAGGGCCTCACGGTCGCGGCCGCGCGGCTCTCCGCGTCACGCGGCGCCTCGGTCGGCGGGGATCTGTACGAGGTGATGGCCACCGAGCACGGCGTCCGGGTGGTCATGGGCGATGTGCGCGGGCACGGCCTGACCGCCGTCGGTACGGCCGCCGCGGTGCTCGGCAGCTTTCGCGAGGCGGCGCACGAGGAGGCGGAACTGCCGCACGTGCTGCGGAAGTTGGAGCGTTCGCTGGAGCGGCATCTGCGGGAGCGGTCGCGTGCCGAGCACCCGGCGTACGGGGCTCCGGCGCCGGAGAGTCCGCCGGCCGAGGAGTTCGTCACCGTACTGCTGATGGAGATCGGTCCCGAAGGCGAGCTGACCGCGCTCAACTGCGGTCACCCCTGGCCGTACCGCCTGAGCGGACGCGCCGAGCAGGTCTCCGACGGGGATCCGCTGCCGCCGCTCGGACCCTTTCCGCTCCCCGCCGAACTGCCTCTGCTGCGCTGCGGGCCGCTCCTGCCCGGGGAGGCGCTCGCCCTGCACACGGACGGCATGGAGGACGCGCGGGACACGGCCGGACGTTTCTTCCCGCTCCAGGCGGCGCTCACCGAAGCGGTGCGGGTTCCGCCGGTCGCGCCCCAGACGGTGATCCGCGCGGTGTACGCCCAACTCGCACGCCACGCGGGGCGGTTGCCCACCGACGACGCCGCGCTGTTGGTCCTGCGGAACGACCGCCGACGCGTGCCGGTGCAGCAGGGGGAGACGGTGCGCCGGCAGAGCACCATGACGTGACGCACCGTCAGCCTGCGCCGGCCTCGCGCCGCCCGGCCCCGCCTGTAGGTGTCGGGCAGACGGCGGGGCCGGGCGGCGCCGGTGTGGGCCGCCGTACTTTTCGAGGGGGAGCCGGCGGCCCGGCCGGCCTCCTTGTGAGGAATCTCAGTCAAGCGTGACGGGAGTGACGACGGCAGAGCGCACACCCCCCGGATTCGGGCGTTCCGTTCACACCCCGTGTGAAGACACCTCTACTACGCTGGCCACACCGAGTCACCGGAGGGCCTCCATGCAGCCCAATACCCTGCTCGACGCGATCCTCGACGAGGCGGGAATCTCTCACGCGGGCCTGGCTGCCCACGTCAATCAGGCGGGCAAGAGGCGCGGCCTCGCCCTGCGGTACGAACACACCGCCGTGTCACGGTGGTTGAAGGGCCAGCGCCCGCGCGGCCAGGTGCCCGACCTGATCTGCGAGGTGCTGGCGGGGCGACTCCAGCGCACCGTCACCCTCGACGACATCGGCCTCGGAGTGCCGGGCCTGCCGGCCGTCGGGCACCACTCCATGGCCTCGACGCTCTCCGGGTTCGTGGAACGGGCCACGGCCTTGTGGCGCTCGGACGAACAGCAGCGCCCCCACCTCCTCGGCGCCCCCGCGGTCACGGGAACACCCGCGGTGATGCCGGTCTGGGAGTGGGAGAACCCGCCCGAGGACGTGGATGTCTCGCGTGGCGGCAGGCACCAGGTGAGCACGGCCGACATCGACATGATGCGCGCGGCCCGCGCCCACTACGAGCAGATGTACCGCAAGACCGGCGGCGTAGCGACCCGCACCCGCATAGTTGGCTTCCTCAACGCCGAGGCCGCGCCGCTGCTGCGCGGCAGCTACACGGACGAGACGGGGCGCCAACTGCACAGATCCACCGGCGGGTTGGTGGCCATCGCGGGGATCTGTGCCTACGACTCGGACGCGCACGGCCTGGCCCAGCGCTATTTCCACCAGGCGCTGCGTCTGGCAAAGGCCAGCGGGGATCGGGGACTTGGCGCCTACGTCATCGCGCTCCTCGTCAACCAGTCGCTGTTCATGCGCGAGTACCGCCAGGCGGTGGCCTTCGCGGAGGCCGCGCTGCGCGCCGCGGGGCGCGAGCTCACCCCGGCCCTGGCCTCCGATCTCTACGCCATGCAGGCCAAGTCGTACGCACACCTGGGCGACGGCAGCAGCGCGCTGTCGTGCATCCGGCGTGCGGAGGTCGCGGCGGATCGCATCCGGCGTGGGCGCGAGCCGGACGAAACCGGCTATGTCCAGCCCGGACTCGTCAACGTACAAGTGGCGGAGGCTCTGCTCAGCCTCGGCGACCTCTCGGGGGCGTACGAACACGCGGCTGCGGCGGTGGACACTCCGGCGCACGACAGGGGCCGGGTCCATCGGCTCGCCATGCTCAGCCAGATCGAACTGCGCCAGGGGAACACCGACGAGGCGGTGGCCACGGCGGTGGAAATGGCAGAACAGGCACGGGGGATGGAGTCCCAACGGCTGCGCGACCGGCTGCGGGCCGTGCGGGAACATCTGGTGCGCAGCGATTGCGCGGGCACGGCCGAGGCGGCCGAACTCATCGACGGGGCGCTGCGCGTACCCCTGTGATGCGCGCCGCGCGTACGACGGCGTCGGCCGTGGCGAGCCCTGACGAGCGCTGAACCCGGGCGTCGTCCACACGCTGCTCTGAACACCCTCCTGCTGCGATATTGCCATCTACTCGGCGGAAGGTGGCAGAACCGTGCAGTGGACGAAACAAAGCGAACAAACTGTGTATGGAAATCGATGGTTCACGGTCAATTTGGCAGATGTGGAGCTGCCCGACGGCCGGCACCTCGATCACTTCCTGATACGGCTGCGGCCCGTCGCCGTGGCCACCGTCGTCAATGAGGCCAACGAGGTGCTGCTGCTCTGGCGGCACCGCTTCATCACCGACAGCTGGGGCTGGGAACTCGCGGCCGGAGTCGTCGAGGACGGGGAGGATCTCGCGTATGCGGCCGCCCGGGAAATGGAGGAGGAGACCGGCTGGCGGCCGGGCCCGTTACGACACCTGATGAGTGTCGAGCCGTCCAATGGGCTCACCGATGCCAGACACCACATCTACTGGTCCGACGAGTGCACCTACATCGGTCATCCCGAGGACGACTTCGAGTCCGACCGCCGTGAATGGGTCCCACTCAAACTCGTCCCTGACATGGTGGCCCGCGGGGAAGTACCCGCCGCCAATATGGCGGCGGCCCTACTTCTCCTGCACCACCTGCGTCTTGGCCAGGACGCGCACTAACGGCCGATGGCCTGCCAGATCGCCACGGCGAGCGCACCTATCGCAGTGAGGGCGACAAGGGCGGGCAGCGGCCAGCGAGTGTGCTCCAGTGCGGTGATCCTTACGGTCAGCTCGTCCTGGTTCTTGGCGCTCTGTTCATCGTGTTGGGTGAGCAACGCGAGCTGTCCGTCGACGCGGGCGAGGCCCACGTCCAAGCTGCGGCGTAACTCGGCGAGTTCCTCGGGGACCACGCGAAGTTCGGGGTCGGCGGTCACAAGTCCGTTCCTCTCTGTAGCTGTCCATCCCCCTGATGCGCACGGAAAGTCAACTCTCCTGGTGGCCAGGACGGGAGAGTGTGCGAAGGGCATATGCGAGCCCATCGCGCACACGGTGTGTGAACGCCGCGGGCCCGGCACTCGATCGAGTGCCGGGCCCGTGTGCGGTGCGAACTTCTGGATGCCGGTGTGAGCGGCGTCAGCCGTACGGGTAGAAGCCCGAGCCGGACTTGCGGCCGAGCCTTCCCGCGTCCACCATCCGCTGGAGCAGCGGGGGAGCGGCGTACAGCGGCTCCTTGTACTCGGCGTACATGCTGTCCGCGACCGAGGCGACGGTGTCGAGGCCGATCAGGTCCGCGAGCTTGAGCGGACCCATCGGGTGGGCGCAGCCCATCTCCATGCCGTTGTCGATGTCCTCGCGGCTCGCGATGCCCGACTCGAACATCCGGATCGCGGAGAGCAGGTACGGGATGAGCAGCGCGTTGACCACGAAGCCCGAGCGGTCCTGGGCGCGGATCGCGTGCTTGCCGAGCACCTTCTCGACCATGGACTGCGCGCGGCTGATCGTGCCCTCGGACGTCGTGAGCGCGGGGATCAGCTCGACGAGCTGCTGCACCGGTGCCGGGTTGAAGAAGTGGATGCCGATGACCGCGTCGGGGCGGGACGTCGCGACGGCCAGCTTCACCAGCGGGATGGAGGAGGTGTTGGAGGCGAGGATCGCGTCCTGCCGGGTCACCACCTGGTCGAGCACCTGGAAGATCTCGGTCTTGACCGCCTCGTTCTCGACGACCGCCTCGATGACGAGGTCGCGGTCGGAGAACTCCCCGAGGTCGGTCGTGAAGCTGAGACGCGCGAGCGTCTCGTCGCGCTCCTCCTCCGAGATCTTGCCGCGCTCGGCGGCCTTGGAGAGGGAGTTGTAGAGCCGGGTGCGGCCGATCTCCAGGGCCTCGCCGGTGGTCTCCGCGACCATCACGTCCAGTCCGGAGCGGGCGCAGACCTCCGCGATCCCGGCGCCCATCTGGCCACAGCCCACTACTCCGACGCGTGCGATGTCGGGCATAGAGTCGGTCACCTCGTGCCTTTCGCTGATCAACGGGCGGGCAGTCCCCCGTTTGGATGCGGTGTCTGCCCCAGCGGTGAACGTTACCGCCGAACCTCAGGTGCATGACGTGCCGGGTCGGGCATGCTGTCCGTTACAAGCAGCTGTTCCGGCGGATACGCAGGCCAGGGGGCGAGCGGATGAGGCGTATGTCACGCCGAGGTTTCACGATTGCGGCAGCCGCGATGGTGGCGGGTCTCACAGCCGCGGGAGACGCGGCAGCCGTGCCCGGGAGGGCACCTGCACGCCGCGAGCTGCGGGGCATGTGGCTGGCGACCGTCGCCAACCGCGACTGGCCGTCGAAGCCCGGACTCACGGCGGCCGAGCAGCGCGCCGAGCTGATCGGTCACCTCGACACGGCGGTACGGCGCCGGCTGAACGCCGTGATCTTCCAAGTGCGGCCCACCGCCGACGCGTTGTGGCCATCGCCGTACGAACCGTGGGCGGAGTGCCTCACCGGCGTCCAGGGCAAGCACCCCGGCTGGGACCCGCTGGGCACGGCCGTGGCCGAGGCGCACCGCAGGGGCCTTGAACTGCACGCCTGGTTCAACCCCTTCCGCATCGCCAACCACACGGACCCCTCGCGGCTCGTCCCGACGCACCCGGCGCGGCTGCACCCCGACTGGGTCGTGCCGTACGGCGGGAAGCTCTACTACAACCCGGGCCTGCCCGAGGTGCGGCGCTTCGTCCAGGACGCGATGCTCGACGCCCTGCGCCACTACGCCATCGACGCGGTGCACTGGGACGACTACTTCTACCCGTATCCGGTCGCCGGGCAGGTCTTCGACGACGACGACGCCTTCGCCCGCTACGGCGGTGGCTTCACGGACCGGGCCGCCTGGCGGCGCGACAACATCGACCGCCTGGTGCGCGAGATGGCGGTGCGCGTGAAGAAGGTGCGCAAGCACGCGCAGTTCGGGATCAGCCCGTTCGGGGTCTGGCGCAACGCCTCGACCGATCCGCTCGGTTCGGACACCCAGGCCGGGGTGCAGACCTACGACAACCTGCACGCCGACACCCGCGGCTGGGTCAAGAAGGGCTGGCTCGACTACATCTGCCCGCAGCTCTACTGGAACATCGGCTTCACCGTCGCCGACTACGGCAAGCTGCTGCCCTGGTGGGCCGATGTCGTCGAGGACACGGGCGTGCGCCTGTACGTGGGGGAGGCCCTCTACAAGGCGGGCGATCCCGCGCAGCCCGCCGCCTGGCAGGACCCCGCGGAGCTGTCCCGCCACCTCACGTACGCCAAGGGATTCCCGCAGGCGCGCGGACACGTGTACTTCTCGGCGAAGGAAGTGGGCGTGGACAAGATCGGAGCGATGGCGCGCGTGGTGGCCGACCACTACCCGAAGGCGGCCAAGCCACCCCGCTGACGGAGTCCCGCGTCCGGGGCTACGAGGCCGGGTCCTGGTGCCGTACGACGGTGTCGGGGCCCGGTGACATGACCGTCTCGTGGCCGTCCTCGAGGCGCACGCGGTACGGCGGGCCGCCGTCCGTGCCGAGCACCTCGACGACCTCCGCGATCCGGTCGTGCTGGCCCACGACCCTGCCGTGGACCACCAGCTTGTCGCCTACGGTTGCACGCATCTGGAGCGACCTCCTCGTCCCACCCTGCGGTTGCTTTCCGTGGCCGTCAGTCTACGTCGGGTGCCGGGACCCGGGGCCTAGTCGTCGGCCCCTAGCCGCGCGCCCGCTGGGTGACCGCGATGCACACGAGGACGGCGGCGGCGGTCAGGGGCGCGGCGATCGTGAGGTGCTCGCCGAGCAGGAACACCGACCAGACCAGCGTGAGCAGCGGCTGCGCCAGCTGGAGCTGGCTGGCCTTGGGCACGCCGATCGCGGCCATGCCGCGGTACCAGACGACCAGGCCGAGGAACTGCGAGCCGATGGCGGCGTAGAGCAGTCCGGCGGTGCTGTGCCCGGTGAGCTGGAAGGGCTCGTGCTGGAGGGCGACGGCCGCCCCCGCCACGGCGAGCGGCAGGCACAGGACCAGCGCCCAGCCGATGACCTGCCAGCCCGGCATCTCGCGGGCGAGGCGGCCGCCCTCGGTGTAACCGGCCGCGCAGATCAGGAGCGAGGCGAAGAGGTACAGGTCGGCGGTGGACAGGTCGCCGCCGCTCTGCTGGACGGTGAACGCGATCACCGCCGCCGCGCCGGTGAGGGCGGCGGCCCAGAAGGTCCGCGAGGGCCGCGCGCCGGTGCGCAGCGCCGAGAACACGGCGGTCGTCAGTGGGAGCAGGCCGACGACGACGGCCGCGTGGGCGGTGGTGGAGGTCTGCAGGGCGAGCGTGGTGAGCAGCGGGAAGCCGACGACGACCCCGGCGGCGACGACCGCGAGCCCGGCCCAGTGGCGGCGGTCTGGCAGCGGGATGCGCAGGGCGAGCAGGGCGCCGCCCGCGATGACCGCGCTCAGGACGCAGCGCAGGGCCACGAACGTCCAGGGGCCGATGCCCTCGAGCCCCCAGGCGGTGGCGGGGAAGGTGAGCGAGAAGGCGATGACGCCGAGCGCGGCCATGACGGTGCCCGCTCGGCGTGAGCTGTGCTGCGAAGGCCCTGCGGCGGTGGCGGGGGCGGCGGCTGGGGCGGTGGTGACCGCTATCCGGCTCGGGCGAGTAGCGCTATCCTGTGCTGTCATGCATGAGGGTAGCAGCGTCGCTGAGTTGGCCAAACGGTTGCGGGACGAGTTGGACCGCTACTCTCCAGGTGGAAAGCTGCCGTCGAGCCGGGCGCTGGTCGACCGGTTCAGGGTGAGCCCGGTGACCGTGTCGCGGGCCCTGGGGCAACTGGCCGCCGAGGGCCTTGTCGTCTCCCGGCCCGGCGCCGGTGTCTTCCGCGCCGAACCGCAGGCCACCGCGGCGCCGACGGGGGACACCTCGTGGCAGGAGGTGTCGCTGAGCGCCGACGCGGCGACGGAGCTGGTGCCGCGCGCGGTGGACGCCTCCGGGGTCCTGGTCACGCTCGCGGCGCCCTCGCACGGCGTCGTCGAGTTCAACGGGGGCTATCTGCATCCCTCGCTGCAGCCCGAGCGCGCGATGGCGGCGGCCCTCGCCCGGGCGGGGCGGCGGCCCGGGGCGTGGGGGAGGCCGCCGATCGACGGTCTTCCCGAGCTGCGGGAGTGGTTCGCACGGGGCATCGGCGGCGCGATCACGGCCGCCGAGGTGCTGATCACCGCGGGCGGCCAGAGCGGGCTCACCACGGCGCTGCGGGCGCTCGCCCCGCCGGGCGCGCCCGTCCTGGTCGAGTCGCCGACGTATCCCGGCATGCTGGCCATCGCCCGCGCGGCGGGGCTGCGGCCGGTTCCGGTGCCGGTGGACGTGGACGGCGTACGCCCGCAACTGCTCGCCGCGGCGTTCAAGGCCACGGGGGCGAGGGTGTTCGTCTGCCAGCCGCTGTTCCAGAACCCGACGGGGGCGGTGCTCTCGGCGGAGCGCCGACCGGAAGTGCTGCGGATCGCGCGCGAGGCCGGGGCCTTCGTCATCGAGGACGACTTCGTGCGCCGTCTCGTCCATGCGGACGCCGGGCCGTTGCCCAGGCCCCTGCAGGCCGACGATCCCGACGGCGTCGTCGTGCACGTCTGCTCGCTCACCAAGGCCACGTCGCCGAGCTTCCGGGTGAGCGCGCTCGCCGCGCGCGGACCGGTCCTCGAACGGCTGCGCGCGATCCAGGTCGTCGACCACTTCTTCGTGCCGAGACCGCTTCAGGAGGCGGCGCTCGAACTGGTCGGTTCCCCGGCCTGGCCGCGCCATCTGCGCAACGTGGCAGTCGAGTTGAAGGACCGCAGGGACGCGATGGCCGCCGCCCTCCGCCTGCACCTGCCCGAACTCGCCCTGCCGCACATCCCCGCGGGCGGCTACCTCCTGTGGCTGCGCCTGCCCGACGGCACGGACGAGACGGCCCTGGCGGGAGCGGCGCTGCGCGCGGGCGTCGCGGTGGCCCCCGGCCGCCCGTACTTCGCGGCCGAACCCCCGGCGGCGTACCTGAGGATGAGCTTCGCCGCGGTCGCCGGGCTCGGGGAGATCGCCGAGGGGGTACGCAGGCTGCGAGGGGCGTGCGACGAGGTGTGGGGCACCGCCCGCTGAGGCCGCCCGGCGGGGCGGCTGCGAGGCTTGCGGCCATGACCGACGCACACCACACGCTTCCCGCCGGGTACGAGATGTCCACCGACGCCGCCCGGCTCGATCCCGCCCGCGTCCACCAGTGGCTCTCCACGGACGCGTACTGGGCCATGGGCCGCTCCCGCGAGAAGCAGGACCGGGCGATCGCGGGATCGCTCAACTTCGGGATCTACGAGGCGGCTTCCGGCACGCAGGTCGCGTACGCCCGCGTGGTCACGGACCACACGACCTTCGCCTGGCTCTGCGACGTGTACGTGGACCGCTCGGCGCGCGGCAAGGGCCTGGGGAGCGCGCTCGTGGCCGCCGTCAAGGACCATCTGGAGCCGTGCGGCCTGCGCCGGATCCTGCTGGCGACGGCCGATGCGCACGGGGTGTACGAGAAGGCCGGATTCAGCGCCCTCGAAAACCCGGCGAAGTGGATGGCGCTGGGGCTGCAGTGAGACGCGTCCCGGGAGCAAGGACCGCGTGCGGACTCGTCGTGAGGCCTTGACCCGCGCAGCCGCGGGCTCCACGATCACCGCATGCACAGTCGCGTCCCGCTCATCGCCGCCGGGCGAAGCGGGTCGCTGCTCGCCGAGCAACGGAACCTGGAGGACCGTGAACACCCTCGTGCCCGAGGAATTCACCCCCGCCTGGGAGCGGCTCGCCCCCACGGCCCGCCGCTGTCTCGAACTCGCCCACCGCTCCCTGCGCGACGGCGGGCTCGCGGTCGGCGCAGTGCTGACCGACGCTGCCGGGACGGCCGTCGCCGAGGGGCGCAACCGAGCGTACGACCCTCCGGGCGGGGACGACGTCCTCCAGGGGACGCCCTTGGCGCACGCGGAGATGAACGCGCTGGCACGCGCGCGTACGGAATGGGACCTGGGCGGCCACACCCTGTGGAGCAGTCACGAGCCCTGCGCGATGTGCGCGGCGGCGGCCGGCTTCACCGGGGTCGGCCGGGTGCGGTTCGTCGCGCGGGACCCCTGGGCCCTTGCCACCGGGCAGCCGCCGTCAGCCGCGGACGCCCTGGGGGACCCGTGGTGGGAGATGTGCGCGAACGTCCTCTTCCTGCGCAGCGTCGTGCTGCAGAGGGGCGCTGATCACGCGACGGTGCGGGGGCACGCGGCGCTCGACCCTGAGGCCGTACGGATCGCCGTCGACCCCGGCTTTCCCGAGACGGACGACGTCACGGAGCTGTTCGCGGCGTTGTGGAGCCACATCGTGTGTACGCGGTCGTGAGGATCAGGTCCTTCGCGGGGCCCGCGACCCGCCACCGCATCCGCCAGCGCCGCTCGTCGTACACCTCGAACTCGCCGCGATAGAGGTCGAGCGCGCACGGGTGGTCGGCGGTGTGCCTGCCGGTGCGCAGGTCCAGGTCGTGGAAGGGGCGGCCGTCGGCGAACAGGACGTGCGCGGTGGCCGGGTCGTTCCCCGGCACGAAGCGGAGGGTGCGCTCGGCGGGGCGGGGAGTGCCGCGCCAGGTGAAGGTGCCGGACTCGTGGTGCAGGAGGCCGCCGTCGTCGGACGGGGTGAACACCGTCATGCCCGAGAAGTACCCTTCCGCGTTGCCCGCCAGATCCCGCGCCGTCCGTTCCACCTGCCAGGTCCCGGCCAGGTACGCCAGCACGTCCGGTACGCCGTGGAAGGCCTGAGGGTCCCCCACGCGTCGCGTGCCGTCGTGCGTGGCTGCTTCATCCGGAGAGGGCATGGCCGCAGGCTACGCGGCCACCATCCCCGGCCCGCGCCCCGGGATGTCTACTTGTCGACGAATCCGAGACTGTTCTCGTCGTACCGCGTCCCGGCGACCGCGCCCGCCGGCGCCGCCGCGTCGATGGCCGCCAGCTCGTCGGCGGAGAGCTCGACGGCGAGCGCGCCCAGGTTCTCCGTGAGGTACTTCTCCCGGCGCGTGCCCGGGATCGGCACCACGTCGTCGCCGCGGTGCTGGACCCAGGCGAGGGCGAGCTGCCCCGCGGTGACGCCCTTCTCCTCGGCCAGCGTGTTGAGGGCGGCGACGATGGGCAGGTTGCGCTCCAGGTTCCCGTCGGCGAACCGCGGCTGGTCGCGCCGCATGTCTCCTTCCTGAAGGCCGGCGACCGAGGTGTAGCGCCCGGTCAGAAATCCGCGGCCGAGCGGCGAGAACGGCACGATGCCGACGCCGAGTTCGCGGCAGACCGGTGCGATCTCCGCCTCCAGGTCCCGCGTCCACAGCGACCACTCGCTCTGCAGCGCGGCGATCGGATGCACCGCGTGCGCCCGCCGGATCGTCTGCGCGCTCGCCTCGGAGAGACCGAGGTGACGTACCTTCCCGGCCTCGACGAGCTCGGACATCGCGCCGACCGTCTCCTCGATGGGCACGTCCTGGTCGACGCGGTGCAGGTAGTACAGGTCGATGTGATCGACCCCGAGCCGCCGCAGCGAGGCGTCGCACGCCTGTCGTACGTAGGCCGCGTCGCCCCTGATCCGGGTCGGCTCGCCGAGACGGTTGGCGAAGCCGAACTTCGTGGCGAGGACGGCCTGCTCGCGGCGGCCGGCCAGCGCGCGTCCGATCAGCTCCTCGTTGTGCCCGGCGCCGTAGACGTCGGAGGTGTCGAGCAGGGTGACGCCGAGGTCGAGGGCGCGGTGGAGCGTCGTGATCGACTGCGTGTCGTCCGAGGCGCCGTACGCGTGGCTCATCCCCATGCAGCCGAGCCCCTGCGCCGAAACGGTCAGTGCACCGAGACGGCGGGTGGGAATACTGGTCATGCCGGTACCTCCAGTGGAGCCGTGGGCCCGTGTCGGGCGGACGGCTCCGACCCTAGGAGCTGGAGTCAGCTCCAAGTCAAACCCTTTGGGCGGGCGCGACGGTCACTTCTGGTCCGCCGCCGCGTACAGCGCCGCCACGTCGATCTTCTTCATGCCGAGCATGGCCGCCATGGCGCGCTGCGCCCGCGCCTCGTCGGGGTCGGACACGAGTTCGCCCAGGGCGGCGGGGACGACCTGCCAGGAGAGACCGAACTTGTCCTTGAGCCAGCCGCAGGGGCCTTCCTCGCCGCCCTCGGAGAGCTTCGTCCAGTAGTGGTCGACCTCGTCCTGGTCGGCGCACTCGATCGTGAAGGAGACCGCCTCGTTGAAGGTGAACTGGGGGCCGCCGTTGAGCGCCAGGTACGGCAGGCCGTCGAGCTCGAAGTCGACGGTCATCACGGTCCCGGCGGGACGCGGCCCGGCGTCTCCGTAGTGGGCGACGTTCGTGATTTTCGAGTTGGGGAAGACCTGCACGTAGAACCTGGCGGCGTCCTCGCCCTGCGTGTCGAACCAGAGGGTGGGCGTGATGCGGGGCATGACTCTCTCCTGTCGTCGGCGTCGCGTCTGGCTGGCTGTCTGTACTGAACCTTGCTCTGTACTGACCCTTGCTCGCGTGCGAACTCATCGCCACCCGCGTGACTGTGGGCGGGAAATCTTGGCAGCGGCGGCCTTACCGTCCTCTGGCGGCGGGCCGCGCGCCGTGGGATCGTCCGCGGATGACCGACGCTGCCGGTGGGCCGGCGACCTTGGGGCGACCGGACGACCGCATCGCGTC
The DNA here is from genome assembly GCF_053610705.1 of Streptomyces sp. NPDC054872. Taxonomy (NCBI): domain Bacteria; kingdom Bacillati; phylum Actinomycetota; class Actinomycetes; order Kitasatosporales; family Streptomycetaceae; genus Streptomyces; species Streptomyces sp. NPDC054872. The sequence continues at coordinate 12,654 of NZ_JBSGYY010000045.1, read as the reverse complement.
CGCCCTGCGCTTCGTGACGGAACTCGTCGCGTGGGTGGCCACCCCCTGGGCCCTCGCCGCGTACTCGTGGCCGCTCGCGGCCTTGTCCGTGCTGGTCCTGATCGGCCTTCCGACGCTGTTCTCGACCCCGGGGGACAAGGCCCACGTGATCATCGCCGTGCCGGGCCCGGTCACGGTCCTGCTGGTGCTGCTCCAGCTCGTCGCCGCCGTGGTCTCCTCGTGGTCTGCCTGGCCGGACTGGGCGGCGGTCACCGTGACCTTGCTGGCCACCGCCACCCTCTTCACGGAACGCCGGCGATGGCGGTGGCTGATCTCTGGCCGCCCCTGACCCTCGTTGCATAAAACTGCGGCCGTGCGTATAGTCATGCCATCCAAGAGGAGGGTTCCATGGCGGTACGCGCAGCAGTGGCAGGAGCGAGTGGGTACGCGGGCGGTGAATTGCTGCGTCTGCTGCTCGTCCACCCCGAGGTGGAGATCGGCGCCCTCACCGGCAACTCGAACGCGGGCCAGCGCCTCGGCGCGCTGCAGCCGCACCTGGGGCCGCTCGCCGACCGTGTCCTGGAGCCGACCACCGCCGAGGTACTCGCCGGTCACGATGTCGTCTTCCTCGCCCTGCCCCACGGCCAGTCCGCCGTCGTCGCCGAGCAGCTCGGCCCGGACGTCCTCGTCGTCGACATGGGCGCCGACTTCCGGCTCGAGGACGCGGCCGACTGGGAGAAGTTCTACGGCAGCGAGCACGCCGGTACCTGGCCCTACGGCCTGCCCGAGCTGCCGGGCGCCCGTGCGGGACTCGAGGGGTCCAAGCGCATCGCGGTGCCCGGCTGCTATCCCACGGCCGTCTCGCTCGCGCTCTTTCCCGCGTACGCCGCCGGGCTCGCCGAGGCCGAAGCGGTGATCGTCGCCGCTTCCGGGACCTCGGGCGCGGGCAAGGCCGCCAAGCCGCATCTGCTCGGCTCCGAGGTCATGGGCTCCATGTCGCCGTACGGCGTCGGCGGAGTCCACCGGCACACCCCCGAGATGATCCAGAACCTTTCCGCCGCCGCGGGCACCCCCGTCACCGTCTCCTTCACGCCCACCCTGGCCCCGATGCCCCGCGGCATCCTCGCCACGTGCAGCGCGAAGGCGACGGACGGCGTCACCGCCGAGTCCGTGCGTGCCGCGTACGAGAAGGCCTACGCGGACGAGCCGTTCGTGCGCCTGCTCCCCGAGGGGCAGTGGCCGGCGACCGCCGCCGTGTACGGCTCGAACGCCGTGCAGATCCAGGTCGCGTACGACGAGGCGGCGGGGCGCGTCATCGTGATCTGCGCCATCGACAACCTCACCAAGGGCACCGCGGGCGGCGCCCTGCAGAGCATGAACATCGCCCTCGGCCTCGACGAGGCCACCGGGCTCTCTACGATCGGAGTGGCACCGTGAGCGTCACGGCAGCTAAGGGATTCACGGCGGCGGGCATCGCCGCCGGGATCAAGGAGAACGGCAACCCGGACCTGGCCCTCGTGGTCAACACCGGGCCCCGCCTGGCCGCCGCGGGCGTCTTCACCTCCAACCGCGTCAAGGCCGCTCCGGTCCTCTGGTCGGAGCAGGTCGTCAAGGGCGGCCTCGTCTCGGCCGTCGTCCTCAACTCCGGTGGCGCCAACGCCTGTACGGGCCCGCAGGGCTTCCAGGACACACACGCCACCGCGGAGAAGGTCGCCGAGACCCTCGACCTGAACGCGGGCGAGGTCGCCGTCGCGTCGACCGGGCTCATCGGCGTCACGCTCCCCATGGACAAGCTCCTGCCGGGAGTCGAGAGCGCGGCCGGTGAACTCTCCGCGCACGGCGGCGAGAAGGCCGCCATCGCCATCAAGACCACCGACAGCGTGCACAAGACGGCCGTGGCCGCCAAGGACGGTTGGACGGTCGGCGGCATGGCGAAGGGCGCGGGCATGCTCGCCCCCGGACTCGCCACGATGCTCGTCGTCCTGACCACGGACGCCGACCTCGAAGCGGACGTCCTGGACAGGGCGCTGCGGGACGCCACGAAGGTCACCTTCGACCGTGTCGACTCCGACGGCTGCATGTCGACGAACGACACGGTGCTCCTGCTGGCCTCCGGCGCCGCTCAAGTGGCCCCGGAATACGCCGAGTTCGCCGAGGCCGTCCGTACCGTCTGCGACGACCTTGCACGCCAGCTCATCGGCGACGCCGAGGGCGCGAGCAAGGACATCCGGATCGAGGTCGTCAACGCCGCCTCCGAGGACGACGCCGTCGAGGTGGGCCGCTCCATCGCCCGCAACAACCTCCTCAAGTGCGCCATCCACGGCGAGGACCCCAACTGGGGCCGGGTGCTCTCCGCCATCGGCACGACGAAGGCCGCCTTCGAGCCCGACCAGCTGAACGTCGCGATCAACGGCGTCTGGGTCTGCAAGAACGGCAGCGTGGGCGAGGACCGCGACCTCGTCGACATGCGCTACCGCGAGGTCAAGATCACCGCGGATCTGGCGGCGGGCACCGCCGAGCCCGTCGTGATCTGGGCCAACGACCTCACCGCCGACTACGTCCACGAGAACAGCGCGTACTCCTCATGAGCAGCGACACGAGCAGCAGCAACAGCGGTAATCCCACCGCGCGGAAGCACACCGCGCTCCCCAAGGCGCAGATCCTCATCGAGGCGCTGCCCTGGCTGACCCGGCACCGCGGCAAGACCGTCGTCATCAAGTTCGGCGGCAACGCCATGGTCGACGAGGAGCTGAAGGCCGCCTTCGCGCAGGACGTCGTCTTCCTGCACCACGCGGGCCTGCGGCCCGTCGTCGTGCACGGCGGCGGACCGCAGATCAGCAAGGCCCTCGACCGGCACGGCATCGTCAGCGAGTTCAAGGCGGGCCTGCGCGTCACCACCGAGGACGCCATGGACGTCGTACGGATGGTGCTCGCCGGACAGGTCCAGCGCGAGCTCGTCGGGCTGCTCAACCAGCACGGCCCGCTCGCCGTCGGCCTCACCGGCGAGGACGCGCACACCATCACCGCCACCAAGCACCAGCCCCGCATCGAGGGCGAGTTGGTCGACATCGGCCGCGTCGGCGAGATCACCGAGATCGACACCGGTGCCATCGAGGCGCTGCTCGCGGACGGCCGCATCCCGGTCGTCTCCTCGATCGCCCGCTCCCAGGACGACGGACATGTCTACAACGTCAATGCTGATACGGCGGCTGCGGCACTCGCTGCGGCCCTTGATGCCGAAACCCTCATGGTCCTCACGGACGTCGAGGGACTCTACGAGGACTGGCCGAACAGCGACGAGGTGATCAGCCGCCTGACCGCGAAGGAACTGGAGAAGCTCCTTCCCGAGCTGGCCAGCGGCATGGTCCCGAAGATGGAGGGCTGCCTGCACGCCGTCCGCAACGGCGTCGAGACGGCCCGCGTGATCGACGGCCGGGTCCAGCACTCGATCCTGCTCGAGATCTTCACGGACGAGGGCATCGGCACGATGGTCGTGCCGGACGCCCCCGACGTATCCGACGACGTGACAGAGGGGGAAGCGGCATGACCGGCAACGAGGAACTGACCAAGCGCTGGCAGGACGCGCTGATGGACAACTACGGCACCCCCAGGCTGCCCCTCGTCCGCGGCGCGGGAACCAAGCTGTGGGACGCAGACGGCAAGGAGTATGTCGACTTCGTCGGCGGCATCGCGGTCAACGCGCTCGGCCACGCCCACCCGGCGGTCGTCGAGGCGGTCAGCACCCAGATCGCGTCCCTGAGCCACGTCTCGAACCTCTTCGTCGCCGAGCCGCCCGTCGCGCTGGCCGAGCGGCTGCTCCAGCTCTTCGGGCGCGAGGGCCGGGTGTACTTCTGCAACTCCGGCGCCGAGGCCAACGAAGGCGCCTTCAAGATCGGCCGCCTGACCGGGCGTTCGCACATGGTCGCCACGGAGGGCGGCTTCCACGGCCGGACCATGGGGGCGCTCGCGCTCACCGGCCAGCCCGGCAAGCGGGAGCCGTTCCTGCCGCTGCCCGGCGACGTCACACACGTCCCGTACGGAGACGTGGAGGCCCTGCGGGCAGCGGTCACCGAAGAGACGGCCCTCGTCGTCATCGAGCCCATCCAGGGCGAGAACGGTGTGGTCGTGCCGCCCGCGGGCTACCTCAAGGCCGCCCGCGACATCACCAAGGCCACCGGAACCCTCCTCGTCCTCGACGAGGTGCAGACCGGAATCGGCCGTACCGGCCACTGGTTCGAGTACCTCGCGCACGAGGGCGTGCAGCCCGACGTCGTCACGCTCGCGAAGGGTCTCGGCGGCGGACTGCCGCTCGGCGCGACGGTCGCGTTCGGCGCGGCGGCCGAACTCCTCAAGCCCGGTCACCACGGAACGACGTTCGGCGGGAACCCGGTGGCGTGCGCCGCGGGGCTCGCGGTGCTCGACACGATCGAGGCCGACGGACTCCTGGAGAACGTGAAGCGGGCAGGCGAGAAGCTGCGCGACGGAATCGAGTCACTCGGACACCCGCTCGTGGGCCATGTCCGGGGTGCGGGCCTGCTGCTGGGTATCGTGCTCACCGAGCCGCTCGCGCCCCAGGTGCAGCAGGCGGCTCAGGACGCCGGCTTCCTGGTGAACGCGCCCGCCCCTGATGTCGTACGGCTGATGCCCCCGCTGAACGTGCGCGACGACGAGGTGGACGCGCTCATCGGGGCCCTGCCAGGCGTGCTCGACCAGGCCACCGCGGCCGACGGGGACGGACGATCCGGAGAATGAGACGACGATGAGCCAGGCGCAAGGCAACGAGCACGCGGAACACCCGGATCACGCCGGGCCCGCCGTGCCGCAGACCCGCACCGCACGCCACCGCCGGATCGTGGACATCCTCAACCGGCAGCCGGTGCGCTCCCAGAGCCAGCTGGCGAAGCTGCTCGCCGACGACGGCCTCACGGTCACCCAGGCGACGCTCTCGCGGGACCTGGACGAGCTGAACGCAGTGAAGATCCGCAATGCCGAGGGCGACCTCATCTACGCGGTGCCGAGCGAGGGCGGCTTCCGCACCCCGCGCGCGCCGCTCGGGGAGTCGGCCAAGGAGGAGCGGATGCGCCGCCTCTCCGCGGAGCTCCTGATCTCCGCGGAGGCCTCGGCCAACCTGGTGGTCGTGCGCACACCGCCGGGCGCCGCCCAGTTCCTGGCCTCGGCGATCGACCAGGCGGAACTGCACGACATCCTGGGGACGATCGCGGGAGACGACACCCTGATGCTGATCAGCCGGGAGGCCGCCGGAGGGCAGGCGCTGGCCGATCACCTGCTGAGGCTGGCCTCGAACGAGCACTAGCCGGCCCCAGGGCCTCGCGCACCGCCGATCACCGGCTTCGCCGAGTTCGTCCTCAAACGCCGGACGGGCTGGATTCCGCCTCCTGCTCCGTCCGGCGCGCCCGGTGCGACATCCACGCGGCGACCAGCGCCCCCGAGACGTTGTGCCACACGGAGAACACGGCGGCGGGCAGTGCGGCGAGCGGGCTGAAGTGGGCGGTGGCGAGCGACGCCGCGAGCCCCGAGTTCTGCATGCCGACCTCGAAGGCCATGGCCCGCGAGGCGGGCGGGCCGAGACGGGCCAGCTTGCCCGCGCCGTAGCCGAGCGCGAGGCCGAGGCCGTTGTGCAGGACGACGGCGACGAACACGAGCAGCGCGGCGGACTTGATGGCCGTCGCGCTGCCCGCGACCACCACGGCCACGATGACGGCGATGGTCAGCGCGGAAAGCCACGGCAGCGCGCTGAGCACCCGCCCGATGTAGCGGCCGAACAGCAGGCGTACGACGAGACCGGCGAGAACCGGAAGCAGCACGGTCTTGAGGATGTCGGTGACCATCGATCCCGCGTCCACGGGCAGGTACTCGCCCGCGAGGAGCAGGGTCAGCGGCGGTGTGATGAGCGGCGCGAGCACGGTCGAGACGGTGGCCACCGAGACGGACAGGGCCACATCGCCGCGCGCCAGGTAGGTCACGACGTTGGACGCGGTCCCGCTCGGCGCACAGCCCACGAGGATCACACCGGCGGCCAGCTGGGGCGAGAGCCCGAGCGCGTGCGCGATCAGCCAGCCGAGGCCCGGCATGATCACGTAATGCGCGACAAGGCCGAGCGCGACGGCCCAGGGCCGCTTGACGACGCCCTGGAAGTCGAGCGGGGTCATGGTGAGCCCCATGCAGAACATCACGAGCCCCAGGAGGTACGGGACGTTCGTGCCCCAGCCCTTGAAGGCGTCCGGCGCCAGCAGGCCGAGCGCGCCCGCGGCGAGCACGAGGACGGGGAAGACCGTGACGGCGAGGCGGGCCGCCCTGTCGCCGCTCTCCGTTGAAGTGGGGATCGTCTGTTCGGTTTGCACCCGGCGATGCAACGCCGCCGCGCGGCACGGACGCAAACCCGTCTCGATATGTGGTCGCTACACGGAGCTGGCGCGGAGCTGGCGGGACCGCTCAGTCCGGACCGCTCAGTACCGCGTGATGGCGGTCGCCCCCGACGCCGTCCCGATCGCCATGTGCGGCCGTTGGTCCGGATCGGCCCACCGCAGGATCCGCCCCATCGCCCCGCCCGGCACGGACACGCAACCCGCCGTCGCCCCGCTGCCGTTGACGTGCAGGAAGATCCCGGCGCCGCGACCCCGCACCGGGCGGTCGTAGTTGAAGCCGATCACGAGGGCGTGCGCGTACTGGGGGTCGTACGTGATGAGGTGCTCCGACTCGGCGGCGCGGCAGTCGGCGGGGCGGGGCTGGGTCCAGCGGTTGTAGGAGCGGGAGTCGTTGTCCTGGCACCACCAGGAGTTCTTCGCGACCCGGCGGTACGGATAGCCCGTGCCCGGCGGCCGGGCCTTGATCCCGAAGGCGTACGGGAGGCGGAAGAGGCCGGTGGGGGTCGTGTTGGTCCCCTGCTTGCGGGAGCCGCCCTCCGTCAGGCCCTTCGCGCCGAACCGCGCCGCCACCGACCCGGCCTTCACCCACCGCCCGCCGCGCCGGTCCCACCACGTGACGGTGCCGGTGGTGGAGCCGGTGCGCGCGGCCTCGGCGGTGACGAGCTGGCTGCCGCCGCCCGTGTCGGCCATCCGTTCCGGCAGCGGCGGGCTCGCGCCCGGCGCGGCCCCGAGGGTTCCGGTGACGGCGAGCACGAGGGCGGCTGTGGAACTGAGGACGGCGGCACGGGGGCGCATGGCTCAGACCGTAGTAGGAGGCAAGGGCAGCGGCAGCCCCGGCAGGCCGTCGATGCTCTGTGCGATGTACTCCTTCTTGCTGAAGTAGGCGTTCAGCGACGCGTCGTCCTCGCGGGCGAAGCGCTTGGCGTGCAGGTCGCGGTCCTCGTCGTACGACATGAAGGGCACCGCGTATCCGCAGGTGTCACGGATGAGTTCGGCTGTCACGACGATGATGGCGCGCAGGCCGTGCGGGGTCGGGTCTATGCCGGGGAAGTGCCCGAGCAGCTCCGCCCAGCGCGGGTCGTCGCGGAAGACGGGTTCGCCGCGCCCGTGCACCCGGACGATGTTCGGCGGCCCCTGGAAGGCGGTCCACATCAGGGTGATGCGGCCGTTCTCCCGCAGATGCGCGACCGTCTCCGCGTTGCTGCCCGCGAAGTCCAGGTAGGCGATGGTGAGATCGTCGATGACCGCGAGGGAGCCGGAGAGGCCCTTGGGGGAGAGGTTGATCGTGCCGTCGTCGGCCAGCGGCGCGGTGGCGGTGAAGAAGACGGGCTGAGCCTCGATGAAGGAGCGGAGTCTGCCGTCGATGCGTTCGTGAGTCTTTCCCATGGTCAGGGATTATTCGCCGAGATACTTCGCCCGTCTAATGACTTCACGCGGCGACGCACGCCAAGACCGGATTGACGAAACATACGGAGTTCTGCATACTCATGCATGACGGCGAATGCAGGCTAAGGAGTACGTGAAGTGAGCAGCAACAACGGCGGTGACGTCCGGCTCTGGGGCGGCCGTTTCGCGGACGGCCCGGCCGAGGCCCTGGCCAAGCTGTCGGCGTCGGTCCACTTCGACTGGCGCCTCGCGCCGTACGACATCGCCGGGTCCCGCGCCCACGCGCGCGTGCTCCACAAGGCGGGGCTGCTCACCGAGGACGAGCTGACCCGCATGCTGGGCGGCCTCGACCGGCTCGAGGCCGATGTGGCCGACGGCTCCTTCGTGGGCACCATCGCCGACGAGGACGTCCACACCGCCCTGGAGCGGGGCCTGCTCGAGCGCCTCGGGGCGGACCTCGGCGGCAAGCTGCGCGCGGGGCGGTCGCGGAACGACCAGGTGGCGACGCTCTTCCGGATGTACCTGCGGGACCACGCCCGCATCATCGGCGGCCTGATCGCCGACCTCCAGGGCGCGCTCGTGGGCCTCGCCGAGGCGCACCCCGACGTCGCCATGCCGGGCCGTACGCACCTCCAGCACGCCCAGCCCGTGCTCTTCGCGCACCACGTCCTCGCGCACGTCCAGTCCCTCTCCCGGGACGCCGAACGCCTGCGGCAGTGGGACGAGCGGACGGCCGTGTCGCCGTACGGCTCGGGCGCGCTCGCGGGGTCCTCGCTCGGTCTCGACCCGGAGGCCGTCGCCGCGGACCTCGGCTTCGAGCACGGCTCGGCCGGCAACTCCATCGACGGCACGGCGTCCCGGGACTTCGCGGCGGAGTTCGCCTTCATCACCGCGATGATCGGCGTGAACCTCTCCCGGATCGCCGAGGAGATCATCCTGTGGAACACGAAGGAGTTCTCCTTCGTCACGCTCCACGACGCCTTCTCGACCGGCTCGTCGATCATGCCGCAGAAGAAGAATCCGGACATCGCCGAGCTGGCGCGCGGCAAGTCCGGGCGGCTCATCGGCAACCTGACGGGCCTGATGGCCACGCTCAAGGCGCTTCCGCTCGCGTACAACCGCGACCTCCAGGAGGACAAGGAGCCGGTCTTCGACTCCAGCGACCAGCTCGAGGTCCTGCTCCCCGCCTTCACCGGCATGATGGCGACGCTCACCGTGCACCGCGAGCGCATGGAGGAACTGGCCCCGGCCGGCTTCTCGCTAGCCACGGACATCGCCGAATGGCTGGTCAAGCAGGGTGTGCCGTTCCGGGTGGCCCACGAGGTCGCGGGGGAGTGCGTCAAGGAGTGCGAGGCGCACGGCATCGAGCTCGACCAGCTCACGGACGAGCAGTTCGCCAAGATCTCCGAGCACCTCACCCCCGAGGTCCGCACCGTCCTGAACGTCCCCGGCGCCCTGGCCTCCCGCAACGGCCGCGGCGGCACCGCCCCCTCGGCCGTCGCCGCCCAGCTCGCCGAGGTCAAGGCCGATCTGACGGTCCAACAGCAGTGGGCCGCGGCGCGTAAGTGACGCCGGGGCAGCGCGTGCCGCGTTGACGTGGGCATCGCGGGTTACGTTGGTCGTCTTCGCAAGGAGCCGAAGGAGTCGACCGAACGGAGCCCGCGATGCCTTTCTCGCGTCTGGCCGCAGCAACGACCCCCACCGCCCACATCGGCTTCGGCCTCGCCGCCGTCGGCAGGCCCGGCTACATCACGCTCGGCCGCGACGCCGATCTGCCGCCCTCGCGCAGCGTCGAGGCCCTGCGTGAACGCACCCTCGAACTCCTGGACGCCGCCTACGCGTTGGGCGTGCGGTACATCGACGTGGCGCGCTCCTACGGCCGTTCCGAGGAGTTCCTCGCCGACTGGCTGCACGCCAGGCCCGACATCCACGACGTCGTGATCGGCAGCAAGTGGGGCTACACCTACACGGCCGCGTGGAACGCCGACGCCGCGGGCCCGCACGAGGTCAAGGACCACAGCCTCGCCGCGTACGTCCGCCAGCGCGAGGAGAGCGCCCACCTGCTCGGCGAACGCCTCGACCTCTATCAGATCCACTCCGTGACTCCGGAGAGCCCCGCCCTCACCGACAAGGAACTGCAGGCCGAACTCGCCGAGTTGGCGGCCACGGGGGTGACGGTCGGGCTCTCCGTCAGCGGCCCGCGGCAGGCGGCCGCGATCCGCGCCGCGCTCGAGGTGACCGTCGACGGCGCGCCGCTCTTCCGCACGGTCCAGGCGACGTACAACGCCCTGGAGACATCGGCGGGCCCCGCGCTCGCCGAGGCCCACGACGCGGGGCTCACCGTGCTCGTCAAGGAGGCCATGGCCAACGGCCGCCTCGCCGGCCCGCAGGCGCCCGCCGCCCTGCGCGAGATCGCCGAGGCCACCGGGCTCGGCTGCGACGCCGTGTCCCTGGCCCTGGTGCTCCGGCAGCCGTGGGCGGGCGTGGTCCTCTCCGGCGCCGCCACCTCGGTCCAGCTCGTCTCCAACCTGCACGCGGCGGCCGTGGACCTCGACGCCGGGCAGCTGGAGCGGCTCGCGGGTCTGGTGGAGGAGCCCGACGCGTACTGGGAGCGGCGCGGGCAGCTGCCCTGGCACTGAGAAACTCCGCAGGTCCCACCCTCCGGTGAGAGCCTTGCGTATCTCGTGAGACAAAAATGTCTCACATGGATTATGGTTGTCTCATGTCAGTCGATCGCGATCAGGTGCTCCGGAGTGCCGCGGCGCTCCTCACCCGCAAAGGCTCGGCCACGATGGACGAAGTGGCGCGCGCGGCGGGGATCAGCCGTGCCACCCTGCACCGCCACTTCGCGGGGCGCGACGCCCTCGTGCGCGCCCTGGAGGAGCTCGGCATCCAGGAGTGCGAGGCCGCCCTGAATGCGGCCAGGCTCGGCGAGGACGGCGCCCAGGAGGCGCTGCGCCGCCTGGTGAAGGAGTTCCAGCCGGCCGCCGGGCTGCTCGCGTTCCTCGTCACCGAGAACCAGCTGTTCGAGGACGACGCCCAGCACGAGGGCTGGTCCCGGCTCGACGACAGCATCGGCGCGCTCTTCCGGCGCGGCCAGGAGAGCGGAGAGTTCCGCATCGACCTGAGCCCCGCCTGGCTCACGGAGGCGCTGTACGGACTCGTGGGCGCCGGCGCCTGGGCCGTACTGGACGGCCGCGTGGCCGCCAAGGACTTCACACACATGATCGCCGAGCTGCTGATCGGCGGCGCACAACGGAGAGTGGAACCATGACCAGCATCGAACAGCGGACCGCGTCGGCGGAGGTCGAGCGCAGCCCCGGCCGCTGGCTCGCGCTCGCCGTGCTGGTCCTGGCCGTGCTGCTCGTCGCCGTGGACGCGACGGTGCTCGGCCTCGCCACCCCCTACATCAGCGAGGACCTCGAGCCGACCGGCACGCAGCTGCTGTGGATCGGCGACATCTACTCGTTCGTCATCGCGGGTCTGCTGGTCTCGATGGGCAGCCTCGGCGACCGCATCGGCCGCAAGAAGCTGCTGCTGATAGGGGCCGTCGCCTTCGGCGGGGTCTCGGTCCTGAACGCCTACGCGACCACGCCCGAAATGCTCATGCTGGCCCGCGCGCTGCTCGGTGTCGCGGGTGCGACGCTGATGCCGTCCACGCTCGCGCTGATCCGCAACATCTTCCACGACCCGCGGGAGCGCAGCCTCGCGGTCGGCATCTGGGGCGCGATGGCGTCGGCCGGTGCCGCCGTCGGTCCTGTCGTCGGCGGCTTCCTGCTCGAACACTTCTGGTGGGGTTCGGTCTTCCTGATCAACCTGCCGGTGATGGCGGTCCTGGTCGTCGTCGGCATCAAGTTCCTGCCCGAGTCGAAGAACCCGGCGCCGGGCCCGTGGGACCTGGTCAGCGTCGTGCTCTCGCTCATCGGCATGATCGCCGTCGTGTACGCCATCAAGGAGGCGGCGGCGCACGGCATCCGCTGGGACGTCGGGGCTGCGGCTGTGCTCGGCGTGGCGGCGCTCACCTGGTTCGTGCGGCGCCAGCTCACCCTGACGGCGCCTCTCCTGGACATGCGGCTCTTCCGCAATCGCGGGTTCTCCGGGGCGGTCCTCGCCGACCTCCTCACCGTGCTCGGGCTCTCCGGCCTGGTCTTCTTCCTCTCCCAGTTCCTGCAACTGGTCCAGGGGCGGCGACCCTTCGAGGCGGGCCTGGCCGAACTGCCCGCCGCGGTGGGCGCGGTGGCGGCCGGCCTGATCGCGGGCACGGTCGCGCGGCGGTTCTCCGTGCGCGCGGTCGTCGCCGGCGGACTCGCGGCGGTGGGCATCGCCCTCGCGGCGCTCACCACGCTGGAACAGAGCACCGGATATCCGCTGCTCGGCGCCTCGCTGCTGGTCGTCGGCATCGGCGCGGGCTTCTCGTTCACGGTGACCGCCGACGTCATCCTGTCCAGCGTGCCCAAGGAGCAGGCGGGCGCCGCGTCCGCGGTCTCCGAGACGGCGTACGAACTGGGCGCCGCCCTGGGCATCGCCCTGCTCGGCTCCATCGTCACCGGTGTCTACCGCGACTTCACCGCCCCGGCGGGCACCCCGCCCGAGGTGGCCTCGGCCGCGCACGAGTCACTGGGCGGCGCGGTGGAATCCTCCGCGAGCCTGCCCGCCCACGAAGCCCAGGCCATGCTGGCCTCCGCCCAGGACGCCTTCGTCGACGGGCTTCGGCTGGCGGCGGGCGTGGGCGCGGGGGTGCTCATCGCCACCGCCGTGGCGGCGTGGTTCCTCCTGAAGGGCTCGAAGCTGGAGGACGGCGGAGAGCCCCGTAAGGGGCGCGGGGAACTGCGCGACCAGCCACAGTCGACCCGCTGACGAAAGGAAGACGCGAAACGCCCGCACCCGCGCCAGGGGCAAGCCC